>CALBJK010000140.1 GCA_937892695.1 uncultured Prevotella sp.
CAATGAGATATTTGGATTTGCGGCTGAGGCAGCTTAAATTTTAACGGAGTATTGACGTTAAGAACAATTCTAAAATTAAAACGAAATGTCAATGAAAACAAAAAACATATTTGCAATGCTTCTGAGCGCAAGTGTCTTATCACTAACAGCTTGCAATGTCGCCACTATAGATGTCGACAACACACCCTACGATCTGCCTGTCGCACCAAACACGAATCCAGCAGACGGCCAGGTACAGATGTTTACAACCACTGTAGAAGGACACGATCTGCTCCATCAGACATCAGCAGCCACTGTAGATGGTTCGACCATGGCACCTACAACCATAGCTTTGGATCCGTCCAAACGATATCAGACGATGGACGGATTCGGGTTCGCCATAACCTATTCATCTGCCTATAATCTTTTGAAAATGTCTAAGGAAAACCGCGAAGCCTTGCTCAAAAAGATTTATTCGCCTACCGAAGGTTACGGCGTAAGCTATGCGCGCATAGCTATAGGATGTAGCGATTTCTCAAGCCGCGAATACACTCTGTGCGATAAAAAGGGAATAGAAAACTTCGCGCTTCAGAGCGACGAAAACGATTACATAATACCGGTTCTTAAAGAGATTCTGACAATCAACCCGAACCTGAAAATCATTGCAGCTCCATGGACATGTCCAAAATGGATGAAAGTAAGCAATCTGGAAACACTCAAACCGCACGACGAATGGACAGACGGACATGTCAATCCAATGCTCTACAACGAATATGCCGAGTATTTTGTAAAGTTTGTTCAAGCAATGTCAGGACAAGGCATCAATATCTATGCCGTTAGCCCTCAGAACGAGCCGTTGAACAAGCAGAACAGCGCATCTACATACATGCCGTGGGAGGAAGAGGCTGAATTTGTAAAGATTCTGGCCGGACAGTTCAAGAAGAACAATCTGAAGACTCAGATTTACGTTTACGACCACAATTACGACTATAGCAAAGATGCTTCGCAGGACGACTACCCTATAAAAGTTTACAACGCTTTGGGCGACAACTATGAAGGTTCTGAACTGGTTGTCGGTGCAGCCTACCATGACTACGGCGGCAACAACACTGAGCTTGACGATATCCATGAGAAAGCTCCCAACAAAGGACTTATTTTCAGCGAGACTTCTATCGGTACATGGAATGACGGACGCAATCTTTCAAAACGGTTGATGGCAGACATGACAAACGTCGCGCTCGGCACTGTAAACAAGAACTGTAAGGCAGTGCTCGTATGGAACTTAATGCTCGACAAGAGCATGGGGCCGAATCTTGACGGCGGATGCCAGACCTGCTTCGGAGCAATTGACATCGATGAAAGCAACTACAAGACATTGAGTTACAATTCACATTATTACGTAATATGCCATTTGTCGAGTGTTGTAAAACCTGGAGCTGTACGCGTCGGCACTTCACGCGAGCCGTCTAACCCGAACCTCATACACAGCCAGTTTGTCAATCCGGACGGTACCTACGCAGCCATCCTGCTCAACACTGGAGCCAACTCGATAGATGTCACCGTATCTGACGGCAAGAAACACTTCCTTGTCACAGTGCCGACACAGAGCATCATTTCTTGTATCTGGAAATAATAATAACTTAATTACGGAACAATGAAAACATTAAAATATTTCATACTGTCAGCGGTTTGCTTGCCGCTGTTCACAGCCTGCGACGACTTCGACTATAAAGAAGGAGGTGGGGCACCCGCCATCTCGGTAACACCGATAACATCCGCCCAATTTGGCGACAGCATCACTGTTAATGTCAACTGCAAGGACAACGGTGGTGTGGCATTGTCAACGGTAAAAGCCGAACTTTATTACGGAACAGAAAAGGTTTCTGACGCTTCATTACGCACAAAGACCGAAGGCGACTACGAACTAAGACTCTATGCCCCGCTTTTTAAAGATGTACCAGACGGAAAGGCAAACCTGAAAGTGACGCTGCAGAACATACAGCTTACACAAACAGTAAACGACATTGAGCTTCCACTCACCCGTCCTCATTACCAGAGTCTGACACTTGTCGGCAGTGACAATACGAAAACCACGCTCTTGCCCGACAAAGACAATCCATTCCTATTTAAAGGAAAAGTTCAAGCAAACGGTTCAGAGACTTATTCTGGCTATATCGTTGCCCCAAAAGAAGGTACGAACGGTAATGAGATTACATTCGGTAAAGACGGCAACAACATTGCCGCCAACTCGAAAAACAACATCGAATTCACCAATTCTATGCCGCAAGACTTTGACATTACGTTCAACGTCCTTACCTTCGAATATGCACCGGCAGAACAGCCTGATATGAGTTTACAGGAAATAAAAATTGAAGAGAATACCGACTATGTAGGATTCTTTCGTCAGAACCGCCCATACAAGTTTACTGGTGTGCCAGAGAAGTATAAAGACTGGTACTACGACTCCGACTACTTTGAGTCAGTCGGTGACGGTACATACAAGTTTAAAGCTCTGAGCGGCTATTACACGCTTCGTCCATACACTTACGAGAAGACACACGCCTTCAAAGTTTGGGCAATGCAAGAAAACAAGGACGGAAATATGGAGCCAGCAAAACTGAAATCAGACGGAACTGGAGCTGTATGGATTATCGGAGCGCAAGGTCTGCAAACGCCATCTGTCGAATTCGGATACGAATTTAACAAAAGTTGGGGCGGCTGGTGGACAGACATTGATCTATGCATGTGTATGGCACAAGTTAAAAACAAAGTCTACCAGTTGACTGCAACCGTCGGCAAGCAGATGTACCAAGAACCTGAAGCCATCAACTTCAAATTCTTTGGCCAAGCCGGATGGGGTACAGAGTTTAAGAATACTGGTACCGACTATAACGTCTCCACTGACAGTAAAATTTTTGCTGTAGGGGATGGCAAGACAGAATATCCTGGAGGACACGATGCCGGAAACATTTATCTTCGCAACGGTGTCACACTCACGACCGGTGAAACTTACGTCATCACACTTGACCTTACTGGCGGTGTAAAGAACGGCAAGTTGACCGTCGAAAAAAAGTAAAATCACATCAGACGCATTAACAATGCGGGTTATATCAATCGTAATGTTTGGTATAACCCGCTTTTTTGCAGTCACTGTAAAAGAAGATAATATAGCAAAAGTCCTATTTTTTCAGTTTTAACCCGAATCAATAGTTATGTAGAAAAGACTAAATATGGAAATAAAAATGAGCGGAGGATGATTGTTATTTCATTCTCCGCTCATTTTTAGTTTATCAGATTAAAAATACGATTTATTCGCCTTTTATTGCTGCAATTCCAGGAAGGACCTTGCCTTCGATAGCTTCAAGCAAAGCACCGCCACCAGTAGAGATGTAAGAAACCTTATCGGCCATCCCGAACTTGTTGATGCAAGCGACAGAGTCACCACCACCGATAAGTGAGAATGCACCGTTTGCAGTAGCCTTGGCGATAGCTTCAGCAATAGCTTTAGATCCACCGGTGAAGTTGTCAAACTCGAATACACCTGCAGGACCGTTCCACAGAATGGTCTTGGCATTCTCGATTACTGCGGCAAAAGCCTTACGGGTCTCAGGACCTGCGTCGAGACCTTCCCATCCATCAGGAATGTTGTTAGAAGGACAAACCTGAGTGTGAGCATCGTTCGAGAAAGAGTCGGCAGCAATACAGTCTGTACCGAGCACGAGATTAACGCCCTTCTCTTTCGCCTTCTTGATAACGTCAAGAGCTACGTCGAGCTTGTCGTCTTCACAGATAGAATTACCGATTTTTCCACCTTGGGCCTTGGCAAAAGTATATGTCATACCACCGCAAAGAATGAGGTTGTCAACCTTGCCGAGCAGGTTCTCGATAATACCTATCTTTGTAGAAACCTTCGAGCCACCCATGATGGCTGTGAAAGGACGCTTGATGTTTTTAAGAACGTTGTCTACAGCCTTTACTTCTTTCTCCATCAGATAGCCGAGCATCTTGTGGTCGGCATCGAAGAAATCAGCGATAACAGCAGTAGAAGCATGACGACGGTGAGCCGTACCGAATGCGTCCATTACATAACTGTCAGCGTATGAAGCGAGCTTCTTTGCAAAATCTTTCTGACGAGTCTTCATTTCTTTCTTGGCTTCGTCGTATTTAGGGTCGGTTTTGTCTATACCTACAGGCTTACCTTCCTCCTCAGGATAGAAACGGAGGTTTTCGAGCAACAGAGCCTCGCCTGGTTTCAGAGCAGCAACCTCAGCGTCTGCCTTTGCACAATCAGGAGCAAACTTAACGTCTACACCAAGAGCCTTTGACACATTGGGGACAATCTGCTTGAGCGACAGTTTCGGGTTCACCTTACCTTTAGGCTTACCCATGTGGCTCATCATAATCAGAGCACCGCCATCTGCGAGAACCTTCTTCAGTGTAGGAAGAGCACCACGGATACGTGTCTCGTCTGTTACATGTCCATTCTCGTCCAATGGCACATTGAAATCAACGCGTACAATTGCCTTCTTGCCGGCAAAGTTGAATTGTTCGATGTTCATATCTTTAAAATATTTAAGTTAAGTATTTATGTCAATCTAATACTTTGTTCTGAACGCAAAATTACTAATAAAATATGACACGTTAATGCATCGGTATCGAAAATTATGAGTATTTAACCGCTCATTCTTCATAGACAGTCGTATCCTCAATGCCTGCTTCTTTTAACGCTTCACGACGCTCGACACAAGTGCCGCATTTTCCGCAATGTACCTTACCGCCTTTGTAGCAACTCCATGTCTCAGAATAGTCTATGCCAAGACGTTTACCGATACGGGCTATGTCGGCTTTAGTTATGTCGGTGTAAGGAGCCGACACATGCACATGGGCGTATGTTCCGGCATTGGCAGCACCGTCGATGGCACGTATAAATTCCGGACGGCAGTCAGGATAAATGGCGTGGTCACCACCATGATTGGCAATCAAGACCTTGTTCAGACCGCTACTCTCGGCAATACCTATCGCTATTGAAAGCATTATGCCATTTCGGAACGGCACGACAGTCGACTTCATATTTTCGTCTTCATAGTGTCCTTCGGGTATTGCATCTGCTCCTTCGAGCAGACTGCTCTTGAAGTACCGGTGAATGAAACCAAGGTCTATCGTTATATGCTTTATGCCAAGACGCTCGCAATGCATTCGTGCAAACGGTATCTCTCTGGCATTGTGGTTGCTGCCGTAATCAAAAGAAATGCCAAGAGCTATTTCGTCTTTTTTATCATAAAGCAAGGTGATACTGTCCATACCTCCGCTTACTATAATCGCTGAATCTTTCATCTTTATAAATTTGTTTTAGAAGAAATCTTTTTATCCAAACCAACAAGGTCATTATCAGTCATAAAACCGGACGTTCTGTAACCATCAAACCGTTCAAGCCATCACAGTCTTATCCAAACAACACCCTCAAAGCCTCTTCAACCTTGCGTACAGGATGAAGTGATATATGAAACTTGGAACGGTCGAGTCCCTGAAGATTATAATAAGGAACAACCATGTCAGTAAACCCCAGCTTTTCTGCTTCGGCTATGCGCTGCTCCATCCGGTTGACAGGACGTACTTCACCGCTCAAGCCCACCTCACCTGCCATGCACCATCCTCCCTCGATTGCCGTGTCGACATTGCTGGAAAGGACGGCTGCGATTACGCTTAAATCCATTGCAAGGTCGGTGACACGCAATCCGCCGGCTATGTTTATGAAAACGTCTTTCTGCATAAGTTTGAAGCCCACCCGTTTCTCCAGAACAGCAAGAAGCATGTTCAGACGACGCTGGTCGAACCCTGTAGCCGAACGCTGCGGCGTACCGTAGGCTGCCGAAGAAACAAGAGCCTGGGTCTCTACCAGAAACGGACGCACCCCTTCGATGGCCGAACTGATGGCCACACCTGACAGTCCTTCGTGGTCGTGTGACAACAGAAGTTCAGACGGATTGCTTACCTGTCTGAGTCCATGCTGCCCCATTTCGTATATACCAAGCTCAGATGTGCTGCCGAAACGGTTCTTTATAGAACGCAGTATGCGGTACATATAATGCTGGTCGCCCTCAAACTGTATTACCGTATCGACGATGTGTTCGAGAATCTTCGGACCTGCAAGTGTCCCTTCCTTGTTTATATGTCCGATGAGCAGAACCGGCGTACCGCTCGTCTTGGCATATCTCAACAGTGCCGCAGCACATTCCCTAACCTGTGTGATGCTGCCCGGACTGCTGTCGAGGTCGTCGGTTGCTATCGTCTGTATCGAGTCTACAATCAGCATTTCTGGTTCTATTTCCTGCACATACTCGAAGATACGCGTAAGAGAAGTCTCACACAATATCGTAACATTGTCAGAAGTTTCGGCACTGCCCGTGGCAGTAGACAAACGTTCGGCACGCATTTTCAGCTGGTGCGCACTTTCCTCACCGCTGACATAGAGTATCTTGCGGTCGTGTATGTTGAGTACGGTCTGAAGCACGAGTGTGCTCTTTCCTATCCCCGGCTCCCCGCCGAGCAGCACGATGCTCCCTGCTACAAGTCCGCCGCCAAGCACACGGTTCAGCTCGGCATCATTCATGTCTATTCGCGGGTCGTCGGCCACGGGAATATCTCGTAGGCGCATCGGACGGTTTTTCGCCGATGACGAATGAGCCGTCGCGGCATGGTGTGACAAAGACAACGACGCAGCCGAAGAAGCAGGAATACGTATTTCCTTAAAAGTGTTCCACTGTCCGCAATTGGGGCATTTGCCTATCCATTTAGCCGATTCCTGACCGCAGTTACTGCAAACGTATGCTATTCTGTCTTTTGCCATCTGTTGAAATTTCCACAAAAGTAAGAATAAATATCGGCGTTACAAAAAATAATTGCTACTTTTGCGAAATGGAAAAAACATTATTATATATATTAGTTGCAGCTATGATGTTTTCATGCGGACGTTCCGAAGAAGAACAACGACGCATCACACGTCAAGAACGAAAAGAACTGCAACGGCAGGACTCTCTCGCCCTCAAGATAGCGGTAATGCCTACGCTCGACTGCCTCCCGGTTTTCGTAGCCAAAGACCGAGAAATGTTCGACACGACCCGTGCCGACATCCGTCAGAAAATGTTCTATGCCCAGATGGACTGTGATACGGCAATCGCAGGAGGAAGCGTAGAGGGAGCATTCTCAGACATCATACGGGCAGAACGGATCGAAAACAAAGGCATCGGCCTCGACCGACTCTCCCCCACCAACCTTTCATGGCTGCTCATGGCCAATCACAAAGCCCGGATAACACGGCTCAGCCAGCTAGGCGACAAGATGATAGCCATGACCCGCCATTCGGCGACCGATGTTCTGTCAGACAGGGCACTGAACGGTGTCAAGACCAAATCTCAAGTGTTCCGTATACAGGTGAACGACGTTCGGATAAGGCTGTCAATGCTACAGAACAACGAGATGGACGCTGCATGGCTGCCTGAACCTTACGCCACAATGGCAAAGGCCAACGGTCACAACCAGATATACGACAGCCGCAACATGAAAGAAGAGTTTGGCGTTATAATCTTCAACCGTAAAAAAACACGCGACCAGCGACGCAAAGAACAGATTAAAGCCTTCATCAAGGGCTACAACACAGCCTGCGACTCTATCAATAAGTACGGAGTGATGACATATAAAGCTGTACTGGAAAAGTACTACCATATCACACCGTCAATCATCCAGTCGCTCCCTAAGCAGAAGTTCACACACATATCCCGATAAGCAATGGAAGACTCATCGATAAGAAAAGCCATTTTTGAAGACAAGAATGCAGGACTGGCTCTGCGACTTATTAGCGGACAGACCCAAAGGAACAAGTCGCCGGAGTTTGCGGCATTACTCGAAGATGCCGAAAACGACTACAGACTCATGTGCAGCTACATGCTTAAAGGCTACAAAGACCCTCAGGCCGACAAGGTGTACGACGGCATACTCAAAAAGGCATACCGTCTGTACAAATCGTTGCAGCTCGACACATTGATGACAAAAAGCATGGCCTGTTCATATGCTTCCAACAACGCAAGAAAGGTCAGCCTGGAGTACGAAGGCATACAGAAACGTCTCGAAGGTTTCGTACAGGACATAGCCATGGCTTCGCTGGGCAACGAAACGTCGAAGAAACAAATCTA
This sequence comes from uncultured Prevotella sp., assembly GCA_937892695.1. Lineage (GTDB taxonomy): Bacteria > Bacteroidota > Bacteroidia > Bacteroidales > Bacteroidaceae > Prevotella. Next base: position 8,169 of record CALBJK010000140.1, read on the forward strand.
CGCAACCCACCAACAATACATCGACTCGCTCTTCGATGCCATACTAGTGTCGGGACAATGGTCGGACGACACATACCGGCACATGGCAGACCTACTCCTATCGCCCACCGTCGACACCATAGATGCCTGCACCGTGACGAGCGCGATAATGATGGCTTCGATGAATGTGTTCGACATAAACAAATGGCTCACCCTTGTACAGATATACCGCAACACCAACGACACACAGCTGAAGCAGCGTGCGCTCGTGGGATGGGTCTTCGCTCTGTCCGAAGACGACATGACAATCTTCCCGGACGCAACACAAACCATAGCCGAAATGTGCTCTGACGCTGACACCCGCCGACAGCTGCTCGAACTGCAGATACAGATGGTATACTGCAACAACGCTGATGCCGACAGCGACGAAATCAGACGGGAGATAATACCGACTCTCATCAAGAACAACAATCTGAAAATGACCCGGTCGGGTATTATCGAGAAAGAGGACGACCCGATGCGCGACATACTCGACCCAGGATCGGCCGACCGCGACATGGAAGAGCTGGAAAAATCGATGCAACGCATGATGGACATGCAGAAAAGCGGAGTCGACATCTATTTCGGTGGTTTTTCCCAGATGAAACGGTTCGCCTTCTTCAACACTATGAGCAACTGGTTCTGTCCCTTCTACACAGAACATCCAGAGTTGCCACAAAGCAAAGGCGACCTGACCCAAAGCAGGTTCATGCAGTTCATATTCAGCAACGGCCCATTCTGCAACTCCGACAAGTATTCGTTCGCCCTTGCCATGGCCGAAGTCATCGACCGGCTGCCGGCAAACATGAAAGAAATGCTTGGCAACAATGAGGCCTTCGGACCTACAATGCCGCAAGAAGAAACCAAAAGTCCGGCCTACATACGTCGCATGTATCTGCAAGACCTGTACCGTTTCTTCAGGCTTTATCATTACAGACAGGAATTCCGCAATCCGTTCGTCTACACCGACTCTGCACACACCGCCATGTTCTTTACCGACCGTGTGTTTGAGCGAGAGACGATGAAGGAAGAAATCGTCAGTCTGGAAAAATTCCTTTACAAGCGCAAACAATACTCCACGCTCATTGCCGTCGCCACAAGCCACGACGGCTGTTACGAGTCCGAAGAAATGCTGCTGCTTGCCTCGTCCTATCTGCGCACAGCCAACTACCCGAAGGCCAAGACCATCTTTGAGGAAGCCGTCAAAGCCATGCCCGACAACCCTCAAGCACTCAAAGGACTGGCCAACTCGAGCTTCATGCTGAAAGAGTACGACGAAGCCACCCGCCACTATGCCACACTGGCCGCCATTGACCCGTCCAACCGAAATTATAGCCTCAACTATGGCATCTCTCTGGTATGCTCCGGCAAGACAGACGATGGTATGAACATCTTCTTCAAGCTCTACTACGAACATCCCGACGATGCCAACATCAAACGCGCCCTGGCATGGGGCTACCTATTCAAAGGCAAAGCCGACGAAGCCGAAAAGATATACGACCAACTCATTACGAGCGACAACCATATCGCAGCCGACTATATCAACTGCGGCTATGCCAAATGGTTTCTCTCTAAGACAAAAGACTCGGTAGCACAGTTGAGACGTTATATTGCAATAAGAAAATCGTCCGAGTCCGACTTCGATATATCGTGCGACTTCAACGACGACAAACGTCTGCTCCAGCTTTATGCCATTCCTCATGCCGAAATAAACATAATGCTTGACTTGCTGAGCAGGAAATGTGACTTTTAAAATATTGCGTATACCGCACCAGAAAACTTTAAGAAACAGACCATCTCAAGAGCGATGACCACTTACAATCTGTAAGCACATTAAGTCAAGCAAAGCCGTCTTCGCAACACATTGAACATCAACGCGTTGCGAAGACGGCTTTTCGGTTTTTTAATATGCCCCATTTCAGCTTCTAAAATGCGGCATATTAGAAGCCAATATGCGGCATATCGGAACGCAATATGCCGCATTTTAGAAAACAGCTGGTTTACAGAAAAAGGTGAGAGGATCTTGATGCAATAAAAAAGATGCGTATGAAGCCATGTGACGAAATACGCATCTTCTTTATATTGTGATATTAGGTTTCATGTGCTGATCAATGTCAGCAGCATGTATCGTCATTACTTCTTGATGACAATCTTGCGGGTAACAGTCTTGTTGCCTACAGTAGCTTTCACTACGTATACACCTGAAGTAAGACCGTTCAGAGAAACTGTGTTGCCCTTTGCTGATGCAGCAGATGCACCATTGGCAGCGATGATGTCAACAGAAGTTACATTGTCGCCTGTTACGGTAAGTTCGTTGTCGCCCTGATGCATCTCTATCTTGCCTACTACAGCATCGTTGATGCCTGTAGAACCGATATAGAATTTAGTTGCACCACCCTTAACACTCTCGCTCTTCACCGTGTAGTAAACATCCACGCTTATAGTATGCTCCTTGTTGCTCGTAGTGCCGAAGTCGTAGGTGTACGATGTGTCTGTCAGTTTGGTGCTGTTCTTTTTCACACCGTCAATATTAACGTCGTAGCCGCTAACAGGCAGAGGGGCAGCGTTCGGATTCTCGATGCCGAGACCAATCATCCAGCTGTTGAAAATAACGGCATTGTTCAGAGTGTCCCAAGTGTTTCCTGTACCGTCAACGCAAACGAGGTCTGAATATCCAATCACAGACGGATCGGTGTCAACTGCCAGCGGAGCCGTGTTAGGAGTAACGTCGTAGCAGTCGATTACGAGCTGATACTGGGCTTTTGAGTCAAGCTCTACAGGCTCGCTTAGCTCAACCTCGTTCCACTGGTTCAGCTTGTAGTCATAAATCTCAGTCTCGTTTACGATTTCGCCGTTTTTGTACAGATAAGCCGTAAATGTAGCATCGTTAAGCGGATAGAAGCGTACTGATGTAATCTTATAGCCGTCGCGTCCGCGGAAGGTATTTGAAGGATATATGGCACTTGCCATCAAGTTGTAGTTGTTATCCTCAGGACCTGTTACAGCTGCTGACGAAGCTGTCTCACCACAATACTGTACATGAACTTTGTCGTTGTCGATAGGTGCTGACCATGTAGCTTTGATTGCTGTATAAGACGTATTTTCCACCTTTACGCTGTCGATACCGGCAAGTTTTGTCTCGTCGTTTTTGATGTTGAGCGAAACGATGTTCTGTTCAGACTCGCTGCCGTTGGCATAAACTGCGCTAACGCCAAGAGAATGAGCACCCTCAGAAAGGTTGAGCAAGTCATGTTTGAATTCCTTAGAACTTGCTGTCAGGTTACCGTCGGTATAGATATTGTAGTGGTCTACGTTATCCTTGCTCAAATCTGAACCTGCAGGAGCGACGGTCGCATCAATAGCCCAAGAAGCGGAGTAGTCGTACCCCATCTGTGACATCATGTCGCCCATAGAGTAGAAGTCGGCATCAGCATCGTCGCCTTTACTTACGCGAACCAGATCGGAATATCCCTTTACGGCTCTTCCGTAATCCAGCGTCACGATGCTCTGCGACGGTGTAGATACGCTAACCTCCGTTGCTATTACAAGGTCGCCTGAAGGTATGTCGAGTGGTTCACTGAGAGTTACCACATTACGCTCGCCATATTTCAAATCCTGTGTTACAGGCTGTGTCCTCAGCAGTTTCAGGTCGCCTTTATCGTCGTGGGTGTAGATATTGATAGTCCATCCGTTCTGAGCTTCGATAGGATAGAAGCCAACAGAAGTCAATTTCTGTCCTGCGTAAGCGGCAAGTGTAGACTGGTCAAACTTGATAGCTGTTTCAAATACGGTGTTCTCGTATGCTACGCCGAAAGTCTGCTTGTTTACACCGTCAAGGTCGAAATAAGAAAGGTTGCTGAAGTTTGTTTCAGGCATTCCCCACTCCAGATAAGCTGAATTGTAGCCGTGCTGCTGGGCATACAGACCGGTAGGAGACTGCAATGCCCTGTCTGCAACAGACACGCTGATTTCGTCGCTTTTAGCAGACTCCGTTGAACCATAGAGTGCAGTAACGGAATATTTGTGGCTACCGTTTGCTACATTTGCATCGATATAACTCTTGTCTGAAGCTGAAACAGAAGCCACCTTGTTGTCGTCGCGATACACATTGTATCCGGTGATACCCTGTGCCGAGACATTTGGCAACCATGTAACCTTAACAGAGTGTATACCTGAAAGCTGTGAAGCTTTCACCGAGGCAGGTGCCAAACCACTTGTAGGCTGGTTGAACTTAACCACCATAGACTGCACGGAAACGGAATATTCGCCATTAGAGTTTTTATCGTCATTGTAGTAGCGGAAGCCCATGACGTTGTCGTCAGACGAAATACCCACGCCATAGTTTAGCTGGTAGTAGTCAGTTCCTTCATATACAAGGATGTGTTCCTTAGACAAGTCCACGCCGTGCTGTGTCAGGTAGTCTTCGGCATAATAAGGAGTGTTGTCCTTATATATATAAGCGCGGTCGTCTTGTGTACCAACGATTGTTCCGTTGTTGCTTATGTCGAAGAAGTCTATACTATGGCTCTTGTCGTTGTCGGTCGGGTAAACCATTGTTTTCTCTTTCGTGTCTACGTTGTATATAGCCTGAATGCCTTTGTTGTCGCTTGTCCAGTCTCCGTAGTAGAGCAACAGTTTGCCGTCTTCTGAGAATTTGCGTCCAGAGGTCCACGGACTCATCTGTTCGGCGAGAGTTGTAGCTTTTCCGTTAGCGTCCCATATCGTTGCTGTACGGTTTTCGCCCCATACCCATCCTGCAGCCCAGTTTCCGTCGGGCGACACAGCGTATGGCATAGCTTCGTTTCTTGCACCTTCGAGCTGTTTCGTTATCTTGCCGTCTTTCCATATATAACCGTAAAAGTGTGTGATGTCCTTCTCCACAGTACCCGTGATATAGTGTCCGTCAGGCGAAATGTCGTAGGCATTTGAATATTTCACGTCGTAGTCGGATGGCATTTCAAGTCTTACCCACTTCTTACCGTCCCAATATCCGGCGAGAGTCATCGACGCACCGTTTGAGCGGTATGTGTTGTCGGTAAACTGTCCAACAACAACACCAGTGTTGGACACGGCGTATGGAGTAGAAGGGCTCGACGGGTTGAGCATTTCAATCTCGTTGCTTTCCAGATTCCATCGGAATGCGTAGTTCTCGTTGGCATAGTCGGTGTATGCACCGCATGCCCACTTTCCGTTGCGCGAGAATGCCGTAATGTAATACTCGTTTGGCGACTTCAGTATCACAGGTGCGCCTGAGTCTGCCCATACGGTACCGGCGGCAAGCAGCGATGCGAAGAGAACATGTTTTCTTAATTTCATTGATTCTAAAATTGTTGTTAATATAATTAATGTATGAAAAGCAGACAGTACATTGTGAAATACAATGATGACTGTCTGCTTTAATTATTTACAGTAGTGCTTATTTAACGCTGTATTTGTAAGCGTTTACTTTTCCGTCTTTCTCTACGGTGATTATGTATGTGGCGGCAGGAGCGTCGAGCGTAATGCTGTTGACGTTGTTGCTCTCACTGACCTTTTGTCCGTTGAGTGTGAAAACAGATATGTTGGCATTGTTGCCGAGAGTGATGTTTCTTCCGTTGAACGAAATATTGTTGTCTCCGTTGCTTACAGTCTTGATGGCTGTAGTAAGCTTGTCGATATCGGCAATCTTAAGCTCCAGTGTTTCAGACTGAACCTTTCCGTACTTGTAGCTTGTAACGATATATATCTTGTCGTCCTCGTAAAGTGTAATCTCCGCCTTTGTCGCATTGATGTCAGCTGTGTCCTTTTCAGCCACACCAGCGTTCTCGAAGAAGATAGAGTTCTTCAGGAAACCTAACTGCTCGGCATTCTCCGGATTCTTCCATGAAATGGTAGGATAGTATGTTGTCTGTTTTCCGGTAAGTGCATTGCCCTTTACCTCTTTCCTTGCGCTTGCTACAGCAAGGTCTGTAACTGCCGGCAACTCCGTATAAACTTCAACATCCTGTGGCATGGTTGAATAGTAGCCTGTCCATTCCAATTCATCCGTAGATTCTCCGTCTTCAGCGTCGAGTGGACCTACACCGCTGTTAGGAGCAAACTTAGCCTGTACGAAGTAAGTATGAGAACCGTTCTTCAGGTCTTTGTCCTGATATGTAATCGTCTTTCCTGTCCCATCCAGCATATCCCATGGGTTAACAAGAGAATCTACAGGCAGACCGTCGCGGTAAATCACGAACATTGTATTCTGACCGCTGCTGCTTGCCATCTGCGGAATGGTGAACATAACGTCAACCGTGTTTTTAAGTTCGGGATTTACCTCAACCAACGATTGCATTGCAGTCATTTCCTCCATACCGGTAAAGTCTGTGTAGAAGCTGCGTTCAGGTCTACCGTCATTATACCAATTACCGTTGGTGTAAGAGTATGATTTCTCCTGGATTATATCCGGATTTCCGTCAACAGCAGTGTACTCAGTCTTATAGGCAGGAACCTGTTCCTGCTTTTCGTCATAAACGAATTTTTCGTACAGTTGAGGCACATTGTTTTCGTATGTCCATGTCTCATATTGTTGAGGTGTTGTAATCGGGTATTCTGGGCTGTTTGGATCAACAGTAGTAGTATAGCGATACTCCTCAACTTTATTTCCGTCGTTATCATACTGCAGTTCTGCAGAATATTTGTATAAATCGTATGCACCGTCAGATTCATAATGTAATGCATTGCCGTTGCCGTCGTAGTTGCTGTATGTTATAGTCTGCAGCCATTGACCGCTATTCTTTGAGGATATCTTAACCGATTTGAGCGTTCCGTCTTCATTGTAAGTGTATTCCTTAACTTCTATATCTGATGTTTCAGAAGCCACTTTTCCGTCTTCGTTGTAGGTGTATGTAGTTGTACTTGTCGTTTTTTGCCACGCGTAATCATCATAGTCGTATGGTCCCCACTGGTAAACGTCTGTACTTGCAATATTCGCATTTTCGTCAAAGTTTACCTTCGTCCAGTAATATGGACTGAAAGTATCTGATACGCTGCCGTCCGAATTGTACATCCTTGCAATACTGCCTTCGTTTATAAGCTTGCCGTCGGTATTGTAGTTGTAGTAGTATTTTTTAGATACGACATCGTCGGAAATGTCGCCCATTGAACTTCCGTATGTCCATTTCTCCACGAGGAAACGCTTTTTCTTTGTTGCAGGTTTCTCGTTGTGTGTTCCGTCGGCAGACGACTTGCCGTAAGAAGCACCGTAAACAGCATCAGACAATGTACCCTTCAGTGTGGTTGTACTTGCCTCGGTATCGAAAACAATGACATTCTTTCCAGTCAGGAAATATACTGTCTTACCGTCTTCCCCAGCAACAAGACTGTTGCAACTGGTATTTGATGAAGTCAATGTTGTGTTTGCCACAACCTTTGTTACTTCAAACGACGATGAAGCTTTATACAATTCAGGGTATGTATTCCATTCTCCATCAACTGTTAACCCCACGAGATAGAATCCGCCCTTGCCGTCGGCAGCAATAGAATTATACTGTCCGGCGAAAGAACCCACAAGGGTCATGGAACCTGTTTCCTGATCAACAGAATAGAGGTCAGTAAAGTAATTGCCGTCGTCATCTGCTCTTACTTCAGTAGCATATAGCGTCTTCGACTGCTTGTCGTATGTCATGCCCGACACGTTGTAGCCAGGCTTGCTATATACGTAAGAAAAATCATTTACAACCACAACATTCCCTGTTGTGAAGTTGAAGGTGGCGAGAGTTACATTCTCGTCGTAAGATACAGGGTCTGGAACTTTTACAAAGGCAAAATACTTGTCGTCTGCTGTTGTTCCGCATATCACATCCTGAGCATCGTCATAACCAAATTCTGGAGTGACTTTCAATGCCTCTGCGTTGTTGACCTTGTCGAGGTCTACAGATGTGGTTCTTGCTCCGTATGTATACGAATAAGTAAGTCCGTACACTACATTGTCAGCCCATGCCATTGTGGCAGAGCCGATAGTCAAAGCAAAAACAACAATAGAATTGAGTAGATACTTCTTCATAATCTTTGTGCTTTATGTTTAACTTAAATTTTGTATCGCTTGCGCCTTTTATCGACTGCAAAGGTATAAAAAAACTTTTAAGCTGAAAGGATAAAATAAAAAAAATGCGAATTTGTTATAAAGTTTAATATAAAAGATGTACTTTTGCACGTGTGAAAACGTTATGCGTTTCATATTGTCATATCGCGTGCATTATATATGCTCTATATACTAAAGAAAACTTTAAAAGAATAGTTATGAGAAAAGTCATTTTCAGCGTTGCTGCACTTCTGATACTTTCGGCAGGTGCCAATGCGACTACAGTGGGTTATGTCAAAGACGGCAGTGTTTCGAGAAATGTCTACAGGTTCGGTACTGAAAAAAAACAGGGACAGGCAATAAAGTTGAGCAGAGAAAAACTGCAAGCCTTAAAAGGGAAGACAATCGATTTTGTAGAGATAGCCGTTGGTTCAGTACAAACCACAGGCAAAAAAATCCATGCTTTTATCTCCACGTCGCTTGACGGTACACCTATTGCAGAGCAGGACCTCAAAGTAAATCGTGCTTTGAAAAGAGACAAGTGGACATTAAGTCAGCCGTATACCATAACCGGCAATGAAGACGCACTATATATAGGTTATACTGCAGAGATTGGAACATCATATAAAATGCTTGTTGCCGACGGAGCTTGCGACATCAGCGGTTGCAACTTTGCAATTCAGAACGGCGAGTGGATAGATACATACGGTACTGGTATGGGAAGCGCGTACATTACCATAGATGTAGATGGAGCACCTATGTATGCCGACGCTATTGCAGGCAGAACAAATATCGACGGATATTTCAAGGTAAAAGACAATCTCGGTTTGTCAGGAAACGTATTGAATGCAGGAACTACGGCGATTACGAGTTTTGATGCCGTCGTTTCGGTTGACGGTACGGAAACGACACAACATTTTGAAGGCTTGAATATCGCCCCGAGAACAGTTTACAGTTTTAAGCTTTCCAGCGTGACTGCCGACAGCGAAGGCAAAAAGGATGTCAGTATAAAAATAACCAACGTCAATGGAGAAAGTAGTGAGCAGGATCTGTCAGACAATGTTTTCAGCGGCAGCCTTTATGTCTATCCCGAGAATATGGAACGCTCGTTCCTCGTTGAGACTTTTACAGGACAGGATTGTGGCAATTGTCCGTCTGGCCACGTGGCAGTAAACAGTGCTATTGGTACAGCTGAGAATGCGGGAATGAAATTTGTAGAGGTTAGCCATCATTCCGGCTATTATCCTGATATATTTACCATGGCAGAGGATGGCGATTACACATTTTATTATGGCTTAGCTTCCGGCAGCAGTACCGGTACATATGCACCAGCTGTGATGGTGAACAGAAACGCAGACCCTTCATTGTCAAGCTTCCCGGTTGTTAACTCGACTACAGGCAATGCCCTCTCGCTTATGCAGCATGCACTTGCGAGCAAACCGTATGCTTCGCTTGACCTCCAGACCTCCTGGAACGAGAATACACGTGAACTGACAGTAAAATTAGGAATAAAGCCACATACAGATTTCCCTACCGACAATATGCTTTTCAACGTCTTCCTTGTTCAGGACGGAATTAAGGCATACCAGTCAAGCGGTGGCGACAACTATACCCACAATGGCGTATTTCGCGGCACTGTAACCGGATCAAGTGCCGGTGTGGCATTGAATGACGCTACTCCAGGAAAGGCAACGGTATGGGAGAAAACTATAACCGTTCCAGAGAAAATCCATTCAACCTTCTGGACTGAAAGTATGCTCCGAGGCGAAAATTATGTTTATAACGGCACCACTACAAGTAAGACGGTTAAAGCCGATGACACCAATATAGAGGCTGTTATCAGCAACATGCGGGTTGTTGCCTATGTGGCGGAGTATGACCAGTCTGACTGTTCACGGAACGTTATATTCAACTGTTGCGAAGCAAAGCTCGGCGAGTCTTACAAACAGGCTGCTTACGACTATTCCACAGGCATAGAGAGCGTTGAGAACAACAGCGATAAAGATCCGGTGATTTATATTGACGGTGGTAAAGTGCGCACAAATATTGACAGTGGCAAAATCCTTGTTTACAGTATATCTGGCATTCAGTTGAACTCCGATGCAGTTCTTGCCAAGGGAACATACATTGTGAAAGTTGTTTCCGGCGGAAAGCAGACAACAAAGAAAATAATGGTGAGATAAGCAGATTATGCGGAAGACTTATCCTAAATAATTCATAGGGACATAAAAAGAAGCGTTTAATTTTGTCGTCTCGACAAATATTAGTACCATATAGTGCTAAAAGCCAAGTACTTATAAACGTTTCTTATGTGCAAAGATTGTTCAAGCAATCCAAAGTTCCAAGAGAAAATGCTTTTTTCTGTTTCTGGAACTGTTTCTGGCAAGAAAATACGTGTTGATTTCAATGCTCCAGACATATCCCCCAATGGCGGATTGATGTTACTGGGCGAGATGCAAGGTTCTCTGGCATGGAAAATCGGGCGGCTCATTCCGGACTTCCGCAGGCAAGGTTTCATACATCATACCTATATGGAAATGGTGAGCCAGCGCATCGGCCAGATTCTCTGCGGCTATGAGGATGCCAACGATTGCGGTCGGCTCCGTGGTGACAGTGCCTTGAAAATGTCAGTGGGCCGTAAGCCTTCTGAGGCCGGTCTGGCATCACAGCCCACCATGACCCGTCTGGAGAACAGCAAATCCTGAGCAACTTTTTTGTTGCTCAGGTACTTATAAAAATTGCAAATTATAGTGTTGCGGAATTAAGGTGTACTACATTTATAGGAACTTGCAAAGGCCTGAACCGATCGACGAATAACAAAATGGTTCGGGTTGGATTTTGCTTGTAGGTGTAAAGTTTTCCTTTCATGTATCAGACAGACAGCCGCATTGCGTTTGCCTAAGATGTTGGAGCAGAGCTTCTGACGCAATCGCTTTTCTATGACAAATATTCGTTTATTCCGACGATTTTTTGTAAGTTTGCAGTCGGAATAACAATAAAACAGCTTGACAGAGAAACATATCATATTAGAGGACATCGACCCCGTAGCGTTCTACGGTGTAGGCAACGGTCATCTGCAAATAATAAAGTCGCTATTTCCTAAATTGCGCATAGCTGCTCGCGACAACGTGATAAGGGTTCTGGGTGATGACGAACAGATAGGAATGTTCGAACAGAATGTTGAAATAATGCGCAAACATGTACTGAAATACAACTCAATCGACGAGGAAGACATTCTGGACATAATAAAGGGACAAAAGACCAAGGCCGATGCAGTAAAAGGTGTCATAGTGTACAACATTTCCGGCCGTCCGATAAAGAGCCGCAGCGAGAACCAGCAGAAACTTGTCGATGCCTACGAACAGAACGATATGGTGTTTGCCATAGGTCCGGCAGGAACCGGAAAGACCTATCTGAGTATCGCCCTGGCCGTGAAAGCCCTTAAAGAGAAGACCATAAAGAAGATAATACTGAGCCGCCCTGCCGTCGAAGCCGGAGAGAAGCTTGGTTTCCTGCCTGGCGACATGAAAGACAAGATAGACCCCTATCTGCAACCGCTCTACGATTCGCTCGAAGACATGCTCCCTACGGTCAAGCTGCAAGACCTGATGGAGAAAAACATAATACAGATTGCCCCGCTGGCCTTCATGCGTGGCCGTACTCTCAGCGATGCTGTAGTCATACTCGACGAAGCACAGAACACCACCCCTGCACAGATAAGAATGTTCCTGACCAGAATGGGATGGAACACCAAGATGATAATAACCGGCGACACGACACAGATAGACCTGCCGCGAGGACAAAAGAGCGGACTGATCGAAGCAATGAATATACTCGACGGAGTGGAAGGGATAAGTTTCGTAAACCTGTCGCGTAAAGACATAGTGAGACATAAGCTCGTGACACGGATTGTCAATGCCTACGAAGCCCACGACAAAGCCATAGACGAACACAGCCGACAAGAGCACCAGGGAGAATAAGGACAGAATACCGAATATCAAACAAATTTCATAAAAGACAATTATATGAAAGCATTAACATCTACCGATTTTCACTTTGAAGGACAGAAGAGCGTGTACCACGGCAAGGTGCGCGACGTTTATGACATTAACGATGACATTATCGTTATGGTCGCTACAGACCGTATATCGGCTTTTGATGTCATACTGCCAAAGGGAATTCCTTACAAGGGACAGGTGCTGAACCAGATTGCATCCAAATTTCTCGATGCCACAAGCGACATCTGCCCTAACTGGAAACTGGCCACACCCGACCCTATGGTGACAGTGGGACTCAAGTGTGAAGGATTCAGAGTAGAGATGATTATACGCTCAATACTTACCGGTTCGGCATGGCGCGCCTATAAGGACGGATGTCGCGAGCTTTGCGGTGTGAAACTGCCCGACGGTATGAAAGAGAACGAACGTTTCCCTGAGCCTATCATCACCCCGACAACAAAGGCAGACGAAGGCCACGACATGAATATATCTAAAGAAGAGATTATCAATCAAGGCCTGGTGAGCGCGGAAGACTATGCCAAAGTAGAAGACTACACACGCCGCCTATTCAAGCGCGGACAGGAGATAGCTGCTAAACGCGGACTGATTCTTGTCGATACAAAATACGAGTTCGGAAAACGTGACGGAAAGGTTTACCTCATCGACGAAATACACACTCCTGACAGCAGCCGCTACTTCTACGCCGACGGTTATGAAGAGAAGCTGGCAAAGGGCGAACCACAGAAACAGCTCTCCAAAGAGTTTGTACGCCAATGGCTCATCGAACACAACTTCATGAACGAGCCTGGACAGACGGTACCCGACATGAGCGACGAATACATCAACAGCGTAAGCGACCGGTACATAGAGCTATATGAGCACATCACTGGAGAAAAATTTGACAAGAGTGTCGAGGAAGGCGACATCGCAGCACGTATAGAAAAGAACGTGAGCGAATATCTCAAGAGCCGCGCTTAGAAATATTGACAATTCATAATCCGTAGTAAGCTAAGACATTGTATCGCCGTACTGCAAGGCATGTACAAAACGCTGTGCACCGGGCTACAACCAGACTTGCTGATTACGGGTTATGAATTGTATTTTTATAATATCTGATAAAGAATGAGTTACCGTCAAGAAGAAATAAAACCATACGACAGCCATGCTGAGAAGAGCAAGCAGGTGGAGGCGATGTTCGATAACATAGCCCACTCGTATGATGCACTCAACCATAGGCTGTCATGGAACATCGACCGTATGTGGCGACGCAAAGCAATATCGACACTAGTGCCGTACAGACCGGAAAGCATTCTTGACGTTGCGACAGGCACGGGCGACTTTGCCATAATGTCAGCCAAAGTGCTGAAACCGAAACGACTTGTCGGCTGTGATATCAGCGAGAACATGATGTCGATAGGAAGGTCTAAAGTAAATAAGGTCGGACTCGACCGCATCATTTCGTTCCAGAAAGAAGACTGTATGGTCATGTCGTTTGCCGACGGCGAATTTGATGCCGTGACAGCGGCATTCGGAATAAGAAATTTTCCCGACCTCGACAAGGGACTCAAAGAGATGTGCCGCGTATTGCGTCCGGGCGGCCACTTGTGCATAGTAGAACTGACCACCCCGGTAACGTTTCCGATGAAACAGCTATTCAAGGTCTACTCTCATTCTTTTCTTCCTCTCTACGGCCGCCTGATATCCAAGGACAGAGCGGCATACAACTATCTCACAGCGACCATCGAAGCGTTTCCGCAAGGCGAACAAATGGTCGGAATACTGAAGAAAGCCGGATTCGATAAAGCGAGCTTCAAGCGTCTCACTTTCGGAATCTGCACTATGTACACTGCGACAAAATAATAACGTTTATGGATAAATACGGACTAATAGGCTATCCGTTGGGACATTCTTTCTCAATAAGCTACTTCAACGAGAAATTCGACAACGAAAACATTGATGCAAAATACAGCAATTTTGAAATTCCATCCATAGACAATCTTCCTGAGGTACTAGCTTCGAATCCGGAACTGAAAGGTCTGAATGTGACCATCCCTTACAAACAGCAAGTAATAGGATATCTCGACACGCTAAGTCCGGAAGCTAAAACAATAGGAGCCGTAAACGTTATACGCGTTTCACATAAGGGAAACAAAACCATACTAAAGGGTTTTAACAGTGATGTCATAGGATTTACAAAAAGCATAGAACCGATGCTCACTCCACTCCATCGCAAAGCTCTGATTCTGGGTACTGGAGGAGCGTCAAGGGCTATAGACTTCGGACTTAAGTCGCTCGGACTGGAAACCCTTTTTGTCAGCCGTACACATCACGACGAGAAAACTATTACCTACGATGAGGTGGGGGCTGAAACGGTCAGACTATACAATGTGATTGTAAATTGCACCCCATGTGGCATGTACCCCAAAACGGAGACATGCCCTGATTTGCCATATTCAGCCATGAATGAAAACAACATACTCTACGACCTCATCTACAATCCGGACGAGACCTTGTTTATGAAACGCGGGGCCGAATATGGCGCAAACACCAAGAACGGACTGGAGATGCTTTTGCTCCAGGCTTTTGCAAGCTGGGAGTTCTGGCATGGCAAAGAACAAGATTAAATACAGAATATATAATTGTACAAGATAATCAAACAAACAGAATGAGTACATCTAACAGATACATGATGCGCGGTGTCAGCGCAAGCAAAGAAGACGTACACAACGCAATTAAAAATATCGATAAAGGAATTTATCCAAGAGCTTTCTGTAAGATTATTCCCGACATTCTCGGAGGTGACCCTTCTTATTGCAATATTATGCACGCAGACGGTGCCGGAACGAAATCATCATTGGCTTACCTTTATTGGAAAGAGACCGGAGACCTTAGCGTATGGAAAGGCATCGCGCAAGACTCTCTGATTATGAACATTGACGACCTGTTGTGCATAGGAGCTATCGACAACATCCTCGTTTCCAGCACTATAGGACGAAACAAGCTACTCGTACCGGGAGAAGTCATTTCAGCCATAATAAACGGTACAGACGAACTGCTCGCCGAATTGCGTAAGATGGGAGTCGGTGTATACGCCACTGGAGGTGAAACTGCAGATGTTGGTGATCTGGTACGAACGATTATCGTAGACTCGACCGTCACCTGTCGCATGAAACGTAGCGATGTCATCGACAACGCAAACATACAGCCAGGCGACGTAATCGTCGGACTCGCCTCTTTCGGACAAGCTACTTACGAAAAAGAATATAACGGAGGAATGGGCAGCAACGGACTGACATCTGCACGACACGACGTGTTCGCAAAGTATCTTGCAGAAAAGTATCCGGAAAGTTACGACCACGCTGTTCCAGAAGACCTGGTATACAGTGGCAAACTGAAGCTGACCGATGCAGTAGAAGGAAGTCCGCTGAACGCAGGCAAGCTCGTCCTCTCACCGACAAGAACCTACGCTCCAGTGGTAAAGAAAATGCTTGATGAAATGCGTAGCGAAATACACGGAATGGTACATTGCTCTGGAGGTGCACAGACTAAAGTCCTCAATTTTGTCGGTGACGACTGCCGCGTAGTAAAGGATAACATGTTCGATGTGCCACCACTGTTCAAGACTATAAAGCAACAAAGCGGCACCGATTGGGCGGAAATGTACAAAGTGTTCAACATGGGACACCGTTTTGAAGTATATTTGCCCAAAGAACATGCAGACAAAGTCATAGCCATTTCCAAGTCGTTCAACATTGATGCAAAAATAGTAGGCCATATCGAAAAGAGCGACAAGAAGGAACTTATCATCAAGAGTGAATTCGGAGAGTTCGTGTATTGATTACCACAAAAGATATTTTCGCTCAAGGACAAAATGAAGAAGCTAAACAAGAAATCGGCCGTCAACTATCTGGCTTTGGCATTCTGCTTGGTCATGACTTTCAGCGAAATTTCTAATTTCGTTGACCAAATAAAGACACATGTGTCAGTATGGCCTATGGCCTGGTATTTCTTCAACGCAGCATTCTGGCCTATAGCATCTTTGATTTTAGTAGGAATATTGTTCTTTAAAAGAAACATATCCGAAAAAGTTGTTTACTTAATGATACGACTGTCTCTGGTATTGATATTCCTGCAAGTAGGTTACAATACTTACACGAGTATCTTCGTAAATGACGCATCAATAATGAAACGGATTACAGCTCCATTGGGATTAATCGGCTGGGGAATAATTCTGTTTCATTCGTTTACAGATAAGATGGAGCCGTGGATAAGAATACTGGCACACAGTAATGCCATCGGTAATAAAAAATAAAAAGAAAATGTCAGAAAATAATAATACATTATTGTCAAAACTTGATGGTTTAGTTTCGAGGTTTGAAGAGG
>CALBJK010000141.1 GCA_937892695.1 uncultured Prevotella sp.
CCCGAGTAGCCGGGCTTGCCCTGAAGCGCGCCGTTCACGCCCGATATGTCCTCAAAGAACTTCAGCTGCAGGTTCAGCAGCTCCGATATCCCGATGTTGGTCGAGTTGCTGCTTATCTGCTGCGGCGCAGGTACGCCGGGCTTGGGCTTGTACACCACCAGACCGTCGAAGCGCGACCACTCGTCGGCGATGTCTTCCATCGAAAAGCCGTCGGGTTCGCAACCTTCCGGAAACAGCAACGCTCCCTTCGCGCTCGCCCTCATCACAAAGTCGTACAGCATAATCAGACGGTTGGTGTAACGCTGCTGGTCTATCACGTCGGCCACGAACGAGTGTATCTCGCCGTCGATGAACGGATATGCCTTGAACACGTAGGGATGCCCCTTGTGCTCGTAGGGTGTCTCGCCCTCCTGCAGTATGTCGCCGAACGGTGTCAGATAGGAGTAATACCAGTAGCTGTCCATCATCCACGTGGTTTCTATCAGCGGTATGTCGTCCTCGGCCATTCCGGCCGCCTCGCCCTGGGCTATGCGCTGACGGTTCACC
The DNA here is from genome assembly GCA_937892695.1 of uncultured Prevotella sp. GTDB lineage: Bacteria > Bacteroidota > Bacteroidia > Bacteroidales > Bacteroidaceae > Prevotella. The sequence goes on from CALBJK010000141.1 coordinate 547, forward strand.
GCCCCGACCATCTCGTCATAGTCCTCGATGTCTATCTTGTACACGTCGCCGTTGTTGTAGTCGTGGCAGCGGTAGCGCGGCTTGCTCTCCTTGCGCCACACCTCTATCACGCGGCAACGGGTAGGGTCGCTCGTGAAAAGGAAGTCGTAGTTCTCTATCCGGCTGTAGCCGAAACGCTCGGCAAAGCCCATGAGGAACTGCTTGTTGTGCGCCAGCGAGTATATCTCCTTGAAGCGGCGGTAGTCGTCGGGCGACTTGGCGAACTGGGCGCACAGCGTCTCGAACGACACGTCGTGCACCTCGCCCAGCATCGACACGTCCCAGCCGCGGAAGTCGCGCATGTTGTTGTCGATGAAGAAGTTGTTGGGGTTCACGTAGTCTGTCCAGCAGTCCAGCTTCTCCTGTCGCCAGCCGTACCACTTGCGGTGCACTATCAGCCCGCCTATGAGGAACTCCTCCATCGTCCGTGCGTACACCTCGGTCATGCGGTTGAGCTGCATGTTGCATTGCAGGATGGTGGTCATCGTCTCGCCCAGACGCTGCTCGTCGCGGTCGCGGGCGTAGCACGTCGGCTCTTTCGACTGGCTGCGGTACACGCCCAGCACGTTCCTCACCAAGCGGCGTATGAGGTTGTTCTTCAGCGGCACGTTGCCGTGCCTGCTTATATACTCCTCCTCGGTCATGGTCTCCTTGCAGCCGTTCTCGTCCACCTCTATCATGTCCCTCCACTGGTCGCCGTAGGTGTAGCGTTTGTTGCGCTCACGGTCGCGGCGGAAGTCGTCCATGTTGTTCCAGTACTGCTGAGCCTCCAGCAGCACGTCGAACGCCCTGCGGTTCTCGTACATGCGCTTGGAGAACTCCACGCTGTCTATGTCCTCATCTCGCTTCGCCACGACACTGCTCTTTCTGAATAGCTTGTTCTGCTTCATGCTGTATCTTCTTGATTTAGAATGCAAAGACAATGCAAACGAGCGGCAAGAGAGCTTACTCTTGGTCGCCCGAGTGCAGCTTATTTTCTGCAAAATTATATGTAAATATGACGGCAATTCTTATATGTATTAACATACATGCCGAATTTTATACATGAAAACATTTTGTGGATATAAATTTATTACCTAAATTTGCGGAAATTTCATAACAAGCAGATGCCTACCATATTCTTCTACTTAGGATTGAGGTTCTTTTTCTTCACCAACGAGCACAAGCCGCCCCACATCCACGTAAGGAGCAGTGACGGAAAGGCCAAGTTCAGTCTGGCCGACGGTTCAATGATGGGGGAATGCACATTGAAACCAAAAGACCTGAAAAAGGCTAAAGAAATAATGCAGGAAAAACGCGAAGAATTCCTGCAGGAGTGGTATAACGTACACGGAGAGTGATAAAAACAGCTGTCATGAACATAAGAAAACTTTGGTTTGCAAACAACCGTATCTATATCCAGACCACTGACGGGGAGCAACTTTACCAGTCGCTGTATTTCTATCCGCGATTGCTTCACGCCACTGCTGAGCAACTTGCCGACTGCGAGCTGTGGGACGACGGCATACACTGGAACGAGCTTGACGAGGATGTCAGCCTTGAAAGTTTCCGTTATCCGGAGACTAAAGAACCTGCACCCGGCTTGCAGACAGCGTTTCTGACCAATCCTGAACTCAATGTCTCGGCCGTGGCACGGCGTCTCGGGATAAGGCAGAGCCTTCTGGCCAGCTACATCAAGGGTACAAAGAAACCTTCAACGGAACGTAAGGCACAGATTCTCGATGCCATACACGACATCGGGCGCTCGCTTATGAGCGTGAATTTCTGACCCGCACCTTTCCACTTCACGCCTCTTCCCCCAAAAAACATGTAGGGAAGCACGACCCGTGAGTCCGCTCGAACACACCCGCGCGTCTGCCTCCAAGCAGCCGTGCCACCCGCCTGTAGAGACGACACTCTGGTGCGTCTCCCCAAGCGGAATGCCGTCCACTAACGCGCGTCTTCCCAACCGTACATGCCACCCACCGCCCAACCACTGACCACTAATCGCTCTTCCCGTCGGCCTTTTCCATTTCCCTGATTGTTTCTTTCTTCAGCTCCAATATCTCGGCTTCAAGCTCTTTTGCCTTGGCCGTGTCGCCTTGCTCTTGGAAAATGTCATACGCTTGTTTCATACGGCTGTAAACCATGCTCGCCCTGCGCAGCACATTGTAGTCGGGGTCTCCGGCAATCTCGCCTGTCAGCTCCATCTTCTTCGTCAGCGGCAGACTCATGTCGCCCTTTATCGCGCTGAACTCGCTCTGCTTCGCCCGGTAGCGGTCCATATAGCCGAAGAACTTCTCGTCGATGCCCCTGCCAGCGGTGCGCTCGTCGGTGGTCATGAGCACACGGTTGGCAAGCGGCACATAACGCCAGTCGAAGTCCTTGCCGCCTTGGCCGACCGCGATAAGGTTGCGCAACTGGTTGGCCAGGGTGAAGAAACCTCCGGTGTATTGCTTCAGCAGGTATTCCCACTGGGCAGGATTGATGTCCACCGCGCCCTTGCGGTACTTGTTGCCCCCGCTCGCGTCGTTCAGCGCTGCTGCAAGGTTCACGAGGTCGGGGTTGGCGTTCTTGTAAGCCTTTGTCCACTCGGGCATGTACTTGTTGTAAGGGGTATCCTTCCATATCGGAGTGCCGTACCAAGTGCGGTTGCCAAGAGCTTCCACTGTGGGCTTCACTGCGCTCGGCCACAAGCCATCCGTGCCTTCCATCAAATCGACAGGCAGTATCTGGCTCACCTGCGTAAGCACGTCTCCGGCCACGACTTCCTCTCCGTGGAACAATGCGCTGCCCATCAGCTCGCCGAGACCGTAAGCCGCGCGGTATTCTATCGGTAGCGGCACTTTCACCCACGTGTCCCCGGGGCCTTTAAAGACAAAGTTCTGCCGCCTCGTGTGCTTTGGTATGTCCCAGTACTCGTCGTCGCCGTCGTCGCCCGACATGAGCGATGCGACCAACAAGCCCAAGGCCACATTCGCGGCAACAGCCACGGACATTTTCACGGGATGGCGCATCGCGTACTTGCCGAAGTTTCCGAACGTACCTTGCAAGGCGGCGTTCCAGAAGATGAGGAACGCGCGGCCTGTGCCGCCGACAAATGCGGCGGTGCGTCCAAGCAGCGTCTGCCCGTTGGCTCGCAGGAACTTGTCGCCCGCGCCTTTCTTGTTGAAGTTGACGCTTATCTCCTTCGAGTCCCATATCGAGCGGTCGAGCGAACGCCCTGCCTCGCGGCTCGTCACGAACGCCGCGAACCTTGCGCGGCTCTCAATGCTCCGCCCTATCTCGCCCAACCATTCGAGGGCGGCGGAGGCGGGGATTTTGCCTTTCACGGCCTTGATGGCCTTTTCCACCTGCTTCTTGTGGGCATCGATGTCGGCCATGCGCACAAAGCCTGTCTCGCCGCCGTTCATCATGAACTGGTGGAACATCTTCTCCGTCGGGTTGTTCATGTCGAGCGTGCCTTTGCGGTACTTGGCGAACAGGATTTTCATCCTTGCCAACGGCAGCTTGGCGTAGTTCTTGTTGAACCGGGCGGCATAGCGCGGGCTTTCCTTCACCCAGACAAGACTGTTGGCATACACAAGGTCGCGGACAAAGTTGCTTGCCACAAAGTCGGGCTGCAACGTTGTATAGAGGGACGACAGCGTCCTGTTCACGTCGCCAACCAAGCCGAGGATTGCGCCTATCGAGCCTGATATGTCGTTGTCGGGGTTGGTCTGTCCGTTCAACGCCTGCGCCAACCGTGGGTTGCCGTTGACGGTCAGCACGTAGTCCTTGCCGCCCCGCTTCACGATTACCTGGTGCTGGTGCAGGTCGCGGCTCTCCACCACGCGGTAGGGTATGTTCACGGCATCCTTGCCACGCTTGTACTTGTCGGGCTCCGCTTCTGCAAGCTGCTGCATACGCTCCTCGAAGTCGCGCATCTTGCGTTCCACCTCGGCGGGGCTGTCGTTGCTGTCGATGTTGTCCGGGAACACCGGCTTCCATTCGTCGGCCACGTCGTCGTATTTCAGCCACAGCTCGCTAACGCTCACAAGGTCGCTCGGATGGTTCAGGGCGAAGTTGAGGAACTTCTGCTTCACCAGAGTGTTCCTGTTGCCCTGCATTATCGCGCTCTCGGCCATCGACTCCATGTTGGCAAACGGGTCGTCGGCCTTGCTCTTGCGGCCTTTGGCGGTCTTTATCGGAGCGTTGAACGCGCTGTGCCTGCCGTCCAAGTAGGCGTAAGCTTCATCACTTGTCTTCTCGTCGAAGCCACGGAGGGGAATGTAGTAGTCGTACATGGCCTTCATGTCCTCGTATGCCGTCTTACTCATCAGTCCGCTTTCATAGACCTTCGACAGCGTGGCTTCGGTCACGGCGTTCACCTTCTTCCACAGCTCCGTGGTGTCGTGTGCGCCCTCGTAGTCGTCAACCATCTGCTTCGCCGCCGTCTCTGCCGCTTTCACATCGGCCTCGCCCGTCAAGGCGGTAAGGCCGGCATAGTCGCGCTGCCGCTTCTTTCCGATGAAGTCCTGCAAGGTCTGCTTTCCGTTGGGATGCTCCTTTTGGTACTTCTCGAAGTCGGCCTTAGCGTCGCGCTCGGCCATCTTCCGGTTGCGCTCCAGTCCGTGTTTGGCCATCATGTAGTCGATAAGCTCAGCGCGGGCCGTGGCGTTCTTGGCCAGCTTGCCCACCCTTTCCATCAGCGGCTTGAACAGCAGGTTGTGGAAAGCATCGCACTCCGCCTTGTTTACGGAGGAAAGACGGTTCTCGCCAAGGTAGGCGTTCTCGAAGCCGTCAACGTCCTCGATGTGCGTCCCTTTCTTGCCTTCGGCTTTCAGAATGGCAACCATCGCCACTTTCACGGCAAGCATACTGTCTTGCAACGCTTCCTGCGACTGGTACAGCCCACTGCTCACGCGCCTCTCGTACATGTCACGCGCAATGGCTTTGTCGTACTCAGCAGCGTCGCCGTCGCGGAAAAGCACGTCGTCACCCAAGTTTTCTTCTTTATTTTCTGCGGATTCTTTCACCTTTTCTTGGAGAATTGAAAGCAATTTCTTATCTTTGCCGTCAGAATCAAGGGAGGTTGTTTGATTAAAACCGGGAGTTGTCCCGAATAGTGAATCAAGTAATTTCCCTTTTTCTATTCTCGTAAGCTTATGGTCGTAATAGTGTGAACCGTCTTTCGGCGTGACGAAAACGGCACGAACGGTATAATCTACGTCCCCGATTTTCAATCCGCATACGTAATAGTCGAACTTTTCAGCATCAAACTTTGTGTCCGTATTCTTTTGCGATGTGACATAGATGGCGTTTTCTATTATTTGAGGTATGGCCGCAATGCTTTGAAGCTGTTCCACGTTTTTGTAGTCGTGGTTCAAAACTTCCTTTATTGCGTTCTTGCCTAAGAAGACACGTTCGCCTGTATCCTTGTTGACATATTCGCCACGCAAAGACTTTCCATATTCCAAAGCGTTTTTCTTGTATTGCTTCAAGTCGTCGCTCGGCTGTACTTCATGGCCTGTTATCTCGACGGGCTTGCTGTCTCTTATTTTGGCTATCACATTGGTACCGGCATCTTCCGCCACTCTGTCCGCATTATCCTGCCTCTCCGCATAGTTGCCGACCTTAAGCTCGCTCTGCTTCGCCACGTCTGCGGCTTCGCCCAGTATGCTGCGGTATCTGCCCGGCTCGGCAAGGTTCTCGTAGCTGCGCCAAAGGATATACCGAAGCTCGTTGTCAGACAGCGTGACAAGTCCGAAGCCTTCAAACCCGATGTTGTGGAGCATGTCAAGGAACAGGCGTTTTATCTTCGCCCACCAACTTGCATCCATGTCCTCGAAGTTGGTCTGCTCGGCAAGCGACGCGAGGTATTCTTCCGTGGCCGTCCTGAAATCCCAGCCACGCCGTGCGGCAAGCTCAGTGATCCGTCTGCGTACACCCTCGTCTGCATTCTGATAGACGTTATCAAGGAACGTGTCGAACTGGCTTCCGAACAACCGCCGCAACCCGTAATGGACAACGGCTTCGTGCAGCAACGTCTGCTCCACGTCCGTAACACTTACATGGTTAGGCACGACTATTGTTATCCTGCCTGTGCGCTTGTTGTAGAACCCTTTGGCTTTTTGCTTCTTGCCGTCAAGCGTCGAAGCGTCTGTCACAATATCCACGTTGTCGAGATGCAGTTTTTCAACAAGCTCGCGCACACGTTCCGCCATGCGCTGACGCTCGCGCTCGGCGAACGCCCTGCGCTGCCGTGCCGTCCTGCTGCTCTTTCCTGTCACCTTCGCCACCGGGTCGTTCGCCATCGACAAGTCGTCATCGAAGACAATTCCCTCGCCCTCACGAAGATTTTCATCCGAAACGCTTGGATTCTCGAAGTTTTCGACTATCTTTGCAGCAGAAT
>CALBJK010000142.1 GCA_937892695.1 uncultured Prevotella sp.
AGGTGCAAATCTGCTTAGCATTTTTGTACCAAGTTATTTTTTAACTGTTACTTATCTATTCTATAAATACAAAAGTATACAGAATATTGCATCAACAAGGATTTTTTTTGTAATAGTAGAGACATTTTCACATAATGATTTGAATGGCAATACAGACAAGCTTCTTTATATTTGTTTGGTATTTGAGCTTTCATTTCCTCATTTTGGGAACAATTGTTGCTTCTGTTGAGTAAAATGAAGTTGATATTCAGCATAATAGCTAAATCTTTGTTCAATCCTACCAAGATTGCACATGGCTTAATGTGGAAGATGATTTTTTGGATTTCCCTTGTATTCTTAAAATAGTGTCATTCACTCTTCAACACAGCAATCTTGTAGTTGTGCCCTGTCATTGGTACAAATTTCTCTATAAATTCTTGTAAATCCAATCTTATTGTTGCTGTATTGACACAAGGATGACATCCGAAGAACTTGGAAGATGCCAAAAGGTCTTTGTCTATTACTAACAGGACTTTCTTCTCTTTGTCATTCATCAATCCCATAGGTGTAACTGCTCCCGGGTGAACACCAAGTAAATCAACCATGTGTTGTTCGTCAGCAAATGACAAACGGGGGCATCCCAATTCGGAAGACAGATTTTTTGTTTTGAAATGCTTGTCATTTGGCAACATCAACAGATAAAACTGCGTCTGTTGCCTATTGCAGAGAAACAGATTCTTACAGATAGGTGCACCAATTTTCTTTTCTACCGTTTCACAATCCACCATTGTATATACAGCCTCATGACATATTGTTTTGTAGAATACACCTATCTTATCAAGAAAATCATAGGTTCTAATTTCCATCTCGCTTCTCTTTGCATCATTGATTGGACGACCGTTATAATATTCCATTACTTTTTTATTGTTTTTGCAAATGAATAATTGGATATGGTTTGCCATCGGCATCTGTATAATCTTTGCCTATCACTTTGAACCCCTTTCGTAGATAAAATTGATATGCCTCTGAGTTTTGTTCGTTTACATCTATCTTACGGATTCGTTTCTCTGTCAAGGCATATTTGAGCAAAGTCGAACCATACCCCTTGCCTTTCTCAGACGGAAGTACAAATAGCATTTCTACCATCTCGTCACTTAACCCCATGAATGCCACAATATTGGGTTGTCTGATAACATACAACTCTACCGCATGGAAATAAGTGTCCATTATGCGTGAACGATAATACATCAAGTCTTCTTCCGATAGAAAATGGTGGGAACTCCTTACGGATTTCCCCCATACCTCTATCAATTCGTCTTTCAACGCATCGGTAAGGCTGTCTATTTTTTCTATTCTATAGTAATCTGCCATTGTCGTTCCATTCTCCATACATAATTCCTTTCTTCGTATTTTCAAGGAGTTTTTGCAGACGGCTGTTAAACAGCTCTGGCTGTTTCTTCTTTATCTGTATGGTGTCAATCCTTACATGCTGATATAATACTGGAAACTTTTGGAAATTTTCCCATACGACAGGGTCTGACTTCAATGCTTCCAGAATGACCTTATCTATGATGAAACCTTTTTCAGTCATGTCTGGCAACACGGCGCGTCCTGCATCGGTCATTCTTCCGAGACGTTCCATTCTGCGACAACGCTCTTTGTTTAATTCCGACCACAGACTGTTTTTCCTGCGTGGTGCAAGCCGTTGGGCTGTAACACCGCTGTCAAGTTTTTTGGTAGTGCTGTCAATCCAACCGAAACACATAGCCTCTTCCACGGCATCGATGTACCAAAATGTATCATCGTCAACAGGACGACCACGCTTCACCACAACCCAGCACTCTTTAGCCTTATCATGGTTATCCATCAGCCACTGGCGCAATTCGTCACGATTCTTTACATCTAAAAAGTTAATCATTAGTCTTACCACAATGCTATTTTTCCTGCGATACCCAAGTCAAGGGTAGCCGTTGCAATACCCAATGCTTGAAACACACGACTCATGGTTGGTAATGTGATAACACTTGTACCTTTCTCCAACTTTGAAATCTGAGCACGCTGCACACCGATACGCTCACCAAGTTGCTCTTGTGTGAGGTTTTGTGCCAGTCGAGCCTTGCGTATGGCTTCGCCTACAATATAGGCGTTCACATCTTCTTGAAGTTTGGTTTCCATGGCTTCACGCTCTGGTGTACCTCTTTTGCCCCAAAGTTTATCTTTCATGTTGTCTGCTGGTATCAATTTTATCTGTGCCATAATGCTATTTCTTTTTATTGTTAAAATACTCTTTTCTTATTTCTTCTGCTTTGGCAATCTCCTTTAAAGGTGTTTTCTGAGTTTTCTTGACTATGCCATGTGTGGCAATAACCAAAGTTTCTTCCTCTGTGTCCCAAAAGGAGAAAAGCCTGTAGCAGATGCCATTGTAGAGAGTGCGAAACTCCCATATCTCGGTATTCTCCAGTTTCTTGAAGATGTTGTAGTATATCTTCTGCTGAGCTTTGAATGGCTGCGCATCCAAAAAGGCTTGTGCTTCTTCTGTCAACACTACTTTTAGTTTGTTGATGCCCATTTCATTTTGATTTATGGTACAAAGATAGCATTTTGTTTCCAAACAACGATACAAATATCTATTTTTCATCACTACTGACCTCACTTTTAACACTCTCACGACTTGTTAGTGTCAGATATGTAACTTGTTCACTCTTTTATTTCCCTAAGTTTGAAAATTCAAAAATAGGGAAGAGAAAAATCGTAGATGTGAAAAATTACAGAGAAAGCAAACAATATCCGTAATATCTTACATTGTAATCAAACTTCGGCTACTTGCCTTACAAGTCTCCTTGCACCTATAAATGTGTTAATCAAATCTTAATTCCATGTTAACAAGTCTTTACCGCTAAATCCCGCTTTTGAAGCAATTTCAATGCCGTTGAACACTACCTCTTTTAGTACATTCACACTCATCATTAAAATATGTTTTTTGGAACATTTCGGGAACATCATACTTAGTTGCACGAACATCACATGTTGATAATCAGTAAGTTAAGGTGTATCTTGTGTTATTCGGAGGAGATTAAAAAATTTCACCCGTGAGACACAGTAACAAATCGTAACCACCCCAAAAAGATGTGTTTTGGTAAAAAACTTTGATAAAAAGAAATCGCAAAATAGAGGTTAACGAATGCAAAAAGTGTTGGATCAAAAGTAAAAAAGCCCTTCTGTTTTCTGAAATGAACCATATCAGAACGCGAAATGCACCGTTTCAGACTCTCAAATGGGGCATTTCGCAAGACGGAATGGCTCATTAAGACGTTAAAATATGTCAGTTTCTGCTGATTTTTGCCGTTTTTCGGACTTTGAAGGAGTCGTTTTCTGACAGCCGACTTGTAACTACCTGATTATCAGCGTCTCCTATTTGGAGTGTAAATCTTCATTTTAGGCGTATTCCGCACAGAGCAACAACTTCGTCGAAAATTCGTCAGAAATGACGGCTTCGACCAGAGTAGTCTTGTTGGACAAACACGGTCAAAACAGAACTTTTAGACAAAAACGGTTACAATCTGTAAGTTGCACCATACGGAGCTATAACCATCGGTTTCTTCCATACGAAAATCCCCCTTGCCAGCACCGTAACTGATACAGGCAAGGGGGCTTTGCTAACAATCATTACTGCTTACGCTCAGTCCTTGTCCGGAGTGTTATCGGGGTAATGGAGATTGGCCGGAGTGATTTTGTAGAGCACTTCGTCGAGGAACTTGCGGGCTTCCCAACGAGCCATTGGCAGGTCGTGGAGCAGATAGTTGCCGCAATCGCGAGGTGCAGCGCCGGGGATTTCGCCCTCAAAGTTGGCGATGAAGTCAAACGTCGACTTCATCAGCTCTACCACGTCGCCCGACTCCAGGTCGCCCTTGACGAGCAGATAGTTGCCCGTCAGACAGCCCATCGGTCCCCAGTAGATGATGCGGTCCTTCCAAAGGGGTTCGTTGCGCAGATAGGTTGCGGCCAGATGCTCTATCGTGTGGAGCGCACCCGGATGCACGACCGGTTCGCGGTTGGGTTCCTTCATGCGTATGTCAAATGTCGTTATCACTTCGTTGCCCACAAAGTCCTTGCGCGAGACGTATATGCCACGCAACAGTTTGTTGTGGTTGATTGTAAAACTTGGTATCTGTTTCATTATCGTCTATTTGTTTATTTCTTCGAGAAAAGCCTTTGTCACGCAGAACGACCCTTCGGCCATCGTGTCCCAGAAGTTGTAGTACATTTCGGCCTTGTGGTCCTTGAGCGGAATGTCGCTGATTATGCGGAAACTGACAAACTTCACTCCGTAAATGTAACAGGTCTGGGCTATGGAGCAGCTCTCCATGTCGACGGCCACGGCCTCGGGGAAGGCATCGAGTATGCCGCGCATCTTCTCGCGTCTGTCTACAAACCAGTCGCCGCTGACAACCAGCCCCTTGCGCACACGCACACCGCAGTCGATGGCCGCAGCCTTGGCTACGATATCGGCGGGCGACTCAAACCGTTCAGGCATTCCCAGAATCTGCCCATAGGCACCCTCCGAGCCACAATACACATCGTGGTAGCAGCAAGCCGTACTGACTACTACATCTTTCACTTCGAGCGAAACGTCAGCCCCACCGGCCACTCCTGTCGACACCACCAGATCAGGACTGTAACCGTTAATGAGCGCGGCGGCACCGACAGCCGAATTGACCTTGCCTATGCCGCACTGCATCATTACGACATCGTTTCCCCCAATATTGCCGAGGACAAAGTCGCGTCCGCCGTGACTCTCCGTCACAGCACCGACGGCAAGAGCTTTAAGATGGGCAAACTCCTTGTCCATAGCTACTATTATTCCTATTTTCATCGTCTTCTTTTCTTATCCGCACCAGAAAGGCCACGCAACGAGGCTTCCTGACGATCAGGAGCCACAGCCATAGCCACCGGTAACGTGAAAACAAAGGTACATATAAATTATGACTCGTGGCTTTAGGACAACAAAAAATTTAATCTCCGGCCATTGTCCCGTGGAAAATCAGAAGTTTGGCACAGTATTCGTTAGTGGAATACGATAAGGTATAATCATGAAACGTGGAAAACAAGCCTCACTTAGGTGCAATGTTGGCATACGTTTTTGTCATAAGTGAAAAAAGAGACGTGGCCTGCACCCTACCATTTTGAAAAAGGTATGCCATTATGGCAAGGTGGAGCTGTTCGCCACGTATCAATGAAACAACCTGAATCGGGAAAAGAACAGATAAAAAAGATGAAAATCTTAAAATTCGATAAGGCCGTCAATGAAGCGGCATTTGGCCGGATGGCTGACTTAGCCCAAGAGTCACACCCCTACGTGATTGTAATTCCGACACCTGACAATATAGAAAAGCTCCGCCAGGACATTTCAGTCAGAGTGTTGCGCGACTACTCGCCGGCCGACGAAGCCATCGACAAGATTGAAGACCGCATCATGGCTGCTACGGCGGCGTATGGCTGTGCTGACGATGCAGGGCTTTGCTCTCATATAAAAAAACGTCTGGCAAAGGTCAGACTGATAGCCAAGGGTGCAGACATTTCCGCTCCTGACCGCGAGATACGCCGCGAGCTGTCGCTGCTGACGTGTGATTTGATGTGCGCCTTCCTTGCCAGACGTGGCTTGAGAGCTAAGACACTCGACACGAGCATGCTCATGCAGGTCAATCAGGAAGACCGCATCGACATTCCATACGCACGAATTGCCGTGCGCCATCACGTCAACGATAACCGCGATGCCGAAATCTTTGTCGCTCCGTCATTGCTGTGCAGGGGACTGTCTGAGACTCCCTGCTTCATCGACCGCCGGCGCAGCGACTACTACGCTGTAGCCATTGCGGCAGCCTTCAATGCCGACAAAGTGTCGATTGTAGGCAAGCCCGTAACCGATATGCCTTCCACTTCTGACTGTCAGTCACGTACGCTGACCTACGAAGAGGCCGAGAACATCGTCGACACCGGCTCTTACATTATTTATATGGACAGCATCACTCTGGCTTGTCGCCGCAGCATCGAGTTGAAGTTCTACGATTCGTCAAATCCTTCCAATGTCGTGCTTACAGTAGGACATCACGACGACACCCCCATCAAGACCATACATATTAAGAACGGACTGACTTTCGTCCGCTTCACGTCGCTCCACCAGCTTCCTGATTTTCTCTTCATAGGACGTGTGTTCAAGGCCATAGACCGGTTCAAGGCCGACATTGTGGCAATGTCTTCGTCGGCAGCATCTGTGGCAATGATGGTGTCAGCATCGCGCGACGCCATCAGGCTCATACAGAAAGATCTTTCCGATGTAGCCGAAATGGTGGCTGATAACGGAATGGCTCTCGTCCGCATCATAGGTTCGACAAGTTGGGAACGCGTACATCTCGAAACTGTCATAATGGACTCTATACGCGACTTTCCCGTATCGTTCATCTCGTTCGGAGACACATCCCAGTGTTTCACTCTGGCCGTGCGCACCGCCGACAGCCAGAAAATAGTCGAACGTCTGAAAGCAATCAAGGCATAGATATTTCATGTCACGTTCAAAATTAACACAAAGAAGAAAGGTATGGCTTAGTGGAATACACCGTCACTGCTCAAAGGAACGGCTTCAAGGATGTCTCTACGAATATCATTTTAGGCTCAACTGAAGGGATCTAATGGATAAATCTTCGATGTGCTCATCCGCATAATGATGAATAATCAGCCGAAACGCCTTAAAAAGGGCGTTTTACAAGTGCGCTCTATGAGCATATTCCTATTTATTTATTTTCATATACATTTCACATTTTATCAAGATTGTAACATTCGTACCATATTTTTTGCATAACTTTGCAGCCGAAATATAAAGAGAAGATAAAGATTCTATTCTTATTTTTGCCGTAAGGAAAATTCAAGATAGTAATGTTCAAAAAATAACTTCCGCAAAAAAATCTGCGATCAAGAGCATTTGAT
>CALBJK010000143.1 GCA_937892695.1 uncultured Prevotella sp.
TATCATTTTTATATTGCAGAAGAACAGACAATTAAATATTATTTATTCTGACAACAATAAGTAAAAATTTCGTAACTTCGCGCTACAATGATTGACAAGGCAACTGTTGAAAGAATAAAGGACGCTGCTAACATAGTAGACGTGGTGTCCGAATTTGTAACTTTACGCAAAAGCGGAGCCAACTATAAAGGGTTGTGTCCGTTTCACGAAGAGAAGACCCCCTCGTTCTATGTCTCACCAGCCAGGGGAACATGCCACTGTTTCGGATGCGGAAAGGGAGGCAACGCCGTCAGCTTCATCATGGAGCACGAACAGATGACCTATCCGGAAGCTCTAAGATGGCTCGCAAGAAAATACAATATCGAAATAAAGGAGCGCGAACTGACCGACGAGGAGAAGAAGGAAGAGAGCGAACGGGAAAGCATGTTCATCATAAACGAATGGGCACTGAAATATTTTCAAGGCATACTGAAAGAAAATCCAGAAAGTGTGACTATCGGTATGCAATATTTCCGTAACCGAGGATTCCGCGACGACGTAATACAGAAATTCCAATTGGGCTACGACTTGCCCAACCGGTTGGCTTTGGCTTCAGCTGCTACCGCAAAGGGATATAAGGAAGAATTTCTCATAAAAACCGGGATTTGCTATAAGAACGACCACGGCGAACTGATAGACAGATATGCCGGAAGGGTCATATTCCCATGGATAGGAATAAGCGGCAAGGTGATCGGTTTCGGAGGACGACTGTTAGACTCTCGCACGAAGGGAGTGAACCAGAAATATGTAAACTCACCAGACAGCGAAATTTACCACAAAGAGCGTGAGTTGTATGGAATCTATCAAGCCAAACGAGCAATCGCCAAGGAAGACCGCGTGTTCATGGTAGAAGGATATACCGACGTAATATCCATGCACCAATGCGGGATTGAGAATGTCGTGGCCAATTCTGGCACAGCCTTGTCGGTGCACCAGATTCACATACTGCACCGATTCACATCAAACATCACCCTACTCTACGACGGTGATGCAGCCGGAATACATGCAGCAATGAGAGGAACGGACATGCTCCTCACCGAAGGGATGAACCTGAAAGTATTGCTACTGCCCGACGGTGACGATCCGGACAGTTTTTCGAGAAAACATACAGCCTCGGATTTCAGAAAATACATCGAGGAACACCAGACTGACTTCATACAGTTCAAGACCGACTTGCTGCTCAAAAACGAGCACGACCCTCTTAAACGTTCGGAGGCCATCAACTCTATAGTACGCAGCATATCTCTGGTTCAGGATCAAGTGCTGCGCGATACGTACATTCACGACTGCTCTTTACGCATGGGACTGAAAGAAATGACGCTCATCAACACCATGAACAAATTCATACGTGACGGCCGTGAACGCAACACCGGAGAACCTCAAGGGGAAATAAAAATAAGGTCACAGCAACAAATAGGACAAGAGGTTACACCTATGCAACAGGCGACGAAAGTAGAACGGATGCTTATAGAAATGGTTCTCAGACATGGGGCCGAGATGCTGTACGACAACATTGAAGCAGAAAACGGAGAGACCGTGAGCCTGACTGTAGCTCAATACATAGACTACAACTTGAAAACCGACGGTCTGGAACTAAAAAACATTCTCTACAAACAAATACTGGAAGAGACGGTAGAACACAGTAGCGAAAACGACTTCAATACCGAACAGTATTTCATAAATCATGAGAATATCGAAATCAGCCGCATCGCTACAGACTTCGGCATAGACCAATATCAGATGCTGGGTGAAAAGAAAGAAGACCCGGACGAAACGACTGAAGATGGCGAAAACAAGACTGAAAGGCTTCGTTCTCAGGTCGAACATCTTCTCAATGACTTCCGTATGGACTATCTTGACCAACGTCTGAACGACATACAGAACGAGATAAAATCGTCAGCATCTGACATTGAAAAGACCATGAAACTAATGGCCGAATATAAAGAAGTGCACGAATTGCGGAGCAAACTTGCAAAACTTCTTGGCAGCAACATCATTGCATGACAATGCAATCGAGGTTGCCTGATATGCTTTCTATAAAAAGTGGAGGAAATGAATAAGTTCACTCCTCGTCAGGGGTGGTTTCGTCTTCCGTGTCGAGATTTGTGTCGCGTGAGATGCTGACATTCCCAGTTCGCGAAATCTTGACTACGAGCGGGATATACTCGTCGCTCATTTTGTCGGGCGAGCCGACACTTGCCGCGAAACAGATGAAATCGCCTTCAACCTTGTTATACACCACTCCCAGAAGTGCACCGTCATGGCTATAACTGTCGTCGATATACTCGCCGAAGTCCGACTTAGTAAATGTTTTTTTGAAG
>CALBJK010000144.1 GCA_937892695.1 uncultured Prevotella sp.
GATGTTGAACACATCGGGGTGCGCCTTCTCAATCTCGTCGAAGAGTACGACAGAGTAAGGTTTACGACGTACGGCCTCGGTGAGTTGGCCGCCTTCGTCGTAGCCTACATATCCTGGAGGCGCACCGATAAGACGGGTTACGCTGAACTTCTCTTGGTACTCGCTCATGTCTATACGAGTCATCATCGACTCGTCGTTGAACAGATACTCGGCCAAAGCCTTTGCCAGTTCGGTCTTGCCGACACCGGTAGTACCGAGGAAGATGAACGAGGCTATCGGGCGTTTGGGGTCTTGTAGGCCTGCGCGGCTGCGGCGTACAGCGTCGCTTACGGCACGTATGGCTTCTTCCTGCCCTATGACACGCTTGTGTAGTTCTTCTTCGAGATGCAGCAGTTTCTCACGCTCGCTCTGCATCATGCGCGTCACGGGTATGCCTGTCCATCGGCTCACCACTTCGGCTATATCGTCGGCGGTCACTTCCTCACGTACCATTGCCGCACCGCCCTGTGTGCTGCGGAGCTGTTTCTGTATGTTCTTGATGTCATCCTGAAGTTTCGGCAGACTGCTATACCGTATCTCCGCCACCCGTTCGTAGTTGCCTTCGCGTTCGGCACGTTCGGCTTCTATCTTCAGGTTCTCCATCTGCTGCTTGTCTTCCTGAATCTTGTTGACAAGACCTTTTTCGCTTTCCCATTTAGCACGGAACGACTTCTCCTGGTCGCGCAATTCGGCTATTTCCTTGTCGAGCTGAGCTATCTTGGGCTGGTCGTTTTCGCGCTTGATGGCTTCGCGTTCTATTTCGAGCTGTTTGAGCTTGCGTGTTATCTCGTCCAGTTCTTCAGGTACGGAGTCGCGTTCCATACGCAGTTTGGCAGCGGCCTCGTCCATCAGGTCGATAGCCTTGTCGGGAAGGAAACGGTCAGAAATGTAACGTTCCGACAGTTTCACGGCTGCTATACAGGCATCGTCTTGAATACGCACCTTGTGGTGGTTCTCGTAACGTTCCTTCAGACCACGCAGAATGCTGATGGCACTAAGCTCGTCGGGTTCGTCGACCATTACGGTCTGGAACCTGCGTTCGAGAGCCTTGTCCTTCTCGAAGTATTTCTGATACTCGTTCAGCGTAGTAGCACCAATGCTTCTCAGCTCGCCACGGGCAAGGGCCGGTTTCAGAATGTTGGCCGCATCCATTGCGCCTTCGCCGCCTCCAGCACCGACAAGCGTATGTATCTCATCAATGAACAGGATAATCCTGCCGTTTGAGTTGGTCACTTCTTTTATGACGCTCTTCAGACGCTCTTCAAACTCGCCCTTGTATTTTGCACCGGCAACCAGCGCTCCCATATCGAGCGAATAAAGCTGCTTGTCTTTCAAGTTCTCAGGAACGTCACCGCGCACGATACGCTCGGCAAGTCCCTCTACAATTGCGGTCTTGCCGACACCAGGTTCGCCTATCAAGATAGGATTGTTCTTGGTGCGGCGCGACAATATCTGAAGTACACGACGTATTTCCTCGTCACGCCCGATTACCGGGTCGAGCTTGCCTTGACGAGCCTGTTCGACAAGGTTCTTGGCATACTTTTCAAGACTCTGGTAATTCTCGTCAGCACTTTGCGACTGCACCTTCTGTCCTTGACGGAGTTCTTCTATAGCCTTACGCGTATCTTCTTCATTCATTCCCGCATCCTTCAGAATGCGGCTGGCAGTAGAGTTGACCGTTATAAGAGCCAACAGAATCGGCTCAACCGATACAAACTCGTCTCCCATTTTAGACGAATAGTCTTGGGCTTTTTGCAATACTGTGTTTGAGTCGTTGCTCAAGTAAGGCTGTCCACCGCTGACTTTCGGCAGACGGGCAATCTCACTGTCGAGAACACTCTCAACCTGAACGGCATTCACCCCCAATTTCTGGAAGATGTAGGTGGTTACGTCCTTGGCCTTGTCCATCAACGCCTTGAGCAGATGTACAGGCTCTATGGCCTGCTGTCCGCCCTCCTGCGTGATGTTCACGGCTTGCTGGACTGCCTCCTGCGCCTTGATTGTAAATTTGTCAAATGTCATATTATTAAATTTTCCTTTTATTCTTAATCCAGTAAATATTGTATTTCATTTTCCGTTATCGGCGGATTTTATACGCTTAGACTACGACAAACTGTATGCCTGACAGAATAAAACTGACAATTTGGCAGAAAACAGCCGTCTTTTGTTGCTGTTATATCAATGCGAAGGCCGCTGTTACGATTGTGTCTGACCACTGCCGGCAATCTGACATTAATGGCAGAAGCATTGGCTTAAAAAAGGTTCAAAGGGGGGCAGTTGGAGGATTTTTTAGTAAATTTGCAATCTGAAAACAAATAACAAAAATGGGAAAGAACGATAACAAATATGTCGCAGTGGCATACAAACTTTACACAATCGACGACAAAGGTAACAGAGAACTGGTAGAAGAGACAACCGAAGACAAGCCGTTCCAGTTTATAACAGGCTTCGGCATTGCTCTCGACGGTTTTGAAAAGAAGGTGGCCGGTTTGGCCAAGAACGAAGATTTCGACTTTGAACTTAGCGGAGACGATGCTTTCGGCGACTATCAGGAAGGCCGCGTGCTCGACTTAGACAAGAGCGTTTTCAGCATAAACGGCCATTTCGATCACGACAATATATATAAGGATGCAGTTGTTCCATTGCAGAACGAGGACGGCAATCACTTCATAGGGCGTGTACTCGACATAACAGACACAACCGTGAAGATGGATTTGAATCATCCTTTGGCCGGGAAAAAGCTGAACTTTAAAGGTCGTGTGGTAGAGAACCGCGACGCTACGAAAGACGAAATACAAGGCATGATAAACCGGATGAGTGGAGAAGGTTGTGGCTGCCATGACTGCGGCGACGGTTGCGGTCACGGCGGTTGCGGTCACGACCACGAGCATAAAGGTTGCGGACACCATTGTCATTAATCATAATGAGCAATACTTTCGGAAACATATTCAGACTTACGACTTTCGGCGAAAGCCACGGAGAAGCAGTAGGAGGAGTGGTCGACGGTATGCCTGCAGGAATAGACATCGATCAGGAATTCATACAACACGAGCTTTCGCGTCGTCGTCCCGGGCAAAGCCGACTCACGACAAGCCGCAATGAGAAAGATCAGGTAAGACTGCTGAGCGGAGTATTTGAAGGCAAGTCGACGGGATGTCCGATAGGCTTTGTTGTAGAGAACACCGACCAGCACTCGCGTGATTATGAAAGGATACGCGACACGTACCGTCCGTCTCATGCAGATTTCACGTACCAAAGCAAATACGGCATACGCGACTATCGGGGCGGAGGAAGGTCTTCGGCTCGCGTTACGATAGCGCGGTGTGTAGGCGGAGCTCTGGCCATGACGGCTTTGCGACAGAAGGGAATAAGTGTGACGGCTTTCCCTTCACAAGTTGGGGACATTGCCCTCAGCCGCGACTATACCAATTACGACCTGGCTATTGCCGAGACAAACCCTGTGCGTTGTCCAGACCCAGAGACTGCACAACGGATGGAAAATATGATAATTAAAGTAAAGAAAGAAGGCGATACCGTAGGAGGTGTTATAACATGCGTAATAAAAGGATGTCCGCCAGGATTGGGCGAACCAGAATTCACAAAGTTACATGCCATGCTCGGAGGCGCCATGCTCGGCATAAATGCGGCGAAAGGTTTTGAATATGGTGAAGGATTTGCCGGTGTGACAGAACGCGGTAGCCGCCAGAACGATACATTTGTCTTCAAAGACGGACGTATAACAACATCCACCAACCACAGCGGAGGCATTCAAGGCGGCATAAGTAATGGGGCTGACATTTATTTCCGAGTTGCGTTCAAACCGGTGGCTACAGTTCTGCTTCCGCAACAGACTGTAGACTGTGAAGGACATGAAACTACAATAGATGTGAAAGGTAGGCATGACCCTTGCGTATTACCCAGAGCGGTGCCTATTGTCGAGTCGATGGCTGCAATGGTGATACTCGATGCATGGCTTATGAACAAAACGGTCTTGATTTAAATTAATATAATAGGCTTGAAATGTAAATTATGCCTAAATATTGCATTTTATGCATTGTATTATGGATTAATTTACTAACTTTGTTCTCGTTAAGAAGGGAGTTGTGAAACTCTCGACTTTAACTTAGTTAAGTCTAGTTTAGTTTTTGTGTTGGTTGAGGACAGTCAATTGGCTGTCCTCAATTTTGTTTGACTAGCATGTGTGTTGTCTAATGGGTGCAAGTCCCTAACGAGCC
>CALBJK010000145.1 GCA_937892695.1 uncultured Prevotella sp.
TAATCTTTTTCGACTTTATTGTTTCCTACTTTCACGCTGT
Organism: uncultured Prevotella sp.; assembly: GCA_937892695.1. Lineage (GTDB taxonomy): Bacteria > Bacteroidota > Bacteroidia > Bacteroidales > Bacteroidaceae > Prevotella. The sequence goes on from CALBJK010000145.1 coordinate 41, forward strand.
CTTTGTAGTCTCTAAAGACGGAGTTGGTCAGTCCATAGCCCACTGCCCATGCCAGACGATTGTTTGCGGCATGTCCTTTTACCGAAACTTCTAACCCCATACTACGGCTTTTCCCTGCATTTATCATCATTCGTCCGAATCCATAATTACCTGCCATGACAGATAGTTGCTGATTTTCAACGTTCATGTAAAAGGCTGCAATGTCTAAATGCATGGCCTTGCCCATAAGGTTGAGGTGTGCTCCCATTTCGTAGTTCCAGCTTGTTTCGGGTTTGTAGGCAATCGATTTGTTTATTCGTTCGTATGTATCGGCATCATGTGGCACATCATAGTTGCCTTGCATGGCCTTGCTACTGTTTGTATTAAGCTCAGTCTGCAATATGTCCGAAAACATCTGGATGTTGTAGCCTCCCGCACGGTATCCTTTACTTACAGTAGCATACAGGTTGCTTCCGTCTCTGTCTATACGGTAAGTGAGTCCTACCTTTGGAAGCACTTGACTGAATTCGGCCTTATCGTCATTGTCCAATGCCGACTTCAACTTGTTTGTGGCTGTCTTTCCCATGACATTTGCTGTCATAGCCATCATCGCACTTGTGTTGTATCTTATTTTTGTTTGACTGAAGTCATAGCGTAGTCCGGCTGTAGCTGTCAGATGGTTTCCGATTCTGATGCTCGATTCATGGAACAAACCGAGATTCAGTTGTGGGGTACGGAATGTTCCGGGCACGTCCATATTCACCTTTATGCCTATTCCTCCGGCTTTTTCTATTGCGGCTTTTGCAGCTCCGGCAGCAGCTTCGGGTGATATGCCTTGTGCTATGAATCCTTCCGTCATTTTTCCCAATATCGCTCCGTACATTGCTTTCTGGATTCCATTTGATATTGGCCTGGTAATGCCTTCGCCGAAATAGACCGGTGCAGATGTCTTGAGCCACTGATATGATGCATATAGGCCGTTTGTCCATTTCCACGCATCTTTTCCACTCTTTATGGTCAGCTCTTCGGCCAGCGAATTTTGTATCTGCCTTTGTCTCAGATGCATGAAATCCTCAGGCAAATAGTCTTGATCCATAAGCATGTCGTCATTCAGATATTGGTATGTGGTCATAGAGTTCACCTCGTAACTGTCTTGTTTGTATTTTACCATAAATCCGGTGTTCACCATGTCTCTCTGGTAATTGCCTTGGTAATTTGTAGACGGTTGAGCGGCATGTCCTGTCTCCATGTCGAGTTGACCGTAAGCAAAACCGTTCTGTGAAGTGTGCTGATAGTCGGCTATAAGTCTGAAAGAGAAATGTCCCATCGGTGCATACTCCAGTCTGAAGCGTCCTCCTCCTTCGTTGCTGCAGTCGGCTCTTCCGCCTGTATAGGCATTGCGCAGATATCCGTTCTGTCCGTCGTAAAATGCTGCAATTGAGTAGCCAAGCGAATTCCAGGCCTTCCCGTAATGTGCAAATTCTGCTGTACGTTGCAGATGTGACCCAAATCCGAGTTTTATTTCTGTACCTTTATATAATAAGGGATTCTTCGTATAAATGCGGACCAGTCCTCCTTCTGTGTTCTGTCCGTAAAGCGTACCTTGCGGTCCTGGCAGCACGTCAATCCTGCTTATCTGATATGAATGGAAGTTGAGAGCACTCTTGCTCATTATAGGCATGTCGTCGTAGTAAATTCCGATTGCCGGACTATTCACTCTCGACCCTATGCCTCGTAAGTACATCGCCGACGTGAGGCGCGACCCATAGTCCGGCATAGTAAATGACGGAACAAACGATGACAGTGCACGCAAATCCGTCGTCCCCAAGCTATTGATATCGTTGGCAGAAAACGAACTCGAAGCTATTGGCTGTTCTCTTAAGCGGACGTTCTCCTTCGGTTGCGATACGACAATTATTTCGTCAATGTCATAAACCCTTGACGAATCAACACGAACTACTTCGTTATAACTATTTGTTTTCCGGTCAGCCGCTGTCACAGCAGACATGCACGAAAGTGAAATTAGCGTAGCTGTTACAATTTCTTTCTTACCTTGCATAATTTGGTTTGTCTGTCAATTAAGTATGTGCCCTTAAATTAAAAACACATATCCTTTATTAAAATCTTTGCAAAGTTACTCCTTTTCCTTTTCTTAAACAATCCCTATTTGTTATGAAAAAAAGTAGTACCTTTGTATCTGCAAAGACGGCAATGTCTTTGTATGGCATTGAGCTTTTATGCCATAACTGGTGGTTTTCGTAAGCCATCTATAAGTAAGGATAATATAAATAGGCATTTGTTATGAAAGTGTGTAAAGGAAATGCGGAGCTTCAGAACGAATTGTTTGAAGCTCGCAAACAAGGTAAAAAAATAGGGCTTGTTCCAACAATGGGTGCTCTTCATGAAGGCCATGCCTCGTTGGTAAGACGTTGCGTAAAGGAAAATGACATCACTGTCGTATCAGTGTTCTTGAATCCGACACAATTCAATGACAAGAATGACTTCGAACGTTATCCCAGAAATCTCGAAGCCGACTGCCGGCTTCTCGAAAGTTGCGGAGCTGACTATGTATTCGCCCCGTCTGTCGAAGAAATGTATCCCACGCCGGATACGAGACATTTCGATTTCCCTCCAATCACTACGGTAATGGAGGGCGCTCATCGTCCTGGTCATTTCAATGGTGTGTGTCAGGTGGTATCACGTCTTTTCTATATCGTAAAACCGGACCGGGCTTACTTCGGAGAGAAGGACTGGCAGCAGATTGCCGTCATCAAACGTCTTGTCGCTTACCTCAATCTGAAGGTACAAATCGTAGAATGTCCGGTGGTTCGTGAAAAGGATGGGCTGGCAATGAGTTCGCGTAATACCCTGCTGACACCGGAGGAAAGGACTTTAGCTCCCAATATTTATAGGGTCTTGACCGAAAGTAAAGAATATGCAAAGACCCACTCTGTTGACCAGACTCACGACTGGGTTGTAGAAAAGATAAATGGCATAGACGGTCTAAAAGTGGAATATTTTTCTATCGTGAACGGTGATACGCTGCTTGACGTTCATTCTTGGGATGACGCATCTGACATATCCGGATGTATCACAGTCTATTGTGGCAAGACTCCGATAAGACTTATCGACCATATCCAATACAAGTAATTTCATCATGTTTATAGAAGTTCTTAAATCCAAACTACATTGTGTAACGGTCACCGAGGCCAATCTCAACTACATGGGGAGTATCACCATCGACGAAGATCTCATGGATGCCGCCAACCTCATTGCCGGAGAGAAAGTACAGGTTGTTGATAACAACAATGGTGAACGATTCGAGACGTACATCATAAAAGGCAAACGTGGCTCGGGGGAAATATGTCTTAATGGAGCTGCCGCCCGCAAAGCAATGGTCGGCGACACGGTCATCATCATTGCCTACGCTACAATGGATTTTGAAGAGGCAAAACACTTTGTGCCGACCGTTGTGTTTCCTGAAAACAATAAGGTGGCTCGATAATCCATTTTACCATCCGTATAGAATCTGTTCTTCGGTGGAGTCTCCGTGATTATCCGCTATGTATATGCAAAAATGTGTCTGCGTGAACGGAAGATTGCGGCTTACTAAATCTTGATTAACAATTAAATGGCTGACAGCAATAACTTTCAACAGCAAAAAAAGAAAAAAACATCTTCTGATACCTTCGACAAGGCCATGGGGCATCTTCAACCTCAAGACCTTGATATCGAAAGGGTTGTTCTCGGTGCTCTGATGATTGACAAGGATGCGTTCTCCATGATTTCAGAGACCGTGCGTCCTGAGACATTTTATGAGCCACGCCACCAGAAAATTTATAATGCCATCCAGACTCTCAGTATGAATGAGAAGCCGGTTGACATTATGACGGTGACAGACGAACTCAAACGTGAAGGCACTCTCGAAGATGTCGGAGGGCCGGCCTATATTGTGGAGCTTAGCTCTAATGTGGCATCGTCTGCCCACATCGAGTATCATGCCCATATTCTGGCTCAGAAGTTTCTTGCCAGACAACTCATTTCTTTTGCCAGTAAAATAGAAACAAAGGCTTTCGACGAAACAGTCGATGTGGATGAACTGATGCAGGAAGCCGAAGGAAACCTCTTCGAGTTGTCTCAGAAGAACATGAAGAAGGACTATGTACAGATTGATCCGGTCATCAGCAAGGCTGTTGAGATTCTTCAGAAAGCTTCTGCCACAAGTGGCGGTATGACTGGTGTCCCTACCGGTTTTGACAAGCTCGACGAGAAAACCAGTGGTTGGCAGAATTCCGACCTTGTAATTATTGCCGGTCGTCCGGCCATGGGTAAGACTTCGTTCGCACTTTCTCTGGCTAAGAACATTGCTGTTGACTATCGTATTCCCATTGCTTTCTTCTCACTCGAAATGAACAATGTCCAATTGGTCAACCGTCTGATATCTAATGTGTGCGAGATTCCTGGCAACAAGATGCTGAACGGTCAGCTGTCACCAGATGAATGGGAACGGCTCGACAAGAACATACGTAGGTTGCAGGGTTCTCCTTTATACATTGACGATACGCCCGGACTGTCAATTTTCGAACTTCGTACAAAGGCACGTAGGCTTGTGCGTGAGAAGGGTGTGAAGATAATAATGATTGACTACCTTCAGCTTATGAATGCCAATGGAATGCGTTTCGGTAGCCGTCAGGAAGAGGTGTCAAAGATTTCTCAGTCATTGAAAGGTTTGGCTAAGGAACTTGATATTCCAATTCTCGCATTGTCACAGCTCAACCGTACGGTCGAAAACCGTGAAGGTCTGGACGGCAAACGCCCTCAACTTAGTGACTTGCGTGAGTCGGGTGCCATCGAGCAGGATGCCGATATGGTGCTTTTTGTCCATCGTCCCGAATACTATCACATCTACGATGACGGAAAAGGAAACGACCTTCATGGCAAGGCTCAGATTATTATTGCCAAGCACCGTAAAGGTGCCACTGGCGATGTTCTGCTCACCTTCCGTGGTGAATTTACCCGTTTTCAGAATCCAGATGAAGAATCTCCATTACCGACTTCTCCTTCTGACGAACCCCCCACAGGCGAAATCTTAGGTAGCAGGGTTAACGGTGGTGGCGATGAAGACCCCTTTGCAATATCAGGTAATGATGTGCCCTTCTAAATTCTGAATATCCTAATCCTCCCACATTATTTAACAGAAACGCTTCGGTGCATCTCCGTCTTGAATGGAGACGCACCGAAGCGTTTATTGATTGCTGACTACCTTGAATGTCAAATCTTCCTTTTTCGGATTTTTACCGATTGATATGGTGTCGCCAGAGTGAACTTCGTCCGACAGAATCATATTGCACAAACCGTCTTCTACGTAGTGTTGTATTGCTCTTTTCAGCGGACGTGCCCCATACTGTGGGTCATATCCTTTCTTCGCTATTATCTCCTTGGCCGAATCACTTATCCTTACGCTGTAACCTAAGTCACTGATACGTTTTATGAGCGATTCAAGTTCGATGTTTACTATCTTCTTCAATGCGTTCATATCCAACGACTTGAATGTGATTATCTCATCAAACCTATTGAGGAACTCCGGCGAGAAACGCTTGCTCAGTTCTTTCTTGATAAGTGCTGTGGCATTTTTTTTGTCATTTTCGCTTTGAATGCTGTCGCTGTCTTCACTGCGGAAACCTATCCCACGTCCGAAATCTTTCAGACTGCGTGTGCCTACGTTAGAAGTCATTATGATGATGGTATTCCTGAAGTCAACTATTCTTCCGTTTCCGTCTGTGAGCCGTCCCTCGTCAAGTACCTGCAACAACAGGTTGAACACGCTCCCGTTTGCCTTTTCTATCTCGTCGAGCAATACGATGGAGTAGGGGTGATGTCTTACTTTCTCTGTGAGCTGGCCTCCCTCATCGTACCCGACATATCCCGGAGGCGCACCGATCAGACGCGAAGTGTTGAAACTCTCTGTGTATTCGCTCATGTCAAGACGTATGAGGGCATCCTTCGAGCCGAACATCAGTTCTGACAACTGTTTGGCAAGATGAGTTTTGCCTACACCTGTCGGACCTAGAAACATGAACACACCTATAGGTTTGTTGGGATCACGCAGTCCCATGCGATTCCTTTGTACACATGCCACAATCTTGTCTATGGCTTCGTCTTGCGAAATTATTTTTTGTTTCAGTTCCGGACCAAGTCTGCGCAGACGTGCATGTTCAGATTCTGTCATGCGCTGTACCGGTACGCCCGACATTATAGACACTACATCGGCCACGTCGCTCTCGGTTACGTTCTCTCTGTGTTCGTTGTCAGAGTACGACCAGTTGTCGTTAAGTGCTTGCAGCTCTTTTTCCAGTCTGGTCTGCTTGTCTCTGAGACTTGCTGCCAGTTCAAACTGTTGGCTGGCAACGGCGTTGCGCTTGTCTTTCTCTACTTGGCTTATTTCCTTTTCTTTTTCTATGACGGCAGACGGAATTTTGGCGTGTTGTATGTGAACTTTCGATCCCACCTCGTCGAGAGCATCGATTGCCTTGTCTGGAAAACATCGGTCTGTAATATATCTGTCTGTCAGATTCACGCATGCCTCGATGGCACTTTCTGTATAGCAGACATGATGATGCTGTTCATACCTTTCTTTGATGTTGTTCAGTATCGTCAAGGTCTCTTCCTTGCTTGTAGGATTTATCATTACTTTCTGGAAACGTCGCTCCAAAGCCCCGTCCTTTTCTATGCTCTTGCGATACTCATCGAGGGTAGTCGCTCCGATGCATTGTATTACTCCACGTGCCAGAGCTGGCTTCATTATGTTTGCTGCATCCATGCTCCCAGGCGTACTGCCTGCACCTATAAGCGTATGTATTTCGTCAATGAAGACGATTACATCCTTGTCATTCTCTATTTCTTTTAGCAGGGCATGAATTCTCTCTTCAAACTGTCCCCTATATTTGGTTCCGGCTACGATTGCTGTCATGTCCAGACTGACAATGCGTTTGTTGAACAATACAGGCGAAACATGTCGTTTGGCTATCATCTGTGCCAGCCCTTCGGCAATGGCGCTTTTACCCACTCCCGGTTCGCCTATAAGTATAGGGTTGTTTTTCTTTCTGCGACAGAGAATCTCTATTACCCGTTGAATTTCAGCATCGCGGCCGACAACGACATCCAGCTTGCCTTCTGCTGCAGCCATTGTCAGGTCGGTAGAGAAGTTGTCCAGCACAGGTGTCGCACTCTTTGGCTTTTTAGCAGATGTCGTAGTGCCCGAAGCGTTGCCTTGGGCATTGCGGCCATTGTCGGACAGCTCGGTATCTTCGTCATCAGAAAGCTCTATGCCGTTGCTGATAGCGTTTTTCTTTCTGAGAAAATCGAGAGCTTCGTTGTAGTCAATGCTGTTGCGCTCCAGTATTTCGCGCGCCCCGTTGTCGCTCTGGTCATGAAGTATGGCCAACAGCACATGCTCAACGTCTACTGTCACCGAATGCTGTATTCTTGCCTCCAGAACAGCCAGCTTCAGGATGTTGTTTGCTTGCTCGTCAAGTGCCGGCTCTTCTGACAGCGACATGTTGCTGTCGTTTTTATGTCTTACGCTGTCCTCAATTTCAGCCTTTATTGTGTCAGTGTCTATGTTCAGCTTGAAGAATAAGCCAATTAGCGGGTTGGCTTTTTCTCGCAGCATTCCGAGCAGCAGGTGCTCCGGACCTACCCAGTTGCTGGATAGTCTGTTGGCTTCTTCCTTACTGAAGACCAGTATTTCAGACACTTTTGATGAAAATTGATTTATCATTGATTTTCCTTTTTCTTGTTTTATCTGGATGTTCATTGACATCTTCTTTTCTCTCACCGTGATACAACACGACAAGACTTTTGTTAGTATAAGCAAAAAACATGCCAATTAATGCTCGCCACTTAACCCCTTTATCATATTCTTAACCTGGTGTATGCGCCCGGAATTCTGTCTAGAAGTTCCAAACTTCTGATAATATGCATCTGCACTCTCGAAACATTCTCTTGCTGTGGCTTTGTCTCCTTCATACAAGTGGCAGAAGCCCAACCGGTAGTTTATGTCTCCCTTTTCATTGTCAAAGGCTACGTTGAGTGTCTTTTCGTATAGGGATATGGCCTTGCCGTATTCTTTAATGTTAAAGTGGCTCTCTGCCGAGAGAAAATAGTAGACCGACCTTTCGTGTGGCGCAAGTTTCTCCAGTTGCGGCATAACGCTGTCCAGACATAGTGCGGCTTCAGCGTAGTCCCAATCGTAGTAGTAACACACTCCGAGATAGGCTACAAATCTTGGGTTCAGCTTATATTTTGTATTGAGCGACCGAAATATGATGAGTGCCTCGTGATACTTTCCGCTTTGGAAATATTCTATTGCCTTTTCCAGACGTTGGCTGTCGTTTTCTCCGGAGTCGGTACTGTAAGTGTCTGCTTTGCAGTTTACAGGACTGCTCATATTACTTTGCGACATAAAGAGGATAAAGGCCAATAGGACATTAACCAAAAGTACGTTCATTTATGAGTATTCGGATAAACAGACAAGTCATTTTGTGTAAAAATCTATCACTTGCCTGAGGGCTCTCTGGCATACCGGACAGAATTCCGGATTGTCGTTTGTCCTCATCCTGCAGTCCTGTAGTCCACGGTACACTCCTTTCGTACTATAGCCTGCACCCTCGTACACTCCTATTTTGCTCTTATCTCCTCCTATTGGTGTCGGAACCGGTGTGCCTGCGGCAATCATGTCCTCCCATTTGCCGTGAAAATCCTTCAGTGTCGTGATGTTGCGCTCCCACGGTTCTATGTCGTGAGGATACATCGGGATTGCTTCGTTGTCGTATGCATATTCGTCAGCAAGTCCTGCGAAACTGTGTCCGAATTCGTGTACCACAACAGGCCGGAATGCCTTATGATGGGTCATACTCAGATTGTAGGAATTGAGTATTCCGCCTCCGCCATATCTTTCTGTGTTCACCAACACTATGATATGTTCGTAGGGTACACCAGCCAGACAGTCGTGTAGGTCTTTGAGATTCAATGTTGTCAGATATCGTTGGCTGTAGAATGTGTCGAAGTGGCTTCCGAGTGCTGTCTGTTTCCATATTCCTTCTGAAGGAATGCTTGTTCCGCTTTCTTCTGAAGCCGCCTTTACTGCAACGACGTTAAATCTCTGTTTCATCGACTTGAACGGTTCGTGGGCGAAAAGGGCATCGTTGGCTATATGTACATCTTTGAGGAAAGTGGCCATTTCGTCGGCACGATAGCCCTCAGCCACATAGGCAATGTGTATGCACCTCGTCGTGTCTGCCGCTTGCTGTATTAAGTCGTAGGGTGTCACCCTGTCGAATCCTATATGACGGATGAGTATGTCGCCTGGGTCTACGCTGTGTGTGGTTGTCGCCATCTTCTCGCGGCGGTTGTTGTAGAGTTCTACTGTCACATCTGCACGTCGTCTGGGCATCGGTATTAGAAATACGTTTTCGAACGATTTCCTTGTGGTCTTGGCTTCGTCGTATGTCAGCCACTCCTGAAAAAGGGTAGAGAAAGAGTTGCGGTATATTACTTTTCCACTCTCGTGATCCCTTACTATTATCTGTCCGTTGCCTTCAACAGGAACTTCAGACATGCGTTTCTTCTTACCGTACCATCGGGGTATTACGTTCATCTTGTCAACTGATATTTCCTGCGAATGCACGTCACCGGCAAACGTATAGTCAATCCTCAGCGTACTGTCCTTGAACGTAGCTGAGTAGTCTTTTTCAGCATTCTCGCCGTAAGCTTTTGCCGACACCGTATTATGGCCTACAACCAGTAGTGCGACTAAAAAAATAAGTATTCTTTTCATTGTCTTCATCTTTAAAATTTAATCATTTCATTTGCAGCCTTCCAAACGGAATGATAGTTTTCTCACTCAAATCGTACCAAGTTGTTTTTTCATCGCCACTATATCACTGTTGCCCTGAAAAACTCCCCCAAGGGCAGCACTTTTCCGAAGCGGTCTTTGAAACACAGTTCTCCAAGCTCTTCTTTTTTGAATTTCGGAAACAACTGGCGTATAAGTGTCCGTCCGAGCAAAGGCGACAATCCCATTGAGTAGAGGTTGAGGACGACAAATCCGTTTTCTGGATCCAACAGCTTGGCACAATTTTCCATCAGTGGTGTCAGGTCAGTTTCGAGAATCCATTTTTCACCTTTAGGTCCTCGTCCGTAGGCTGGTGGGTCGAGGATTATTCCGTTATAAAGCTTACCTCTTCTCACTTCTCTCTTAACGAAAGTACTAACATCATCCACCATCCATCTGACATCAGCCAGTTGGCTACGTTCCATGTTTTCACGTGCCCATGTGACAACCTGCTTCACTGAGTCTACATGAGTCACTTCTGCTCCGGCAGCCTTTGCTGCGAGTGTCGCTCCACCGGTGTATGCGAACAAGTTAAGCACCTTCGGGACTCCACCGATTCTGTGTACACAGTCAGCGATAAACTCCCAGTTAGCCGCTTGTTCCGGGAACAATCCTACATGCTTGAACGAGGTCAGCCCGAGTCTCATATCCAGATTCAGCCTTTTCGACCGGTAATTCACCCACCAACTATCAGGCATTTGTGGCTTACAGTGCCACTGGCCTTTATCTTCGCTGCCTTTGGTCTTCTCGAAATAAGCACCTGCCATCTCTTGCCATTCCTCCGGCTTCAGCGACTTATGCCATATAGACTGTGGTTCCGGTCGGGCAGTGATGTATTTCCCAAATCGTTCGAGCTTTTCAAAGTCCCCGCAGTCTATCAGTTCGTAGTCGCTCCAGTTCTCGGGAGTAAGTAGGGTTATTTGTTCCATCTGTTCTTGTTCGTATTGCGGTAGGAAATTATTATTTCCACCTTAATATAATATATGAGATATCGTTTCCTCCGCAAAGTTACAGCAAATGAGCGGAATACAAAACAAATTCATTTGTTTTTATTCCCGAATGCCGCAAAACTTATCCAAAGTTACAGCAAATGAGCGGAATACAAAACAAATGAATTTGTTTTGTATTCCGTACAGATACTCCTACGCGTCTGCTAAACCGAATGCCAAAACATGAATGCTGGTTACAAATCGTAACCTCCGTTCTTTGTGACTTTTTCTTGATAAATCGGAATCGCGAAATAGAGGTTAACAAAGCTGAAAATAGTGTCGGGTTATCGAAAATCTATCTTCAAATTTCTAAAATGATGCTTTTCATGATGTCAAATGCATCATTTTAAATTCCAAAGTGGGGCATTTCAAAGCTCAAAACGCACCACTTTGGAACTGAAAATCATGCAAAAACGTCACAAAAACGGATATTTATACATTATTTTTCCTCATATTTATTAGTCGATTCCGTAACACATTGATAATCAGTGTGTCCTATTTCAATAACGTAATATCCATTTTTGGCGTATTTTGACCGCAAGCGAAGTCATTTTAAAATTACACGATTCTCAGCGATTAGGACTTGTGAAAATTCGTAGGAAAATCGCTTACAAATCGCCTTTTCCCGCAAATCACGTTACAAATCATAAGTTTGATTCCATGTGTCAACTACAAGACGGCAATTCTTCCAAACATATATCTTACTAAAAAATCTTATATATTTGTCATTTTCAGAATTTTGCGACACGTAATGGCCCCTTTGCATGTTAATCAGATAAATTCAACGATAAACATAAATAGCACGTTATGAAAAAAATATTCGCAACAAGAGCATTTCTGGTCTCGTTGCTTGTCTTTAGTGTTCTGACATTGTGTCCTGCAGTCATTGTTGCCCAGTCTTCCACAAAGGCTGCAACCGAAGCAAAAGACGGAAGCGATAAAAGTGTAGCCACAACTAAAGATACTGTTACAAAAGACGACATGTCGGAAGACAGTATAGGAACAGACGATGCTTTGGCCGACGATGGTGCACAAAGCACTGATGAAGCGGCTACTGACGACGGTCCGAGCTTTCATCAGGTATTGAAGACTAAGTTTATTGAGGGTGGGGCTTCGTTCATGTCGCTTGTGGCTCTGGCCTTAGTTCTTGGTCTGGCTTTCTGCATCGAACGCATAATCTATCTTAACATGTCAGAAATCAACGCAAAACGCTTCATGAACGGTGTGACTCAGAAGATAGAGGAAGGTGATATAGAAGGAGCTAAGGATCTGTGCCGAGACACTCGTGGACCTGTTGCTTCAATTTGTTATCAAGGCTTGGTGAGAATTGACGAAAGCATCGACAATATCGAACGGTCGGTTGCTTCATACGGCACTGTCCAGGCTGCTAATCTCGAAAAAGGATGTTCCTGGATAAACTTGTTCATAGCGATGGCTCCGTCGCTTGGATTTCTCGGTACAGTCATAGGTATGGTGATGGCCTTTGAACAGATACAGCAGGCCGGAGATATAAATCCAACGATAGTCGCAGCAGGTATGAAAGTGGCTCTGATAACGACAATCTTCGGTATCATCGTTGCCCTTATTCTACAGCTGTTCAACAATTATATCATTTCAAAAATAGACCACATCACGTCGCAGATGGAAGAAAGTGCAATAACGCTGCTCGACTCTATCGTCAAATATAAGATGACAAAATGAAGAACATTGACATAAGACATTGGCCAACTGAGAAAATTTCAAAGTCGGTATTGTATCTGCTCGTCTTATTGACTGCCTTGCTGTTTGTTCTGTTCTTCACAGTGGGCTATGATATACCTTACGACGAGAACCCTGACATGAATGCACCTCTACTGACAGGAGCAGTTGTCGTATTCATGATGCTTATGATAGTCGCTGCTCTGGTAGTGACGGTAGCTACGGCTATACGCACCATACGTCGCTGTCACGAGCTATCAAACGACAATCTGATACCTTCCGCACGCATATCCTACGGAGTGGCTGGAGCAACGGCGGCACTATTGGTTCTTACGTTTGCCGTAGGGTCTGACGATGCACTGACTGTCAATGGAAAGCCTTTCGTCGACTGGATGTGGCTGAAGATGTCAGACATGTTTGTATCTACCGCCTTGATTATGATAACGGCGGCCGTTGGCTTGCTCGTCTACGGACAGGCAAAGAACAGCGCAAGAAGGAGGAAACCACATGTTGATAAAGCGTAGAAGAAGAACCGTTCCCGGACTAAACACCACATCGACGGCTGACATCTCGTTCATGCTGCTCACATTTTTCCTCGTTACAACCTCGATGGACGTGGACAAAGGACTGATGCGGCAGCTTCCACCAATCGACAACTCTAAGCAGACGGAGATGACCGATATCGACAAGTCAAAACTCATAGATTTCCGCATCACCGCCGACAACCGGGTACTACTCGACGGCCTGCCAGTGAAGACTGACGGACTACGCACCAAGATAGCATCGTTAATAATAAAACGCGGAAACCATCACCTCATTTCTGTGTCGGCATCACCTGAAGCCAATTACGACACATACTTCAATCTGGAGAACGAGATTGTCGCCGCCTACAATGTTCTTCGTAACGAGATGGCAAAAAAGAAGTACGGACGTGAATACGAACGTTGCTCGGCGGCTCAACGATCCGCAGTGCGCGATGACTGTCCGCAGCGGATAGCCGAGGACTTCGGTGCAAACGCTGGTACGGGGAAAGGAGGCGCACAATGATGATACGTCAGCGTCACCGTCAGTCTCCAATGCCGACACTAAACACTGCGTCGCTGCCCGACCTGATATTCACAGTGCTCTTCTTCTTCATGATCGTAACACACATGCGCAAGGTGACACTGAAGGTGAAGTACCGTGTCCCGGCAGGTACCGAACTTACCAGACTGACTAAGAAATCGGCCGTATCTTATATATATGTAGGGTTGCCTCCGCAAAGTCAATACGGAAGCAAGTCGGTGAAGACGCGCATACAAATCAATGACAAGTATGTTAATCCCGATGATATAGCCGACTACATCGCAGCTGACAGACAACGCATGTCTCCAGAAGACCAGGCTGCCATGACAGTATCGATAAAAGCCGACAGGCTGACCCAAATGAGCGTCATTGACGACATAAGACAGTCGTTGAGAATTGCAAACGTAAAACGAATAAATTTTTCTGCTGTAAAAAGAAGATGACAGTCTAAAACAAAAGCCGTTTTTTTGTTGCGTGATTCATACTTTTATGCTATCTTTGCACAAAAATAAA
>CALBJK010000146.1 GCA_937892695.1 uncultured Prevotella sp.
TCTGCCAACTGTTGAAAACAGCGTATCACCATCAATGGAGTCAAATAGACAGGGATGAAGCGGTAAGCAACAACAGCAAGAATAGATGTGCAGAAAAACAATGATAAAGCCCACCGTGCAATCTTGAGAAACAACTTCATTTCAAACAAAAATAAAAAGTTTAAGTATACATTCAACAAACTAAAAACGAGGCCTATCCACATAAAAATGGATAGACCTCTATAAATGATGATTTTAACTTAAGTCACCAAGAGAATCACTGCAGTGTGCCGTTATTAGCAGCATCCACCATGGCTTTGCTGGCATACAGGAAGACCTCTACACGGCGGTTCTGCTGACGGCCAGAGGCAGTACTGTTGTCTGCTACGGGTTCTGAACTTCCTTTACCGACAACATTCTGGAACTGAGATGACGAAACACCACAGCTTTTCAGATAATCGACAACGCTTTGTGCACGATTGTTGCTCAGTGGAATATTGATTCCGTCATTACCGGTAGAATCAGTATGTCCATAAATGTCTACATGGCAATCGGGATTGTTCTTCAATACAGAAGAGAATTTTGCCAGTTCGTTCTTGGATGCCTGATTGAGCACAGCCTTATTTGTAGCGAAAAGAATTCCGGAATCGAAGGTCACCTTGACAGCTTTCAAACCATTGGCATCAGTAACTTCTTCTACTTTCGCATTCTCAACCTGAGCTTTAGCTTCAGCTGCCACCTTGTCCATGTGACGCCCGATAATGGCACCGGTTCCAGCACCTACGGCACCACCTATAGCAGCGCCAACAGCTGTGTTCCCGGCTATCTTACCGATGATTGCACCCAAAACGGCACCTCCTCCACCTCCAATCAGGGCTCCGGTTCCTTGTTTAGTTCCGCATCCGACTACAGCGAGAGTGCACATCGCTATGGTCATTGTCTTCATTTTTTTCATATTCTACATTTTTAAAAGTTGTTTATGCCATGCCTTCTTATATAGAGATAACAAAGTCTTTCTTTTGACTAAAGCATTTGCAAAGATAATTGTTTTTATGCTAAAACGGTAGATTACAACATTTTTTTGTACTTTTGCAAGTGAAAATAAAGAAATATATACCTACAATAATGGCGAAAGAATTGAAAGAATTGACCAAAAGGGCTGACAATTACAGTCAATGGTACAACGACCTTGTAGTAAAGGCTGACCTTGCAGAGCAATCTGCTGTCAGAGGATGTATGGTTATCAAACCGTATGGATACGCTATCTGGGAAAAAATGCAACATCAGCTTGATTCGATGTTCAAAGAAACTGGCGTTCAAAATGCCTATTTCCCGCTTCTTATCCCTAAATCTTTTTTCTCACGCGAAGCCGAACATGTTGAAGGCTTCGCAAAAGAATGTGCAGTTGTCACACACTATCGTCTGAAAGCAAGCGATGATGGCAAATCTGTAGAAGTAGACCCTGAGGCAAAACTTGATGAAGAACTGATTATTCGCCCGACATCTGAGACAATAATATGGAATACGTACAAAAACTGGATACATTCTTGGCGCGACCTGCCACTAATGTGCAACCAGTGGTGTAACGTGATGAGATGGGAAATGCGTACACGTCCTTTCCTTCGTACTTCTGAATTTCTCTGGCAAGAAGGTCATACAGCACATGCCACTAGGGAAGAAGCAGAAGCAGAAGCACAGAAGATGCTGCATGTCTATGCCGACTTTGCTGAAAATTGGATGGCCGTACCTGTACTGCAAGGAGTGAAGAGTGAGACGGAGCGTTTCGCTGGAGCACTCAATACATACACTATAGAAGCGATGATGCAAGACGGGAAAGCTCTTCAGAGCGGAACCAGCCATTTCCTAGGGCAGAATTTTGCAAAAGCTTTCGATGTGACCTATCTGAACAAAGATAACAAACCCGAATATGTATGGGCCACTTCATGGGGAGTGTCGACCAGACTAATCGGCGCACTCATAATGACACATTCTGACGACAACGGACTGGTACTGCCTCCGAAACTTGCCCCAATTCAGGTTGTCATCATCCCTATAACAAAGGGAAAAGACCAGCTACGTGACATAACAAAAGAACTGAATCCAATCATTGGCAAACTTAAAGAAGAAGGCATAAGCATAAAATATGATGATGCCGACAACAAGCGTCCGGGATTCAAATTCGCTGACTACGAACTGAAAGGCGTGCCTGTCAGACTCGTAATAGGAGCACGCGACCTAGAAAACAAGACAATAGAAGTGATGCGCCGCGACACTCTCGAAAAGGCGACCGTTCCGGTTGATGGAATTGTAGAACACGTGAAAAATCTTCTTGATGACATACAAAAGAACATATTTAAAAAGGCAGAAGCTTTCCGCGATGCACATGTATACGAATGCGACAACTACGACGAATTCAAGAACCGCATTAAGGACGGCGGTTTTTTCCTCTGTCATTGGGACGGAACACCAGAGACCGAAGCGAAAATAAAAGAAGACACCCAAGCCACAATTCGTTGTGTTCCATTTGCATACGAACAGACAGAAGGCGTTGATATGGTTTCAGGAAAACCGGCAAAGCAACGTGTCATCATAGCAAGAAGCTATTAAACAGATCAATAATACAAAGACATTTCTTTTAACTATATCAGGGTATGTGGTTTTTTGATTTATTTACTAAAACAGATTCGGTAGCTCATATCGCATTGCTGTTTGCCATTGTCATATCAGTAGGAATACTTCTGGGAAAGATAAAAGTTTACGGTATTTCGCTGGGTGTGACATTTGTTCTGTTTGCCGGAATTGTAGCCGGACACATCGGATTCACTGCACCTACAAACATTCTGAACTTTCTACAAGATTTCGGACTTATTCTTTTCGTATTCTGCATCGGTATGCAAGTGGGACCTGGATTCTTCGAGAGCTTCCGTAAAGGAGGAATCACGCTCAATCTTATGTCTGTATCAATAGTATTGCTCAACATTGCAGTGATGTTCGCATGCTACGTCATTTTCTTCGACACGCATGTGGCATCCAACTTGCCTATGATGGTTGGAACTCTCTACGGAGCTGTAACTAACACTCCTGGACTTGGAGCTGCTAACGAAGCTTTGGAATCAGTGTTCAAAGGCAATATTCCGCAGATTGCATCAGGATATGCCTGTGCCTACCCTCTCGGTGTGCTTGGCATTATCGGAGCAACGATAGCGTTGCGTTTCATCACAAGGGTAAAAATATCCGATGAGGAGAAAATTCTTGAAGCTGAAGAAGCCGAGAACCCTCACGCCAAGCCTCATCAGATGCACCTAAAAGTAGACAATTCGTATCTTGCAGGAAGAACTTTGAAACAAATTTCAGAATTCCTTAACAGAGACATGATATGTTCTCGTCTGATGCACGACGGCAAGGTTACTATACCAAGCAGCAAGGATGTCTTCGAAATGGGAGATGAGGTCCTTATCGTCTGCGCCGAAGCCGATGCCGAAGCCATACAGGCATTCATCGGTCCAGAAGTAGAAGCTCCATGGACTGACGAAAATGCAAACCTGCCGCTCGTGTCAAAACGGATAGTCGTAACAAACTCGTCAATGAACGGTAAAATGCTTGGAAGCATACACTTCTCAAGCATATATGGAGTGACTGTCACACGTATCTCTCGTCTGGGCATGGATGTTTTTGCAAGTCGGAATTACCGTTTTCAGGTAGGAGATAAATTGCTTGTTGTTGGGCCGGAAGACAATGTGAATCGCATTTCCGAAATGATGGGAAATTCAGTAAAACGTCTTGACACCCCTAACATTGCAACAATTTTTATTGGTATCGTCGTCGGCATTCTGTTCGGAAGCATCCCTTTTGCCATTCCAGGCATACCCGTACCCATGAAACTTGGTATTGCGGGTGGACCACTGATTATTGCAATTCTTATTGGACGGTACGGTTACCGGATGAAAATGACGACCTACACAACTAACTCTGCCAACATGATGTTAAGGGAAGTTGGCCTTGTCTTGTTCCTCGCAAGCGTTGGAATAAAAGCCGGTGCCGGCTTCTGGGAAACGGTTATACAAGGTGACGGATTAAAATATGTTTATACAGGTTTTCTGATAACAATAATCCCGATACTGATCATCGGAACAATAGCACGTCTACATTTCAAGTTCAATTATTTCACAATAATGGGAATGATTGCCGGAACATACACCGACCCACCAGCATTGGCTTATGCAAACTCTGTTTGCGTAAAAGAAGCTCCAGCTATAAGTTATTCGACGGTATATCCACTCAGCATGTTTCTAAGAATTCTGACAGCCCAAATCATCGTCTTGTTTTTCTGTGGAGGATAAATAAGTCTGAGATTAAATAAGAAAGATAATCGGATGTCGGATTTTACATTGTCTGCAAGACAGTAATGACAGTATCACGGTTCTTTCATTTAGAACTGAAATAAATGTATAACATCATTCTGTAGGCTGATTCTCAACAAAGTGTAGCTACGGCGAGAATCGTGTCCTGATACAGATTTACTTTACACGCTTTTAACAAAAAACGAGTAAAGAAATG
>CALBJK010000147.1 GCA_937892695.1 uncultured Prevotella sp.
TGCACCCTCTCCACCCACGACATGCCGACGCTGCGCCAGTGGTGGGACGAGGACAAAGAACGCACCCAGGACTATTATCACACGATGCTTTACCGTACAGGCGCGGCTCCTCATCCGCTGCCGGCATGGCTCGCCAAGGACATTGTTGCCCGGCAGTTGCAGAGTCCGTCAATGCTGTGCATACTGTCGTTGCAGGACTGGCTCTCGATAGACGAACGTCTGCGTCTGCCTGATGCCGATGCCGAGCGGATAAACGTTCCGTCCGAACCACACCATTACTGGCGTTACCGTATGCACCTCACCATCGAACAGCTGATGGAAGCTAAAGACTATAACGACAACTTGAAAGAAATGATAGCGCAGAGCGGACGAAAATGATTGTCCGCATTCTGCCAATATCAAATCGTAATACCACCCACTGTAGAGATTACACCAATTAGGGTGTCTCTTTAGGAAATTGACATTATGATTTGTTATTGGCCTTGAGTCGGGCAACAGCAGTTTTAGAGACTCACTTTTTGTCTCCATTCATTGATGCCCGAAAATGAACATACGGACGAATGGAAGTCAACCAATCATACTTGTATGTGTATCTACAGGCAAGGTGCGGATATTCATACTATACAAATTAAACGGTTTAAGTGTTTTTAACTTTGAATTCTGCTATTTTATTCGCTAATTTAAGTATATTTGCAAAAATTATGAATGAGAACATTCATATAAAACAACACAATAACGTTCCTCAATAGTAATTTTAAATTAGAGTGAGGCACAACCAGTGCATGAAGTATGCAGTGCGGCATGTCGTCTCTTGTAGTCCGGATACACGGATGATGTGTCAGACAATCTCTTGATAATCTGTGAGATTCCATTTTGCAGATAGACCGACATAAAAAAATAAACAGACTTAAATTAAAAGAACAATGAATTTCAGACAATCAATCTTTGTCTCTGCCTTGGCGTTGGTATTTACAACGTCAGTGTGTGCGCAGGATGACAAAAAAGCAGAGTTCTCTTTCGGCTTGGGTGGCGGCTATCACGTCGACAAGCTCAGTTTCTCAGACCTTGATGAGGATTATTTCCCAGACAACAGCTCGATCGGAAGCGGTGTGTTCTCGGTGTTTGTGCAGGGGGAGTTCGGTAGTAACCGGAACTTCGGTGTACGTCCTCAACTGTCGTTCCTTACGCGAGGCGGTAAGCTGTCGAATATCGGGAAAAACAATATCGACTATGAGACCGAAGGTGTGGAGGACATCAACTATACGTTGAAGTCGAGCTTTGTAGACTTTCGTGTGCCGCTGATTTACAATTTCGGGCGTGCCACGTCTAAGGTGCGCCCTTACGTGTTTGTAGCTCCGGTGCTAAGCTTTTCAAATAGCGGTTTTGTGAGTTTGGTTCAGGAAAATGCTGATAATAGTATGCTCGGTTATAAGACAGACATTTCGAAGGCTAACATGTCGTCGACAAACTTAGCCGGGCAGATAGGAGCGGGCGTGAAGTTTGCAATACCTGTTGCCGACGACCGATGCTATCTTGGCATAGAGGCAAGTTATGAGCTGGGATTTACCGACACTTACGGCAAGAAAGAAAAAGACGGCGAAGCAAATGACCTTGCCGGTCTGTTCAACCACAACTATAAGATAGACGGAACACGTAAAATGTCAGGCTTCGAGTTCGGGGCTGTGCTGTATGTACCGTTCAGTGTGTTCAAAAGCAAGCAGCCGGCTCCGCCTGCTCCAGTAGAAGCACCCGTAGTGGTTGAGAAGAAGGTTGAGGAGGTAAAGGAAAAACCTTGCTACACGCTCGAAGAGATAAACGACCTTATCGTGCGCAACCAATTAGTCGACGGAAAGACAATCTGTGCTGTTGATGCCATAAACTTTGAATTCTCGAAAAGCACTATCAGTGAGGAATCGTACGACTACCTTGATCGGTTGGCCGCTACGCTTATAAAGATAAACCGTAACGTAGAGGTTAAAGGGCACACTGATAATGTCGGGTCGGAAAAGTTCAACCTGAAGCTTTCTCGCGAACGCGCCGAAGCCGTAGTGAAATATCTTGTGAAAAAAGGAGTGAACAAGAAAAAACTCACTTACAGCTACTACGGCATGTCGCGTCCGCTGTCGGATAATGACACCGAAGAGGGTCGCGCTATGAACCGTAGGGTAGAGTTCACGATACTCAATTATTAAACAGCTTTTTTATTTCAAATATTGAAACCTTCGCAGCGACTTTTGTCTTTTTATGAAGCAAAGAATTGCAAACGATGAACAATAAGAAAACACAAACATTACAACTATGAGAAGAATATTTCCGGCAACAATGTTGCTACTGATGGCTGCCTCGTTTACGGCCACATCGTGTCTGAGCGATGGCGAAAACACCATCGTATTGGAGAGTGGAAACAATACAGGAATACCCGATGACAGCAAGGCTGACCCTAACCCAACGATAACTGTTCCGACAACGAACATCCCCAATGTCCAGTACTCTGTTGAGCCGGTCGGCGATGACGCAATCGTACGCATAGACATGACTGGCATTCAGGAGGTGGGGACGTTAGACTGGCTACGTCTTGTAGGAACTGCAGAAGAAGGACAGAATGTCTGGCTTTCCATTGACGGTAAACCGAAAGGAATAAAGGTCTATAATAATTCGGACGATGAAGATGAGGAAGACCGTAAAATACAGGCCGACCTCGTGTTTGTTGTTGACAATTCGGGAAGTATGTCGGAAGAAGCCGATGTGATAGCACGCGACATAAAGTCGTGGGCAAGCAAGCTCGAAGCGTCAAATCTTGACATACGTTTCGGCTGTGTAGGCTATGATGGCAGAGTGAACGGAGGTATCAACATTACAGATGCCCAATCGCTGTCCGACTTTCTGGACCGCTCATCAGGAACAAGTCGTACTTACGGTTTTGTAGGTTCGGATGCCAGCTCGTTGTCTTCGGCTGCAAGTGTTTATTCTACTTATGGGGAATGTGGAGGTGCAGGAATCCGCTTTGCAGACGCAAATATGAAATTCAGATTCGGTTCAAACAGAATTTACGTTAATTTCACCGACGAACCGAATCAGCCAGGCAGAAAAAGCGACTTCTCTACAGAATTCTTCAAGAGCCAGACCGACTGGAACGCTTCCCAAGGAACTGTTCACACAGTTTACAGTGCGGACACAACTTATTTTCGTGAAACAATGTTTGTTGATGAAAAACCTTGGCGCATCTCTCAGTACACGGGTGGTACGATACTTCAGACAGACCCCAGCTTCTCGGGCGTGACACTTGAAAGTCTTCCCGTGACCGGAGCAATGCAGAACTCCTACATTATACGTTTCACAAATGTAAATGAATTTCTGGACGGCCAGCCGCACGTGATGAAAATAACAATACTTTCCGCCGACGGCAAGACCAAAGCCGAACGAGTGTTCTATGTGACCTTTGTTGTCAATGAGGCATGAAAGTAAGATTGTAGCCTATGGAAAAAGTGCGTTCTTTAGCGAATTACTAAGGAACGCACTTATTATAAAATGTAGAAGTCTCTCTGTCTTACAGCTATTTGGCCGACTTCCTTCTGTTGCATTCTCTGCACAACATCTGACAGTTTTCCTTAACTGTCCGCCCGCCATCACGCCACGGCGTGATGTGGTCGCCCTCCATAAAATCGAAGTCAAACTCTTTGTGGCAGATATTGCATCTGTGACCTTGTTCTTCCCATACGGCAAACTTAATGTCTTCTGGGAATGATCGAAGGTCAAGGTAATGTTCGTCGCCGGTGAGCACGTATGGTATTATACCCGTTTGCTTCTGTATCTCGCTGTCGCGCACAAGTTCGGTTATGCGCTTGCCAAGTGCGGCTGTGTCAAGTGTTTGGTCGTGGAAGCGGTCATAGAGCATAGCCCAGTCCAAGCCTTTCATTATCTTAAAATGTTTCAAGTCGAAGTTTGTGATTGCCCAGTTAAGCACGTTTTGATAATAAGTCCAAAGGTTGTTGGCGTTAGGGTCGTGCTGATGCTCCGCCATGTAGCCCACTATGGTCTGCCTGTGCCCGTTGCGTGTCTCATGTTCAGCCATCCATTCAAGAGCCTTTTTCAGCAGGTCTTGACGTATTGGCGTGCCAGGCACCAAGTCCTTGCCAAGACGATAGGCTCCGCAGTTTGACTTAGAGAAATGCTTTTTTGCATCTGAAACGAATGGTCCGGCATACACGGCATTGTTTATTTCTTGTTCGTTGAGCGGTTTCCCATTGATGTTTATTGTTTTGAACCATTCGAGTTTTTCAGATGGTTTGCCCTCACAAACGTAAACGGTGAGCTTGTAGTTGAGGATTTTCTTCTGTATGTCATCTGGCTGATTGAAGAAGTTCTTGAAGTCGTAGGCAAACTTACCGTCAACATACTCACATAGTGACAGCGTGCGTTGCTGCCCATCCATAACCTCGTATGGACATTCGGCATCGTCGCTCCGCTTCACCCAATACATAATATTGAGCGGATAGTCGTTCAAGACTGTTGTTATGACAGCCTGCTGTTCTTTCTCATTGTAAATAAATTCACGCTGATAAGGTGGACGAATGTCAAGTTTACCACCGTATCCACGCACTCCCTGCTCATCATTATTCACATAGCCATTGGTTATTTCACCCACCGTGACTTCTATTTTATCTATATCCAACATAAGATTTATTATTTTCGCTTGATTAATATTCTTCCATAAGTTCTTTTCCCTTTTATTACTGTACAACCTCCTCTATCTTCAGGGTGCTGACGATAATGAAGCCGTTCAAGAGCATCTTTGGGAGCTGAAGCACGTGTATTACCACTTGCTTGCCAAATAATTTCAAATTGGTTGGGGTTATATTTATCCATAAAAGTGATAGGCACTCCCATCACTCCATCATAGTCGCAAGGAATGTCAGCAGTTTTGTTTACATTGATGGCATCATAATTATCATATTCCGGATACTCCTCTGGTGAATAACGACACACCAAATCAAGAAACTCATGTCGCTTTGGTATTTCAAGATTAGTAAACCAATTCACGCCTGATACTCGTATCATATCCTTTTTATGGTCGCCAGCCGTTGCAATATCCTCGTATGGCGAGAAGAAATGAGCGGCTGCGCCTTTGAAGCCATAGCCAAGCCATACTTTGTTCTCCTTTATCAGAGGAAATACCTCCTTGTAGGTTATAGCGTTCTGATGCCCTACTATTATGAACTTCTTCTCATACTCCATCAGTTGCCCAATATATTCTCGGAACAGCGAGAACGGAGGATTGGTGACAACGATGTCTGCCTGCTTCAAGAGTTCTATGCACTCGTCAGAGCGGAAGTCGCCCGTTTGAAGAGTTGTGAGCACATTCTTGTCGTTCTGCAACAGATAGCGCACGTCTGACAGGTCAACAGCCCCATCGCCGTTCATGTCTCTGACCTCGGTTATCTCTACTTTGTATGCCATTTTTTTCGGCTCCTCATTAAAGCCGTCAAAGTGCAGCAACAGCTCATTACCCTGTACAG
>CALBJK010000148.1 GCA_937892695.1 uncultured Prevotella sp.
CGAGTCGGGCAGCTTCTCCGAATGGTCTATCTCTTTTTCCTTGCGCTCCATCAGCGAACGGTTCCATGCGAATACCCCAGTGAAGTTGGCGAACAGCTTCGGCGAGAAACGGTAGTTCCAGTTCAGGGCGGCATCGAGGTTGCCTCCGTCGAGGTTTGTTATGTCATCGTCGCTGTAGTATTGGTCTTTGGTGCGGTCATTGGTTTTCAGTTTGTCACGCCCCGAATACAGGCTTACGTACATGCGGCTGCGTTCTGAGAAGACGTGCGTCACCTTTGCGTTGATGTCGTGGAACGCGAAGTCGATGTCCATGTGTTCGGACGAACTCTTGCGGTTAGCTATTGCCATTATCGGCTTGTAGAAGATATCAGCCCAGCTGCGACGCATTCCGAAGTTGAACGATGTTTTCCCTTTCTTTATCGGGCCGTCTATCTGGAAGCGTCCGTCCAACATTCCGATGCTGAACGAGCCGTGTATATGGTGCATGTCGCCGTCTTTTGTACGCACATCGACCACCGAAGAGAGCCGTCCGTTGAACCGTGCAGGAAAGCCGCTTTTATAGAAATCGACGTTCTTCACCACGTCGGTGTTGAACGACGAGAATAATCCCAACACGTGGTTGGTTTGATAAAGGGGCATGTCGTCAAGTATATAAAGGTTCTCGTCGGCTCCTCCGCCGTGCACAAACATTCCCGACATCAGTTCTACTCCGCCCGAAACGCCCGGCTGCAGCTGCAATATCTTAACTACATCGGGCGAACTGAGGAGCGAATATTCGGTGTGCAAGTCGGCAGGAGAGAACGACCGGCGGCCTGTCGAAACCGTAGCAAGCGGCGAATTGAGGTTGTCCGTGACGACAATGCCTTTCAGAAGATTGCTCTCGCTAAGGCTTACGTCGATGCTGCGGTTACGGTTCAGCTCCACGGTTTGCGCCTTTTCGTTGTGCCCCACATACGTGAAGCGCAGTTCGCGGCGGCCTTCGGTCAGCATGAGGCTGAAAAAGCCATACTTGTTTGTGAGCGTGTACAAGCCCGAAGACGCGTCGCGCACGGTGGCGTTGACCAGTGTTTCGCCATTTTCGTCGGATACAATCCCGCTGACAGTGTAGCGGCGTGGCGTGACGGTTTTTACCTTCCGCCGCTCAGATTGGGGCTTTCCGGCAGACTTGTGTCGTAGGATAATGTACTTGCCTTGTCTTTCCCATTCGATGCCCGAGCCTTCTAATGCAGCATCGAGCTTGCTTTTCAGGCTCCGGCCTTTTGTTTTTGTCGCCTTGCAGGGTCTCGAAAGGTTAACGTCGGAGCCATAGACGAAATGCACATTCTCCTCTGTGCCGATGCGGTCGATGAATTGTTTCAGGGTTCTTTTGGCATTTTGCGCCGCAGATGGGATGGCAATCATTATTGCTGCAGCCAATGCCAATGTCTTAAAAAGTGTATTATTCATGGCGTGTTATTCTTTTTCAATCTTTATGCCGAGCGTCTTGCCGATGACACTGATAATCGTGTTGAGGTCGTCTGCCTCGAACGTTCCGGTGATGCGCTGAGTACTGTCGCTAGCCGTGAGGTTGACATTGTAAAAGGCCGATAGGTCGCCGAGGGCTTCGTTCATCGGCGTGTTGTCAAACACGAAAATGCGCGTTGCCCATACCGTTTGGTTGGCCGAGCCGGGTGGAATTATCTGCGGATGCCGCTTGCCTTTGTCCAACAAGGCTTTCATTCCACGTCTGAGGACGATGCCCGAGCCTGTCCCTGAACGTCCGAACAGCACCCTGCCATCGGCCACATAAACTGTTGAGGAGCCTCCAGCCAGCTGTTCTATTTGGAACTTCGTGCCGAGAACTTTCACCGTCGCGCCTTGGCCGCTTACAATGAATGGCCTACGCGGATTGTGCTTCACCTCGAAATAGGCCGTACCACTAAGCTCTACGTACCTATGCCCATGCTCCATGTCGTCAGGCGAATAGTTTATAGACGTTCCGGGAGACAGCGTTATGCGCGACCCGTCGGGCAAGGTACAGGCTTCGGCCACGCTGCCAGCTTCCACAGTCACGCCCTTTTCGGCTGACTGACCGAGCCAAAGCATCGCTCCGGCGGCTATAAGCACAGCCACTGTAGCGGCCACAGCAATTGCCCGCAACGGCCTGCGGCTGTGGCTCTGTCGTGTGCGTTGTCTGAACAGACGGATTGCCTGTTGCGTATCCAGCTGCCCTTTCTTATAGTGGCGCAGGACGAACGACAAATCTTTTTCTTCCATTTTGGTTTTCTTTCAGCTTTTTTATTGTGGCATACATTTTTCTTCGCATCCTGAGATGGTGCGAGCCGAGAAATTCAAAACAGCCAACCGACGGCCATTTGCCATATTTCGGCTGCCTTGCCGCGCAACACACGGTACGCCTTTGACATTTGGTTTTCGACAGTCTTGACCGATATACCGAGCTGCGAGGCCACGTCGGCTTGGCTCATACCGTCGCGTTTGCACATCAGCAACACCTCGCGACATCTCTCGGGCAGGCTGTCTATGGCCGTCCACAGACGAGCCTCGCGTTGCGACCGGTCAATCTCGTCGTCGGATGCAGCAATTTCTGCAGATTCGTTCCCGTCTATCGGCACTACGGCGCAGCCCTTACCGCTGGCCGTTAGACACGCGTTCTTCACCGAAGCAAACAAGTAGCGTTTTGCGTCGCTTACCACATGACCTTCGCTTTTGCGCCGCCACATCTTCACGAAGCATTCTTGCACGATGTCCTCGCAGTCGTCGGCATCGTCAACAAAATGCAATGCAAAGAGGCACAGCGGCCTGTAATACAGTTTGAAAAGTTCGTTCCAATCGGTGGCGTCGTTTGTTTGTAACATTTTCCCAGTGTCGAGTGGTTGTTGATTTTTTTTGATATTTCTACCCTAAAGACATGGAGTTGAAAGAAAACCCCTATTCTTTGAACGTAAAAAATTGCAAAGATATTGCCGAAGGCAGAGTATCTTCAATAAATTAAGGCTTACTCGAAACCTGAACATGTCAGACAACGTTCGTACCCGACGCACAGCAAAAGGGCTGAAACCAGTCGTAAAGACCGGCTTCAGCCCCTTTTCTTTTATCGTAAGGGACAGTCCTTTTCGCGTTGATGAACTGTCCGGAATTACATATATTATAACGCGCTCAAAGCAGCGACTTTATCTCTGCGTCGAGATTCTTTATCTGTACATCACGCTTGTAGACATTGGCATCCTTGCCCAGAATGAAGAAAGTCGGGATAGACTGTACGTTGTACAGCTGCAGCACATTGCTGTGTTCGTCGTCTGCTCTGACGCTTATCCACGGCAGAGCGGCAGTCTGGGTCTTCCAGAAATGCTCGTCGGGGTCTACCGACACCTGATATATCTCAAAACCCTGGGCATGATACTTGTTGTATAGTTCGCGCAACATCATTATGCGTTTGAGCGAACCCTCACCGGCGAAGAGATGGAAGTCGAGCAGTACGACCTTGCCTTTGAGCGAAGACAAATGGCGCACATTGCCGTGGTTGTCTTCGAGAGCTATATCGAGAATGCCCGATGTGTCGACTGTGCGGGGGTCTATCTGCTGGACCTGTCGGTTGCGCACGATGCGCACATCCTTCATTCCTTCGAGAGCTATGTTGTGAAGATTGGTGCCGCGCTCCTCGTTAGGATAGAAAGTATCCCAGCTCGTGGCAACAGCCGCGAACACCTTAACGTCGTCGGCACTGCTGCGCGGATTGAAGATGAGCGTGGCCTGACCGCCCATGTTTATAGTCTGGAAGAGGGCGAAATAGGCGTATGCTTTCATCGGCTCCTTGAAGATGTACTGCATCTTTACCTTGGTCTTATAGGCTTCTATCACCCGTGTGACGCTGTCCATCACGGCATCTACACCCAACGACGGGGAAGCGGCGATGGCATTGATGCGGTTCTGTAGCCTCATCTGCATAAGTGTCAGCTCCTTGATCTTGGAACAATCGTAAGAACCTGACACTTCGTAGCGGGATGCCATAGTAGGATAAGCGGCCTTGACGGTGACTGTCTCGGTAGAGTCGATGGCTACGTTTACAATCTGTCCGGCTATGCGCAGACGGTAGAAGTCGGGAGAGTCGACGGCCTTTTCGGCAAAGGAGAACGCACCGTCCTCACCGAGCTTCACCGAGTCGATGGCTACCGGACCGTTCAGACTCATGTGTTCGAGATAGAGCGTCGAGTCCTTGGCTTCGGTTATCTCGCCGTCTATATGGAACTTTTTCTCGTTACACGAGGCCATTCCGAACATGAGAGCGGTGACGGCGGCCACAGTCATGATTTTGGATGTTCTTATGTTCATAATATGTATGTTTCCCTTTTCTGTCTGCAAACTTACACAAAAAAAGTAAAAGAAAAGAAGCCAAACGACAAAATCGGACGTTTGGCAAAACGAAAAACGGAAGCCGACGCAGCCAATGGCTGTCTGTAGCGGCTTCCGTTCACTGTTTATTCGGCCTTAACCTTGATATACTTCACACCGTGGGTAGGTATGAAATATTTCAGATCGGTGGTACTGATGTCTTTCTGTCGCCACAGGTCGCGCACGGCGGTAAGCCGTTTTATGCCGAGACGGTCAAGATACTTGCCGAAGTCGACGGTCATGTTCTCGTCGCCGAGGTTGAAGACACCGATGGCGTAGCTTCCGTCTGAGAGCGGACGCTTCCATATCTGGACGTCGCCGTCGAGCACTTCGCGTTTGGCCTGACGGCCCAGAACGTCCTGGTTGACAGCGTTGACCTCGTTGTTGCATAGGAGGGAGAGCGTGAACTCATCCATCTGGGCCACGTCACAGCCGATGAGCATGTTCGAGGCCAGCAGAGTCCAGAGCGAGATGTGGGTGTACTGTTCGTCGGGAGTCAGCCGTGTGTCGCGCAGATTCGCGCTCCATCCTACCTTACCTACGATAAGCATGTCGGGGTCGTTCCAGTTGCCCGGTCCGGCGTAAGGGTAAAGTTCGGCCTGACGCACGAAGCCTATATCGTAGAGCGAAGCCCATGTGTCGGTGATGTCACCAGTCGTACGCCACGAGTTGGCATCGACGGCGTGACCCCATTTCCACACATCGCCCATACCGTATTGGCATAGGCTGTAGAAGATGTCACGTGGCTGTTCGCGCAGATATTTCTCCATTAGCAAATAAGGACGCACATAGGCTGCTATGCTGCGGTCGTTCTCCTTTTCGAACACGCGCCAGTAGCCGCACCAGTCATACTTCAGATAGTCGATGCCCCAGCTGTTGTAGGTCTTGGCGTCCTGTTCCTCGTGGCCGAGTGAACCGAGATAGTTGCCGCAGGTGAGGTCGCCGGGCGACGAATAGATGCCGAACTTCAGTCCGTGGGAGTGGAGCCAGTCGCCCAGTCCCTTCATATCGGGGAACTTCTCGTTGACAGCTATCGTACCGTCGGCATTGCGCTGCGGAGCTTCCCAAGCGTCGTCGACGTTGATGTAGCTGTACCCATAGTCGGCCAGTCCCTTGTCTATTATGGCCTGAGCCGAAGAGATAACCTTCTCCTGCGACACGCTCAGGCCCCAGCAGTTCCAGCTGTTCCATCCCATCGGAGGAGTAAGGGCTATCTTCTGCCCCACCTTTATGGTGAACGGCTGCTCCATGCGTCCCTTCGAGTTCTCGGCTACGAAGGTCATGTCATATTCGCCTTGTTCCTTCAGACTGCCGCTGATGATGCCGTTCTCACTGTCGAGCTTCAACCCATCGGGAAGATTGCGCACGCTGAACTTCATCGGGCGAACACCGCTCACGGGCAGACGGAAGATTACGGGCGAACCCGGACGCACACCGTAGACCACCGGACCGTTGTAACGCGGCGTAGCCGGAGCCGACGGTGTGAGGATGTACTGAGGGATGTGCTTAGAGCTGAAAGTGCGGCCGGTGTAATTGTCCACATAGTCCATTGCTATCTCGACGCACTTTCCGCGATCATAGGCTATGTCGAAAGCCTTGCGACCCTTGCTTTTCAGGCTCAGACGATACGACTTTGCAGAGAGTGTCTTACCAGTCTCGGTATCGGTTACGGTGATAGTCAGACAGCCTTTCTGGGCAGCATTGAAGTCGTTGGTATAGACAGCCGAACACACCGGCGACTGGCCATAAGCCTTCTGGCTGAACTTCAGATGCAGACCGTCGGCACGGCTGGGCACGCTCACCGTCACGCCATTACCGGACATGCCGCCGGGGTCGTTGCCGTTGTAGACACGCACGGCTAGCACGTTCTCCTGTCCCCACTTCACGGGGCCATCCTTGGCCTTGACGGTATAGACGCGTTCCTTGTCCCAAAGCGACTCGTAGCCGCCCTTGTCCTTGGCTCCGCGTCCGGTCTTGCCTATGAGCACACCGTTGAGGTAAACCTCGTCAGCATCGTCTATCTTGCCCATATTGAATTTCACTACCTCTTTCAGGTCCGAAGCCTCAAGCATCGACTGTGGCATCGTGAAACGCATACGATACCATGCATAATTGTTGGGATTGGCAACGCCCTGCTCGTTCCAGGGTTTCTTTACGGACAGTGTCTTCCATGAACTGTCGTCGAAGGAAAGGTTCTTCCATCGCGCGTCGTCGCCGACGGCAAACTTGGCTTCGGCCAGTTTCAGTCCCTGGGCATGGGTGCAGAGCAAGCTCACTGCCACGAGACAAGCCGACAGCAAAATGTTTTTTCTCATGTTTGATGTTTGGTTAATTGTATGTTTACTGTTCATTTATAATAAATCCGGGTTTTATTTTACCTATGCGTAAACAGAATACATATTTACGGCACAGCCAGAGACAGACTAATGATTGTCTGCCAATAAACCGAGACAAAATTAATATAATTAGAATAAACCGCAAAATTTTCAGCATAAATATTTGGCTGTTTGCGTAAAACTGTTTACCTTTGCAGTCGCAAAACTTACCGATAAACAGGTAAGCCGGGCTTTTAGCTCAGTTGGTTAGAGCAACAGACTCATAATCTGGAGGTCCTAGGTTCAAGCCCTAGATGGCCCACCGAAGAGTGCTGAACGTTGATAATAGACGTTCAGCACTCTTTTTTTGTGCCACCTTTTCATGAATTCTGTGTCCTTCATACGTATGTCTACATCTCATGTTTCATGCTGAAATAAGCAAAAAAGACAAAAATATTGGCATAGAAAAACCTGCTTTCAATCTGTAAGCAGCCCTTTCAATTTTGTGTGTCAAACACTGCCGTTTTCCAATATGTCCGTTTTCTCGCTTGACTGATATCATACGAAGCTTACGCACGAGCAGCGCTTCCTTACTGGAAACTCATTAAATTCAGCCGAACAACTGCGGCTCCATAATGTTGCCCGAGTAGGGATTGCGACCCAGATGGTCGTATGCCAGCTTCGTGGCCATACGGCCCCGTGGGGTGCGCTTGATGAAACCTTCCATTATAAGGAACGGTTCGTACACCTCCTCCACCGTACCTGAGTCTTCACCGATGGCTGTGGCGATGGTCGACACGCCGACCGGTCCGCCACGGAACTTGTCAATGATGGTGAGCAGAATCTTGTTGTCTATCTCGTCGAGTCCGTACTGGTCAATGTTAAGAGCCGTGAGCGACAGCCGTGCGATGTCGGTGTCGATGCGTCCGGAACCTTTCACCTGGGCGAAATCGCGCACACGGCGCAACAGGGCATTGGCTATACGGGGCGTTCCGCGCGAGCGCCGGGCTATCTCGTTGGCCGCATCGTCGTCGATGGGCACGTTCAGAATGGCTGCCGAACGTTTGAGAATGCGGCACAAGGTCTCGGGTTGATAGTACTCCAAATGCAGATTTATGCCGAACCGGGCACGGAGCGGAGCCGTGAGCAGACCGCTACGTGTGGTCGCTCCGACGAGAGTAAAAGGGTTGAGGTCGAGCTGTATGGAACGTGCCGACGGACCCTTGTCTATCATTATGTCGATGCGGTAGTCCTCCATCGCCGAGTAGAGATATTCCTCGACCACAGGCGAGAGACGGTGAATCTCGTCGATGAAGAGCACGTCACGCGGTTCGAGCGACGTGAGAATGCCGGCCAAATCGCCTGGTTTGTCGAGCACAGGGCCGCTGGTGATTTTGAAGCCCACACCCAGCTCATTGGCTATTATGTTGCTCAGAGTGGTCTTGCCCAGTCCTGGAGGGCCGTGCAGAAGGGTGTGGTCGAGCGGTTCGCCGCGATACTTGGCGGCCTCGACGAACACTTCAAGATTTTCGACAACCTTCTTCTGTCCGCTGAAGTCGGAGAAGCGCAGCGGTCGCAGGGCGTTTTCAAAATCCTTTTCTCCCTGACTGACATTCTCCTGTCGTATGTCAAAATCGTCTTCCATTATTGTCGTATGATAACTTTCTGATTAAAACCGTGCAGCTTAACTTATGCAAAGTTAATGCAAACAAGCGGCAAGAGAGCTTGCTCTCATTGCCCGAGTGCAGCTTAACTTATGCAAAGTTAATGTTTTTTTCTCAATAGTCTTTGTCTTAGGGTCTCCAAATCATCTGATTGTGACGGTGGTCATACGGTCAGGATCGAACGTTTCCTGCGCCACCTGCAGCACCCTCTCTGGCGTGACGGCATCGATATCGCGGAACAACCGGGCGATGTCGCGTTCCCATCCGTAATGGAGATAAGAACGGGCGAAGTCGATGGCGAAGCTTTCGCGGCTGTCACAGGCCACGCCTATCTGTCCTTTGATCTGCTTCTTTGCGGCGCGTAACTGTGTGTCAGTGAGCAGACGTTCCATCACACGGTCGAGCTGCCGACGCACTAGCCTCATGCAGCGGGCCGTGTTCTTGGGGTCACAGCCGAAATATACACCCCACGCCCCAGTGTCCGAATAGCTCGTGAGCGAACTCTCCACCATGTAGACAAGCGCGTTGTGTTCGCGCAGGGCTATGTTGAGCCGGGCGTTCATTCCAGGTCCGCCGAGGATATTGTTGAGCAGATAGAGGGCTATACGTCGGTCGTCGTGAATGTCGTAAGCCCGGTTGCCTGTCATTACATGGGTAAGATGGGTGTTCATCTGTTTCACGACATTCTGCGAACGGTAGTGAGGCAGCAGGGCGGCCACGCGCCCTGTAGAGACGTCACTCCGGCGCGTCTCCATACATGATTGACACATATCCTCACGCAACCGCGAATGCCGCTCCAACAATCTGACCAAGCGGTCGAAGCTTACATCGCCGTATGCGAAGAAGACGGCATTGTCGGGGCGGTAGAACCGCGACGTGAAGCTGAGAGCGTCGGCCGTAGTATAGGTGCGCAAACGGGCTGCTTCGCCGAGGATGTTGTGACCGAGTGGATGCCCGGCAAAGAGCACGTTCTCGAAGTCATCGTAGATGAGTTCGGCCGGCGAGTCGTTGTAGCTTTCTATCTCGTCGCTTATCACTTCGGTCTCCTTGTCTATTTCGTTCTGGGGGTAAGTGCTGTGGAAGACAATGTCGGTGAGCAAGTCGACGGCACGGTCTATATGTTCGTGGAGTACCGCTGCATGGTATACAGTGTCCTCCTTATTGGTAAAGGCGTTTAGGTCGCCGCCAACGCTCTCCAGACAGTTGAGTATGTGCCACGGTTTGCGTCGGACTGTACCTTTAAACGTTATATGTTCGCAGAAATGAGCCATGCCCTCCTGTCCGGGCAGTTCGTCACGCGTCCCGGCATCGATGGCATAGCCGCAGTAGACCACCGGCGATGCCGATGGCAGATGTATCACCCGAAGCCCGTCGGGCAGAGTGGTTGTATTGTACATTGTTTTCATCACTAAATACTTACTATCTTAAAGTGTCCGATGCGGCAGCGCAGACACTCTTTTGGGTCGCAATAGGCTTTCTTCAGTTGTATCAGTGCCTGGCTGTCACCGGCGTTTTCGGCAGACAGTCCGCATTCGCTCCACACGCGCACAATGGTGTTGTCCTCAGCTCGAAGCTGTTCGAGAAAACCCATCGCACGGTCGCACAGCCGTTCCGAACCTTTGTATCGTCCGTAGGCGAACAGCATCGGCACGACGGTGTTGACGACGAGCAGGTCGACAGACGACCGCGACAGACTCTTGTCGCTCTCCACGCTCTCTACGCCGAATACATAGTGGGTACGCCAGTAAGGCGTGACCTCGGTTGTCAAGAGTCGGCGTACGGCATCGAACGTATCGGCTTCGACCAGAGAACGGAGCGTAGCCCGGCGCGAATGGTAGAGCCGAGCCAACTGGGACAGCCGTATATATGGGAAGTTCTGCGGACGCATACGCAGGAAACGCCATTGACGGAAGTCCATCGGTGCGATACTGAACTTATGGGCAAGATAGGCATACTCGGTCTTGAGCCGTCCGTAATAGTCGTCGGCCAGTGATTCACAACGATGACTGCGCGGCACAGAAGCATCGTCGAGCAATCCGGCCTGGCCGAAGAAGAGAGCCTCTATCTGGAACAGGTTATCGCGATGATGGGCGGCGTGGTTCAGCCCCACTGTCGAAGCCCACGTCTCAAAAGCTTCGCCGTTAGTGCCGAAACCATAGTTGCGGGCCAACGTCACGAAGAGAGCGTCTTCCCACGAACCGCCGCAGCGTTCCACTCTCCGCTCTATCGCCCGGTTTTTTTGTCCGAGACGTTCGGCCAGAAGCGCACTCATCCACGAGTGTATCTCGATACGCGACATTGCGGCGATGGCCTTACGACATGGAGGGTACTTGTCGACACTGAGCAGTTCCTCATAATTGCAGAGCACATTCTCCGGCACCGACAGCTGCATCTGCGGAGGACGGTTACCGTTGTGACACATGACCTCGGCATCAACCGTCTCGGCTACATGTAGCACGACGTTGTCATAACGAGGATCACGGTCGTGGGCGTGGACGAACCAGTCGGACGACCGTCGGTGTAGTTCGACATTGCCGACCCAAAGCGTAGAGCCTATTTTCACTTTGGCGTTGAAGAAGTCGGGACCCGAGTCGGTGTTGTATAGCCCGGTGTCGACTACCTCTACGCTCTGCCCGTCGGTAGTGACAAGCTGTCGTAGCGGGAAAATGCGGTGTTTCCACACATAGTGGAGAAGTCGTTCATCGTACATATTGTCTGCCTTTTCAATGCCATGTCAGGTCGTTTGACCGTGAGCAAGCATATATTTTGCAAACTTACAAAATAAATTCTACACTTGCAGTGCCTTCGACCAAATCTTTAGTTCTCTCGTCACGTTTAGCCCAAATCACGCCAATACAGCAAGGAGCATCCAACCGTAGGGACGAGCCGTGCATCCATAAAGAGACTGGATGACATTAAACCACAGAAGCAGTCATTAGAATGGAAAAGCGACTGAACCGGTCGGCTCAGTCGCTCCTTATTCAAATGTACGAATGTACGTTCAGCGGATTTTTATTTCTTGACAACCTTCACGGTCTTGCCGTCGGCATAGCGGACGATGTACAGCCCCTTGGTGTTCATGCCTGTCACGCGCTTGCCGTCGATAGTGAAGACAGCCACGGCCTTGCCGTTGGCAGTAGAGACTGGGTTGTTAATGCCTGTAACGGTTGTCCCTTTGACTGTAAGGTTATAGACGTTGGTTGTACGCAGGTCATTGGAAGTAATGGCAATGCGAACATTCACATCAGAACCGTTCTGAGTGAGGGTCTTGGTGATGTATGCACCCTGTCCGTCAGAAGCCACTTCGATGTCGTTAGCCGACAATTCGCCACTGACACCTTCGACAGTGTAATCGCTGCCGCCGTTGAGTTCTACGTTCTGGCCTTTAACCTTGAGTGATGCCAATCCTGCATTATAAACAAGCTGGATATCGTCTACGAAGAGCTGGTCAGGATTTGTAGCGTCAGTACTGCCTACACCCGGCTGTGCGTTTGTCGACAATGTAACAAGCAGAGCCTTAGCCTCGGCATCGTCGGCTGCGTAAGTAGCATAGTCGAACGGAACGCTGATACGCTGCCATGCAAAGTCCTTGCTTTCGATTTCCTTGTTCTGCGCTTTGGCCACAACGTTCTTGTAATCGTCCTTGTCTTGCGGGTCCTGATAATAGGTGCCGTCAGTGATGATTGCGCTTACCGTAGCAAATTTATAGTCCTTGTTTTCATCGGCCAAGGTACCTTGTTTGAACTTCACCCAAACGGCAATGCTGTCGGGCTTGCTGGTCAATACTGTGTAGAAAGGATCGCCGTTGCCGTCAACATCGGTCTTGCTCATGTCAAGGAACGAGCAGTTGGCTGCATCTGTAGGTGTATATGAACCCGCCTGAAGACGGCCGGTTGTCATTGTTCCGTTGGCAGCTACAAAGCCAAGCACCATGTCTGAAGTAATCTGTACGCTCTTTTTGCCGGTTGAGCCGGGACGTACCTCGTCAGAGATATGTGTGTCTTTGCTGTACAATGCCGTTTCGTACAAGGCAGCCATCGGATCTGCCGTGTTAATATATCCGCTGTTGAACGCATGCCATCCGTTAGGTTCGTCGCTCTCGGCTTCATTTGCGCCGTCCATGCTGACATATTTCGCTTTATGGAAATCTTCAAAGCCGGAGTTTGGTATCTGCCCTATTTCAGCTGCCTTATCTCCCAGTTCCACCAAAACCATCTGTCCCATAGCGGCCATATCGATACTGAGCACAGCGTTAAGTCGACCGTTACGGATCTGTCCGT
Organism: uncultured Prevotella sp.; assembly: GCA_937892695.1. Taxonomy (GTDB): domain Bacteria; phylum Bacteroidota; class Bacteroidia; order Bacteroidales; family Bacteroidaceae; genus Prevotella. The sequence continues at coordinate 12,649 of CALBJK010000148.1, forward strand.
CCATCATCACAGGCACGTCGCCCAAAAGTGGACCTTGCCATCCAGAACCTTCGTCACCATTCTCGATCTTGATTGTCTGCTGTGAGCTAATTGCTGTCACGATACCGCATTCGGTTCCGTTCACGCCAGTTAGGTTGATGTTGCCGACTTTGATAGCACCACCCATCAGTACGAAATTCTTCAGTTGGAGACTGTACTTGCCGTCATCTGTTTTGTTAACCGTAACGGTAGTGGTTGCAGGAGTGCCCATCTGGTTTCCGTTGAGATACACTGCGATTTTCTCTGTGTAGTCTACGGCCATGGCCGAAATCGCCGATGTAGCGACAAGTACCAATGTAAAAATCTTCTTCATTCTTTCTTTTCTTATCGTTTGTTATACGTTTTGTTTGCGTTCGGCTGTACGGTTCTCGCAGTACGACCTGAATAAACGCACGACAAAATTACGCAAAACTTGCGAAAGGAAACCAGTTTTTACCGTTAATATTTCTTTTATCAAGATTCGGTCTTTCTCTATGTTCAACCCTTCCGGCTGCTAATTACAATGTGATTGCCGTCATACCGGTGAATTATAGGCAGGGTGTATTGCAGGAGCTGTAACACAGAATCGATGCCTCCCTTACGCACGATGGTGCCCGAATAGGTGCGTCGGGTGTCGACAGACGGATCGACGATGATATGCACTCCGTACAGACGTTCGAGTGTACGGGCGATGTCGCTCACTGTTGCGTTGTCGAAAGAAATCATACCACTGTGCCATACAGCGTCGATATGTGGATCGACATTCTCTACAGTGAACCGTCCTGCTGAGTAGTCGAGACGTGCCTTCTGGCCTGGTGACAACACCACCTGCCCAGGAGACTTCAGGCTACTGGCCTCGCCCGAGCCTTCAATAAGGCTGACTTCGGCCACAGGACGAGACGGCGAACCGGTATTGAAATTGAAGATTGTGCCGAGCACCTTCACGCTCATGTTGTCGCTGCTCACTACAAAGGGCTTGGCCGCGTTCTTAGCCACCTCAAAGTAGGCTTCGCCTTTCAGCCGGACATGGCGCAGCGAGTCGGAGAAAGACTCGGGATAGCTCACCGTCGCGCCCCGATTGAGCCACAAACGAGTACCGTCGGGCAAGACAACCTCGCGCGTGGCATTGGACGGAGCCGATACGCTGACAATCTTTTCGTCTTCTTTCACAGCCGCATTCGGTCTGGACGTGTACCAAAAAGCGGCTCCTGCAACTAACAGCACCAACACTGCGGCGGCATATCGGCGGCAGTATGACAGAGTTATGGCCAGTGTACTGCGCTGTTTTGACACACTTGCATCGTCGCTTTCAGCAGCATCATCACGCATAGCTTTGTCCATGACCCGCTTCATGGCTGTATCTATCTTCGCCGGATTAACGACCGAAGCGGCCATGTCGCGGTAAAGTCTTTCCAGACGGAAAAGCTCGTCTCGGTTGTCGCCGGAAACGTCAATCCATTCTTTTACGGCCTGCAACTCTTCGTCTGAGCACTGGCCTTGGATAAATCTTATTATGATATTTTCGTCCAACTCTTTCATCTCATTATTGTTATGGAGGGAACACAACTTGTCATTATAACAACAATTATTCACTAACTACTTAAAGAAAAATGAATTAATGCTTGTATTTTAGCATTTGAAAAGCTTTCAGTGCATTCTTTGTGTACCATATTAAGAAGATGGCACGGTAATAAATACCGGACGTAGAATGGTGCTAACCAATCTTTACGATAAAAGGAAAGCAAAAAGCAAGCATCGAACAATTCCACGACATTTTTTGCGTAATGCGCGAAGGGCAAGATAGATGTGGTGTTCTACGGTGCGTACCGAAAGGTCGAGCACCCGCGCAATATCGTCGTTGTGCATGTCATTGATGTAGCTCATCCGGAAGACAATCCGGCATTTCTCTGGAAGCGACTCTATGGCCGATTCGAGTTCACGGCGCAGGTCGGCATTCTCCATACTGATGGAAGGGTCGGCAGAGTCGGCCTTGATTGTATCCATACGTCGTTCGTTAATCTGACTGAGTAACGTCAGACGGCCTTGTCCTACGTTGCGGGCCTTCAGAGCATTGATACATCGGGTGTATACTGCCCGGAACAGGTAGCCCTCTATGCCTTCACCGAAATCGACAGAATCTTTTCTCCGCCACAAGTCGACGAAAACGTCTTCTACTATATCTTCGGCTTCGGCCTCGTCACCCATAAAGCCCCGGGCATAGAAGACAAGCCGCGAATAGGAAGAGCGGAACAATCTTTCAAAGTCAGATTTGCTGTTTTCTTTCAAGCTGGATGGTATATTTGCATTATGTTCCATATATGAATCCTAAGACTTGCCTTGTCAGGAATTGTTCCGGATAAGACAAGTCTGTTTGTCATCGTGCGAAAGTAATGCTATTTGGTGAACGAGCCAAATAAATGTCAGTAATTCTTCACTTTCACTTCATAATCGCCCGAACCGAGTTCGTATATTTTGCGTCCGTCCTTGAAACCTTTATATTCGGGTCGGGCATCAGTAAACTTTACGGCAGTAATCTCATCGGCAACCGGGAGATACAGGGTTGCTGTAGTGTTGGCAGGAACGGAGAACGTGTATTCGATTCCGTCTTCGACATGTACCCAGTCGGCCAGAATATCGCCGTATGGCGAATCGTATATGCCCATCACGCCTTTTATGCGATGCTGCTTATGAGGCAGTACGGTACGCATGTCGGGTTCTGGACACAGGACGATGTGTTTGAAGCCGGGTCGCTTGTCGTCGGGATTGATGCCGGCCATACGGCGGTACATCCATTCGCCCACGGCTCCGTAGGCATAATGGTTGAACGAGTTCATCGACTTGTCGCCGAATCCCTTCTCGCGGGTGTAAGAGTTCCACCGTTCCCAAACGGTGGTTGCCCCCTGGTCGATGCTGTACATCCACGACGGGCAGTCGCACTGAAGCAACAGATTGTAGGCTTTGTCGGCCAGTCCGGCTTCAGACAGGGTCATGTTGATGACGCTCGTGCCGACAAATCCGGTGCCGAGTTTCTCCCCGTTGTCGGTTATGAGTTGGCGCAGCTTGTCCGTGAGCCATTGTTTCTGCGCGTCGTCCCTGTACAATCCGAACTGCAATGCGAGCAGACACTGGGTCTGGGACGGTGACGGCAAGACGCCGTCGGGCATAAACCGCCGCTGGTATTCGGTCTTGATGTCGTCAAAGAGCCGGTCATACTTCTTTGCAGCCAAGTCGTAGCGGTCGCCTGGGGCTGTGCTGAGAACCCTCGACATACGGGCCATGAGTTTGGCATCGTAAGCGTAATAGGCCACGCTGACATAACGAGGGTCGGTTTTCTCAAACGACAGCCAGTCGCCGTAGGCAGTCCCGGCTCCGTCGTATTTGTAGCCGTCCGAACTCTGGCTGGACAGCCATGTCATGTAACGTTCCATCGAGTCGTAGCCTTCGCTTATCGCGCTCTTGTCTCCAGTCATCAGGTAGACGTTCCACGGAACGATGATTCCTGCATCAGCCCATGCACCGTTACCCGTAGGAGTCCAGCACACCGGAGCTATGTCAGGATAGGCTCCGTCGTCGCGCTGTCCGTCGCGCAGGTCGGTGAGCCATTTGCGATAGAACCCGGCGACGTTGGCGTTGAACATTGCCGTGGTAGAGAACACCTGGGTGTCGGCCGTCCATCCCATACGTTCATCACGCTGAGGACAGTCGGTTGGCACACTCAGCAGATTGCTTCGCTGTCCCCAGACGATGTTAGAGAACAGCTGATTGGTCATGTCGTCTTCGGCGATGACGATGCCGGTATCTTCGTAAGAAGAACTCAGCGGCACCCCTTCGATATGTTCGAGGGTAATATCGGCGGTGGCAGTAATAGAGCAGTAGCGGTAGCCGTAGAATGTAGTCAGAGGCCGGTAGCTTTCGCCTTGTTCGTCACCAGAGAACGTATATTGCAAGCCGGCGTAGGCCGAACGCAGGTTTTCCAGATACAGACTGCCGCCAGGACCGTCGTTGGCACGGTTCTTCTCGCCGGTGTCGTTAAGCATTTCGGCAAAACGCATCTTCATTCTTGTGCCGCGACGGCCTTTTATCTTGAAGTCGACCACACCGGCGAAGTTCTGTCCGAAATCTGCTATCAGTGTCTGACCTGCCTTCAAAGTGGTAACGGTCATGCTGTCGCTAAAGCTTACGACATTCACCATGCCATAGTCGCATCCTACAGGCTTCGAGCCCTGGTAGACGGTCAGAGAAACTGGAGCACGCCGTTCGTCTGCCAATTCTCGCACGGCAGGGCCGCGCTGAGCCTCAACCTTGCCCTTGTATGAAGCAGCAAGTTCAACTTTCTTCCATCGGCTGCAATCGTAACCCGGAGCTGTCCAGTCCCGACGCAGACGCGCGTCGTACACCTCACCCAGATAGATGCCGCTTCGGCGCAACGGTCCGTCGAGTGACGACAACCATGTGTCGTCGCTCACAATCGTTTCCTCAGTGTTGTCATGGTAGGTGATTACGAGTTTTGCCATGAAGGCCGGTTCATTCTTTCCATAGATGCCACGCGAGATAAAGCCTGACCACCATCCGGGTGTGAGCACCGTTCCAAGCACGTTGTCGCCTTGCTGCAAGAGGGCAGTCACGTCGTGGGACGAATAGAACACCCGCGAACGATAGTCGGTCCAACCAGGCTTCAGCTCGTCGTATACGACAGTGCCATCAGCAACAGTGTGGCCTACGCGAGACCCGTTGACATAAACGTCGTAGACACCGAGGGCCGTAGTGTAAAGTTTTGCCGACTTAATATCCTTATTCAAAGAAAACGACTTGCGCAGCATCGGCTCGCCATGGAGTTCTTCCTGCATCATCAGACGCTCGCAGCCCGGTTCGGATGCCATACGGCACATCGGCGAACCTTCTAAGCTGACCAGTTCGGGAAAGGGAAAAAGACAGTCGGCAGGGTCTGAGAACCGTTCGTCTAGAACCGTCGTCGTATGGCCGGAAGCATCGGATGTCGTAACGCGCATATTACCGAACAGAGCTTCTTCATGTGCCTGATTGGGATCATTATGTACGCGCATCCCTACCGCACCAAAAGGTACAGCATGACCGTTCTCACATACAAACGTGTCGACTGGCGTTCCGTCGATACTTGTTGTCACCGTCTTGTCTGCCACGGCTATGGTAATGTGACGACGGCTATGGAGCAGACTTTCCTTTGTAAAGCCACGAAGCCGTCTTTCGCTAACCTTTGGGCTGTCTCCACCCTCGTAGATGTGCCGTCTGAGCAAGGGACCTCCTTTATCGTAGGTATTGATTTGCCACATATAATAACGTTTGTCGCCGGTTGTGGCAAATACTATTGAAGCGTTGTCGTTAAGGATAATCAGGTCGGTCTCGACGGTGTAACGCGCTATGTTCTTGGTTATGTCATTCTCTGACGAAGGTTTTATCCAACGCGCTCCGCCCCACCCTGAACCCATGAGTCCGGTATCGAAACGGGCTTCGTCACGCGACACGGCCTTGCGGCGGTGGTTGTCCCTGACGGTAACAGTCCAGTAGTAGCGGGTAGAAGGGCTGAGAACAAGCTGGGGAATAATGACACCGCACGACTGGTCGGACTTTAAAAATCCGGTGTCGAACACTTTGTCTTTGCCTTTTGGACTGCGGCTCACTACTATGCGGTAAGCCGTCTGTAAGGTAGAGCGACGGTCGGATGTGAGCTTCCAGCTGAATTGCGGCGGTGCATCCACTCCTTCCGGATTGTGCAATGTCCCGACACGAAGGTCGGCCACTTTCAGTCCGTCAGCCATTGCTGCCATAGCCATCGACAACAGACAAACGAGGATTGATGTTTTTAAGCTAATAGAGGTTCTTTGGTTCATAATTGTTCGGTTAAAGTTTTACAGATATACGAAACCTATTCGACTGGTTATCTGTGCCG
>CALBJK010000149.1 GCA_937892695.1 uncultured Prevotella sp.
GGGGGCATTCCTATTTGACATTGGCATAATGCGGACATTCATAAATTTAAAACTGTCTAATAACAGATTTGAAACAAACAATAACAGAAAAAATGAAGAAAATATTTTTAGCAGCGTGTCTGTTCGTAACAACGCTTTCGGCCAATGCCCAGAGAGAAGTAGGAACGTTCTCTATCATTCCCCGACTGGGTGTCGACATTGCCAATCTGAGCAATGAAGCCATCTATTACTCTGGTAATGCCGCGAGCATCGTCGATGAGAACAAAGGCAAATATAAAGCCGGACTGCGGGCAGGGGTCGATTTCGACTATCAGCTTCTACCCCAGGTGTCAGTTTCGGCCGGCGTGTTCTATTCTCAGCGCGGTTGCCGCTATTCTGACAATGAAATCCTTATTTCAGACAAAGACAACCGTTATTCGGGAATAAACGACTGGAACACCGACTTGCAATATCTCGATGTCCCAATCGTGGCAAACGTCTATCTGGCCAAGAACTTGGCATTTAAGGCCGGGGTGCAGTTTGGTTTTTCTCTTGGCGACGGTAACGTAGAGTACACCGAAACCGAGTTTGTAAAGAAAGAAGACGGCTCGAAGGAATATGCCGAAAGTCAGAAACATAAGTTTGATGTAGCTACCAACAAACTCGACATTGCCATACCTGTAGGCTTTTCTTACGAGTATGACAATGTCATTCTTGATGCCCGTTACAATTTCGGATTGTGCGATACGTTCAAAAAACCACTGAGCCAAGGTCAGAAGAACAAGTCGTTCACTGTCACGGTGGGTTATCGTTTCGCCCTGTAAGGCAGGAAGGACACTTATAAAAAGGGCGTTTTCGCAATGCGAAAACGCCCTTTTTACAACTTTCTGATATTCAGTCGATTAAGGTCTGTGTCTGAATCTCAGATAAAAAATACAGTTTGTTCTCAAATAGAATAATTCTGCTTTCTTGTTTTATGTCATATTGTAGATGAAACAAAGGTATCGCCTTAATTGGACGATACCTTTTCTTGTTATGTTACAGGGATTGTGGTGTTCTGAAACGAATATTTCAGAGCATCCGTTATCCTTCGGTCTTACTCCTTGTTGGCACGTTTGCGCTCGTTGTGATCGAGGATAATCTTACGCATACGTATGCTCTTGGGTGTCACTTCGACAAGCTCGTCACCCTTGATGTATTCGAGACATTCCTCCAGGCTCATCACGGTCTTAGGTATCACGCGGGCCTTCTCGTCAGATCCGCTGGCACGAACGTTGGTGAGCTGTTTTGCCTTGGTGACGTTGACGACGAGGTCGTTGTCGTGGACATGTTCGCCTACCACTTCGCCTCCGTACACCTCTTCGCCCGGGTCTATGAAGAACTTGCCGCGATCCTGCAGTTTGTCGATGGAGTAGGCGTAGGCCGTACCTGTCTCCATGGCTATCATCGAACCGTTCATGCGGCGTACTATTTCGCCTTTATAGGGCTGGTATTCCTTGAAGACGTGAGCCATGATGGCTTCGCCCTGGCTGGCTGTGAGCACGTTGGTACGCAGACCGATGATACCGCGTGAAGGAATGTCGAACACGATGTTGACCCGGTCGCCCTGGCTTTCCATCGAGGTCATTTCGCCCTTGCGGCGTGTCACCATATCAATCATCTTTGATCCGAATTCCTCGGGGACGTTGATGGTGAGTTCCTCGATGGGCTCGCATTTCTTGCCGTCTATTTCCTTGTAGATTACCTGTGGCTGGCCTACCTGCAGCTCATAGCCCTCGCGGCGCATTGTCTCGATGAGCACGGAGAGGTGTAGCACACCACGTCCGCTGACAATCCATTTGTCGGTGGTGTCCTCGAAAGGTCTTACGCGTAGGGCGAGGTTCTTTTCCAGTTCTTTCTGCAGACGGTCGTTGATGTGACGTGAGGTGACAAACTTGCCTTCGCGTCCGAAGAACGGCGAGTCGTTGATGGTGAAGAGCATGCTCATTGTAGGCTCGTCGATAGCGATAGGAGGCAGCGGCTCAGGGTTCTCAAAGTCGCAGATGGTGTCGCCTATCTCGAAACGTTCCAGTCCGATTACGGCGCAGATGTCGCCGCTGTCCACGTGGTCGGTCTTCTTGTGGCCCATACCTTCAAAGGTGTGCAGCTCCTTGATTTTTGTCTTCTCCTGTGTTCCGTCACGATGGCAGATGGTTATGTTCATGCCGTCGCGGAGCGTGCCGCGATGTACGCGTCCTACTGCTATACGGCCTGTGTAGCTCGAATAGTCGAGCGAGGTGATGAGCATCTGGGGTGTTCCTTCGAGATGCTTCGGAGCAGGAATTACTTCTACAATCTTGTCGAGCAGATAGTCGATGTTGTCTGTAGGTTTCTTCCAGTCTTCAGCCATCCATCCGTTCTTGGCCGAGCCATATACTACGGGGAAGTCGAGCTGATCCTCGGTAGCGTTGAGCGAGAACATCAGGTCGAACACCATTTCGTACACTTCCTCGGGGCGGCAGTTGGGCTTGTCCACCTTGTTGACCACGACGATAGGCTTCAGTCCTATCTTCAGAGCCTTCTGCAGCACGAATCTGGTCTGTGGCATCGGTCCCTCAAAAGCGTCGACGAGCAGGATACATCCGTCGGCCATGTTGAGCACACGCTCTACCTCGCCGCCGAAGTCGGAGTGTCCCGGAGTGTCGATTATGTTGATTTTTGTACCTTTCCAGTTTATCGATACGTTCTTAGAGAGAATTGTTATCCCGCGCTCACGTTCCAAGTCGTTAGAGTCGAGCACCTGGCCGCTATTGTCCTGTCCGTCACGGAACAGCTTGCCGGCCAACATCATTTTGTCCACCAGTGTCGTCTTTCCGTGATCGACGTGGGCAATAATCGCAATGTTTCTTATGTCCTGCATAATTTACCTTAAAATATCAGTGCAAAATTAATACTTTTTATCCACACAGACACAACCGTAATCTATAAAATCGGTTAAATGAAGTGTTTGGCTTACATTATATTATTATAATGACAATTGAAATGTTTTTCGGATGTGAAAATGTAAAAACAAGTTAATAGCCGACCGATTTTTGAATTGTATGTCATCAGTTAGATTAAAAATGAGTAACTTTGCAGTCGCATTTTGCAAATCATATTAATATTAACAACAAAAAGTTCTATGTATTTAGACAAAGCAAAAAAACAAGAGATCTTTGGACAGTACGGAAAGTCTAACTCTGATACTGGTTCTGCTGAGAGCCAGATAGCATTGTTCTCATACCGTATTTCCCATCTGACGGAACATCTGAAGCAGAACCGTAAAGATCATACTACTGCCCGTTCGCTGACTAAGCTTGTCGGCAAACGCCGTGCTCTGCTCGACTATCTGTACGACCGCGATGTCAATCGCTATCGTGCTATTGTCAAGGCTCTTGGCCTCCGCAGATAAGCGCGCAGTGCAGTAGTTGCATTTAGCTTCAAAAACAAAATCCGGAATTTCAATTATTGAGTGTTCCGGATTTTTTTGTGCCATGTCTTAACCTTTTGAAGTATGTTTGACGAACCTGTGTAGTCAGTGACGGGTGGCGCGATTTAGGTTAAAGACTTATAAAAACAACGTGTCATATTTTTATAAATAACGACATTTTTGGTAATTTTGCAGCCAGGAACAGAGTGGTATTGTTCCTTAGATATCCAATAGTCAAAATGAACACAATAAAGAAGATACACGTTTTTGTGCCTGTAACGTTAGGTATGTTGACCGCCTTCGGTCCGTTTGTAACCGATTTTTATCTTCCGGTACTCCCTGAAATGAAAGAGTACTTCACCACCTCTCCTTCGCTCGTTTCTATGAGTCTGACTGCAGGGATGATAGGTCTGGCAGCAGGACAAATATTGATAGGCCCTCTTACTGACAAATACGGACGAAAACATATTCTCACATTCACGATGCTGCTGTTTGCCATAGCTTCAGTTGCCTGTATCTTCGCTCCAGACATATTCACGTTCAATGCCATGAGAGTGTTGCAAGGGCTTGCCGGTGCCGGGGGAATTGTAATATCGAAGAGCATGGCCACCGACATGTACTCAGGACGAGACCTTGCTCATTTTATGGGAGTGTTGGCTGCTATCAACGGAATCGCCCCTGTCTTTGCACCGATTGTGGGCGGCATGATGGCAAGCTTTGCGTCGTGGCAGGGCGTGTTCTGCCTGATGCTGGCCATTGGGCTGATTCTTATGGTGTGCTCAATGTTCCTTCGCGAGACCCTACCGTACGAACAACGCAAGAATGGCAGCATAGCTCATGTGTACGGTAATCTGTTCCGTGTGTTCCGTAATCCGGTCTTCTCGCTCAGCGTGTTCGCGATGATGGCAAGTTTCTTCACCTTCTTCGCTTATATTGCATCGTCGCCGTTTGTCCTTCAGAACATATATGGAATGTCGCCGTTCATATTCAGTTTGTGTTTCAGTGCCAACGCGTTGATGATAGCCGTAGGCTCGGCTATAGGTTCGGCCATACGTCGCCAGAACCGCGCTTTGGCTAACGGTGCTGCCATAATGATGGCAGCGTCGGTGCTCGTGGCGGCTTGTCTGGCCATGCGGTCGTCTATCTATCTGCTCATGGCTTCGTACATGTGCATGATGGTAGGATTCGGAATCATGCAGCCCGTCACTACCTCCATCGCTCTTGACAGCGAGAGACACAACGCCGGGGCAGCCAGTGCCATCTTCGGTGCTGCCTGTTTTGTGGGAGGCTCGCTGTCGAGTCCGCTTGTATCTTTGGGCGAAATAACTGTTACTTCGGGCTTGATAATGATTGCCGGAGGAACGGTTTGCGCGGTGTTCACAGTCATGCTTTGTCTTAAGATAAGTAAAGCCAAAGTCCGGACGAGAAAACGTTAAACATCCACAACCGACGAGATTCAGTAAACAACGATTTAAAATGTTCTGCCTAACGAATGTATTCTTGACATAGTTTCGTGTTGTCTTTGGTTTGCATTTGAAAAGTAAGGCCTGACGAATGATTGAACCACATCTTTTCAACCCGTACAATCTTTTGCTACAGACATACTGCGGCAAGTTGGAATTCATATTTGCAAAATATTAGTGTCCGCCGCCATCGTGGTGGACGCATTGTAACATAATTAAAAGCCATACCAATGCCTTGAAAAAGGACTCTTGATATGGCTTTTTTGCTTTAATTGATTGTATTAAGCTTCAGCTTTGTTATTCGGCTGAATTATTCATGTTACATCTTCTTTGTCCTGCTTTTCAGTTTGTGTCAGAACTTGAACCCTCTTATCGTCAATCCTGGAAATATACTCTCTTCACGCGTCCGCTGACGGTTGTCAGTACTTCGTAAGGGATAGTGTCGAGGACATCGGAGAGAACCGTTACAGGCAGGTCGTCGCCGAAGATTTCAACCTTGTCGCCTTCTTTACAATCGATGCCTGTGACATCAATCATTGCGACATCCATACATATGTTACCTACATATTCGGCACGTTTGCCGTTTACCAGACAGTAGCAGTGGCGGTTTCCGAGATGACGGTTCAGACCGTCGGCATAGCCGATAGGTATTGCGGCAATCACGCTGTCATGATCTATTTTGCCCTTTCGGCTGTAGCCCACCGTGTCGCCTGCAGGAACATTACGCATCTGCAATATCGTAGTCTTCAGTGTGCAGACATTGTTAATTATAGAATTGTCGCGTGGATTGATGCCGTAAAGTCCGAGACCAAGACGGCACATGTCGAGCTGTCGTTCCGGGAAATGTTCTATACCGGCGGAATTGTCGATGTGGCGTAGAATCTTATGCTCGAATGCTGCCTGTAGTTTGCGGCTGCCTTCATCGAACAGTTTGAACTGACGAGCTGAGAATTCGTCAAACGAATCAGAGTCGCTGCCTACGAAATGGGAGAATACCGAACGTGGAATGATTGCATTCTGATGTTTCAGACGGTCAATCAGTTCGTCGATGTCTTTTTCCGGGTCAAAGCCGAGCCGGTGCATACCTGTGTCGAGCTTTATATGAACCGGGAAATTGTTTATCCCTTCCTTCTGGGCAGCTTTTACAAGGGCATCGAGCAGCCTGAAACTGTACACTTCTGGTTCGAGGTCATAGTCGAACATAGTCTTGAATGCGGTCATTTCCGGGTTCATTATCATTATGTTCGACGTTATTCCGTTATTGCGCAGTGTCACACCTTCGTCGGCTACAGCTACGGCCAGATAGTCGACACGATGGTCTTGAAGTGTTTTTGCTACTTCCACCGAACCGGCTCCGTATGCGTCGGCCTTTATCATGCACACGAGTTTTGTCTGTGGCTTCATGAACGAACGGTAGTGGTTGAGGTTGGCTACGAGTGCGCTGAGGTTCACTTCGAGGATTGTCTCATGCACTTTGCGTACCAGAAGTTCTGTCAGACGGTCGAAGCCGAAGCTGCGTGCTCCCTTGAGCAGGATAACCTCGTTGCGCAACGACTCGAACACTTCGCTATGGATGAACGATACGCAGTCGTGGAAGAAGAACTTCTCACCTATGGCTATTTCGTCGGCATTAGCCATAATCTTCGGTCCGATACCGATAAATTTGTCAACACCGCGCTTGTATGCCAGAGCCGAAACCTCTTTGTACAGCTCTCTGTCGCTTTCTCCGCTTTGATAGATGTCGCTCAGAATGAGTGTACGTTTGCGTCCTTTATGGTCTGGGCGGCGGTTCATGAAGTCGAGAGCTATGTCGAGCGAATTTATGTCGGAGTTATATGAATCGTTTATCAGAGTGCATCCATGTTGTCCTTCTTTCACTTCCAACCGCATGGCCACAGGTTCCAGTTGGGACATTCGTCTTTTGAGAATCTCCGGTGTCAGTCCGAGACGCAGGGCCACGACGGCGCACGTAATAGAATTGCTTATTGAGGCTTCGTCGATGAAAGGCAGCGAATATTCGCATTCTGTTCCTTTGTAAACGTAATGCACGGTCGATGTAAGGTCATTTTTCTTTGCCGATTTCACATAGAACTCAGCTGATGGGTCTTTCTCCGACCATGCGATCGTTTCGCCTTTATATTTAAGCTCGGCCACGCACTTGGCCACGACCTCTTCGTCCTTGCAATAGACGATGGTCTTTGAGTCGTGGAAAAGCAGCAGTTTCTCTTTGCATTTCTCCTCCATCGACGTGAAGTTTTCCTGATGGGCGTTGCCGAGGTTGGTCAGTACGCTGATGGTGGGTTGTATCATATCGCGCAGTGATGCCATCTCTCCCGGTTGGCTTATGCCTGCTTCGAACAGTCCTACTTGGGTGTGTTCGTTTATGAGCCACACCGAAAGTGGTACTCCGATTTGCGAATTGTAGCTGCGTGGTGAACGTGTTACGGCCATTGAGTCAGACAGCAGTTGGTATAGCCATTCTTTCACGATGGTCTTGCCGTTGCTTCCAGTTATTCCCACGACAGGAATGTCAAATTCTTCGCGGTGTCTTTCGGCCAGACGCTGGAGTGCCACAAGGGTGTTCTCGACTTTCAGAAAATTAGATTTCGGGTAGTCAGTCTTCCAATTTCCTGGAACTGTATCGACGACAAAGTTGCGCACACCTCTGCGGTAGAGATCCTGGATGTAATTGTGTCCGTCGTTGCGTCCGGAGCGCAAAGCGAAGAACAAGGTCTCTTCTGCGAAGCACAGCGAACGGCTGTCTGTCAGCAGGAAGCCGATATTTGCATCACTTTCTCCGAATCGGTGCGCACCTACCAGAGTCGTTACTTTTTCGATAGTATAAGTCATTTCAGATGTCTTTTATCAGTTGCAAAGTTACACCAAAAGAGTGGAATACAAAACAAATTCATTCGTTTTTATTCCTGAGCTTAGCATGGTTTTGGCTAAAATGCGCAGATTTGAAACGAAAGCTGTAAATATATTTGCGTGTTCGGATTTATTTTCCCAATTTTGCAGCCGCGTAATGTAATACATGTTACGATGAACATTATTAATAACACACATCAATTAATTCATTTAATTATGAAAAAGTTTTTTATGACAATCGTGGCAATAATGATTGCCGTGTGTGCTAATGCACAGTTCTATGTAGGAGGCAATGTCGGTCTTGCAAGTGTAAGCTCTGGCGATGACGATGAAACCTACTACAGCTTTCTTCCAGAGGTAGGCTACAACCTCAACAGAAATCTTTCTCTCGGTATCGCCTTCGGATGGTCGAAAGGCGATCTCGGTGTCGCAGGCGGCAATCTGTACACTTCAGGCTCGGCTAAGTCATTCGAAGTGAATCCTTACGTGCGCTACACTTTCCTTCATTCAAAGGTGGTCGAGGTGTTCTTCGACGGCACGTTTGGCTATAAGGACTATGACGGCGACGGCAATACAGTCAGCTTAGGCATCAAGCCCGGCGTAGCCCTCAACTTCAACCAGCACTTCGCTCTTGTTTCTCACATCGGGTTTGTCGGATGGCAGCAGACCTCAATGGACAATCACAAGGATGTCGACGTATGGGGCGTAGCTCTTGACGGCAACAACATCACACTCGGTGTGAAGTACACATTCTAAGGTATTCGCCGATAATGCGGCTGTCTTCATCGGCATCGGTGAAGACTTCAAGCAACATGGGGCGTTCGGACGGCTCGTTAATGAGCTGCCTGACGCCCTTTTTCATGCTTCCGCTGTCGTGGGCTTCGATGTAGACAACTTTGTTTTGCAGGCATGTTCCGCGTGCGTCAGTATGGTGGGCTGCGGCGACGAAGTCGTCTGCAGCGTCGCTTTTCTCCAGCCCGGGCAGCGACTTGAATATTCCTCCGCAGCGGTTGTTGAGCAGCAGAATGCGCAGATTGCCCCGGAGGCAGGTGTTCCAGAGGGCGTTCTGGTCGTAGAAGAAGCTAAGGTCGCCGATGACACAGAACACTTTGTCTTCGGTAGCAAGAGAAAATCCGGCTGCTGTCGACAGGCTTCCCTCTATGCCGTTCAGCCCACGGTTACACCAGACGTAGTGGCGGGCATATATGTTGGCCAGACGTATGGCTGTGCTGTTGGCATAATGGATGTGGGCCGTCATTCCGTTGGCCTCGATTTCTTCCTCAAATGTCTTTACAGTCTCCATCTGAGAGAATGCCGGGGCGAAGGTGTGGGCGTGTAGGTCAGCGGCCTTCATGGCGTTGTGCCATTTCTGTGAGAACGTCGTCTGCTCCGAGGCGGTCGCCAAGTATATACGGTTCAGCAGTTCGTCGAGTTGCTGCCAGTTGCTGCATTCGATGATTTTTGTAAGGTTCATTGTCGGGTCTGGCATGTCGTAGCCGTCGACGGTGAGCAGCCATGTCGGAGCGGCGGTCCTGCGCAGATAGCGGCGCACACGTTTGCTCACTACCGTTCCTCCTATGTAAATCACCAAGTCTGGACTACAGTCGGGGTCGTCGCCTACGTCGCATACAGCCTCATCAGGATGTACGGATGTAGCCGAAGCATTGGACAGCGGTTCGGCTATCAGTACGTTGTCACGGCTGAGAAGAGCGAACAGAGCGTCGTCGATGTTGCCTTTCCATGTTTGTCCTATTACAGTCATAATGCGCTGGTATTTTGCCAGATCGTCTTTGATGTTTTCCAGACTTGCTATAAGCGTGGCGGCCGGCTCCGCAGTGAAGACCCGTTCCTTGGGCAGACAGCGTGTTGTGAATGAGAATAGAGGTTCGGTTATCGGCACATTGATGTGTACCGGTCCCCATCCGTGTATGGTGGCGGTGGTTATGGCTTCGTTTACGAGACGGTTACACATCCAGCGTTGTTCGTCGTTGTTCGGTTCGGGTAGGCAGACGGCCTTTTTTACGAAACATCCCAGAGCGCCGGTCTGTGGCATAGTCTGTCCGTCGAGCTGTCCTATCCATTGTGCAGGTCGGTCGGCCGATATTATTATTATAGGTACGTGACGGTAGAAGGCTTCGGCGGCAGCTGGCGCGACGTTTAGCAATGCCGAACCCGACGTGACGCACACCGCCACGGGGCTGGCCGTGGCGAGAGCCAGGCCGAGGGCATAGAATCCCGCGCTCCGTTCGTCGGTTACGGGATGGCATTCTATCTGCTCACATTCTTTCAGATTATGTACTATCGGTGCGTTGCGGCTGCCCGGACACACTACTGCGTGTCTGATGCCGTGGGCGGCAAGCAGTGCGGTCAGTATGTTGACATTGTCTTTATCGCAAAACATTTCTTTTATATTGTGGTTGCTCAAACAAGATAAATCCGTAAGCCGTATAGGACGGTCTACCTGTTGGCTATAACCTGTTTCATTGTTCCCATCTTGGCCTCGGTCTCGTCCCATTCGTTTTGCTCGATGCTTTCGCGCAGCAGTCCTCCTCCGGCGTAGAGGGTGTATCCGTTGTCGTCTATGTTCATACATCGCAGCGACACGTAGAGGCTGGTATCCCCGCCAATGTACATAGGCCCTGAGAAGCCGCTGTAATATCGTCGGTCGTGCGACTCGTTGCCGAGTATGAACGTGCGGGCATCGTCTTTGGGCAGTCCGCATACGGCGGGAGTAGGGTGGAGCCGTTCGATGATGTCGCCGAGACGGTTGTCTTCGGGTATGGTGAAGCGGAAGTCAGTGCGCAGATGTACGAGGTTTCCTGCACGTGCTGTGTAGGGACCGTTCTTTTCTATATGTCCTGCCACATTGCTTATGATGTCTTCGATGTATTCTTCGACGTAGTGTTGTTCTTCCGCGTTCTTCTTGCTCCATGTTATGTCTTGTTGGCCGATGCCGCTTCCGGGTGTGTCGAATGCGAGCTTGTCGCCGGTCAGCTTCATGGTTCCGGCAAGAGCCATTGTCGCGTATTCGCCGTCCCTCCCGGCCAGCAGTATCTCGGGTGTGGCCATGAGCCATGTCCCGCTGCGCTGTGAGGAGAACAGTGATACAAATGTCCGCGGATAAAGCAGACATGCACGTCTGAAGAGTTCCAGCGGTTGTCCTTGACGGTCTGTGTTTATGCGCAGGCTTCTCGAAAGCACCAGCTTCCTGAAGTGGCCTTCACAGATTTGGTCGTGGAAAGCGGCAAAGTCGCGCGAGTAGCTGTTGCGGTCAGTCTCCTCATGTATGAACGTCGGTGCCGCTGCAGCTTGTGGCTGTATGTCAGCCATGTGTCCGGTGTCCGTCTTGTCAGGCCGGAGCAGCAGCAACGGACAGTCGTCCGATATTGCGAACGGGGCAAACGCGAAGCCGCTGCGTCCGTCGAGCTGACGATAGGAAGAGAGTTCTTCGGGCTGCCCCTCGGTCTGTGTCACGACAGTGTACTTGTTGTCGAAAGGCAGCCTGTAAACGGCGAATGAGTTCATTTCTTCTCAGGTTTGGCGCTAAGGATGAAGTTGGTCACCTGAACCGACGAAATCAGTTCGCCGGCATTGTTCTTTATTTCTATACTCCATACGTGTAAGGTACGTCCCTTGTGCAGCAGATGTCCTGTAGCCGTCACTGTGTCGCCTTCGAGCACAGCCTTGACATGATTGCCGGTGACATTTATACCGACGCATATCTTGTTCGGGCACAGCGCCATCGAGCCGACACCGGCCAGATTCTCGGCCAAGGCCAGCGATGCTCCGCCGCTAAGAAATCCGAAAGGCTGGCGGTTACGCTCGTCAACCTTCATGCGTGCCATGCACGTATCCGGTTCTGGGGTGGAGATAAACTCCATACCCAATGTCTGCGACAGTCCTTCATGACGCAGTCTGAATTCTTTTATTTTCTCAATGTCCATATTGTCTTGTCGTTATCCCTCGCGGTAGAAGTCGAGGGCCTCGTTTATTTCTTCGCGGCTTACGGTACAGTCTGTCTCTATCTTTCCGATGCCGCCGAGCAGCGTGACGTTGATGTGTCCGGCGGTGTTCTTCTTGTCGTGCTTCATCAGTTCGGCTATCGCGTCGTAGTCGTGGCATGTTATGGGCAGCACACCGTAGTTTTCCCTTATGAAACTTACCGTCTGACGCAGTTTGTCTGTAGGAAAGCCTTTCCGTACTGTGCTCAGATATAGTTCGCACACCATGCCGTAGGCTACGGCATATCCATGTAGAATAGGGCAGCCCTTGCGCATGGCCCACGACTCCATGGCATGACCGAAGGTGTGGCCGAAGTTGAGAGCCTTGCGTATGCCTTTCTCGTGTGGGTCGCGGGCTACGATGCGCTCCTTCACGGCTATCGACTTGGCCAGCATGGATTGCAGATGGCTGAGGTCGGGGCGGTCGAGGTCGAACGTCATCAGCTCGGCCCACATCGGTTCGCTGTCTATGAGTCCGTGCTTGAGCATTTCGGCGTAGCCCGACCGTATGTTCTTGTCGTCAAGAGTGGAGAGAAATGCCGTGCTGATGATGACGAACCGGCTGTCGTTGAACACACCAATCTCGTTTTTCAGTCCGTCCATGTTTATTCCGGTCTTGCCTCCGACCGATGCGTCGACCATGGCCAGAAGGGTAGTGGGGATGTTGATGAAGTTTATTCCGCGCTTGAATGTCGACGCGGCGAATCCTCCCAAATCAGTAACCATGCCTCCGCCCACATTTATCAGGCAAGAATGCCGTGTGGCTCCTTCGCTGCTGAGTGTGCTCCATACATGTTCTGCCGACGTTATGTCTTTGTGTGTGTCGCCTTCGGGTATGGTGATGACGGTAGCGTCTTTCAAGGCGCGGAAGGCAGCCAGTCTTGGCCACGACGTTTTCACCGTATTGGTATCGGTGAGCACGAACAACCGGTCGTGATCGCATTCTGACAGTGCCGTGACGATATCGGCTTCGATGTTGTCCGATATGATGATGCGTTGTTGTTCCATAAGCTTTGATTTTTATGTGGTGTCTTTTCCTTATGCCCTTTTTGCAAAGTTACATCAAATGAGCGGAATATAAAACAAAACTCGTTTGTTTTTATTTCCGAATGCCGAGTAACTTATCCAGAGTTACATCAAATGAGCGGAATATAAAACAAAACTCGTTTGTTTTTATTCCCGAACAGTTTATCAAGCGTAATGCACCTATTAAGATGCGAATTTACGTGCTTCGGATTTTAACAAAACATCCGACAAATAGAACAATCTTTTTCACCTGTTTTCCAATATGCCCCGTTCCACGCTCTGGTATGCCCGTTATTGCGTTCCAATATGCCGCATATTGGACGCTGAAATGCCGCATTTCAGAACGCAAAATCAAGGCTGTTGCAACCCATTGATAATCAACGGAATAAAAAGGCGTGCCAGAAAAACTGACAATTATGGCTTTGTTCGCAAATAGAACAATCTTTATGAATGTCCGCATTATGCCAATGTCAAATAGGAACGCCACCCACCAGTAGAGACGCCACTTTGGTGCGTCTCACAAACGGAATGCCATCCTGATTTAT
>CALBJK010000150.1 GCA_937892695.1 uncultured Prevotella sp.
CATAAAGGAAAAATCCGACAAACAGAACAATCCTGAAACAGCGGCACTGATGGCGGAGAGACATTTCCGGCTTCACACAGGCATCGGCAGAAAATAATATGGCCAATAGTTTTGCCCTTTGGCGTAATTAATGTATTTTTGCATAATAAAACATCAAGTATTATGCAAACAAGGTGTCATCTTTCCAAGCTCATCCATGAACAAGCCGTAAAATACGGCGACCGTGAAGCCCTGACCTTCAAGCCCTTCGGAGGCGAAGCATGGCAGACGGTATCGTGGAAGCATTTCTCGCTCAAGGTGAAGCAGGTGAGCAACGCCATGCTCAATCTGGGCGTAAAGGTTCAGGAAAACATTGCCGTATTCTCGCAGAATTGCGTAGAATACTTATACACCGACTTCGGGGCATACGGCATACGCGCCGTATCTATTCCTTTTTACGCCACAAGCAGCGAGCAACAGATACAATACATCATCAACGATGCTCAAGTGAGATTTCTCTTCGTTGGCCAACAGGAACAATATGACAAGGCTCACCGAGTGTTCGCCCTGTGCCCTTCGCTAGAACGCATCATCGTATTCGACCGGTCCGTACGCATCAGCACCCACGACCCTAACGCCCTTTATTACGACGACTTTCTGGCTTTAGGGGAAAAGCTTCCACGGCAGAGTGAAGTGGAGCAGCTATGGAAAGAGGCCAACGACGACGACCTCTGCAACATTCTCTACACCAGCGGCACTACGGGCGAAAGCAAGGGCGTGATGCTCAGCTACGGACAGTACGCAGCAGCTTTAAAGGCCAACGACGAAGCCATACACGTAGACGAAAGAGACAGAGTGATAAGTTTCCTGCCATTCACACACATCTTCGAACGTGGATGGGCATATCTGGCACTCACAGAGGGAGCGCATCTTATAATCAACACAAACCCTCACGACATACAGGAGTCGATGCGCCAGACACGCCCGACGTGCATGTCGTCGGTCCCGCGCTTCTGGGAAAAGGTGTATCAGGCCGTAATGGACAAAGTAGACCATTCGAGTCCGGCAAAGAAGAAACTCTTCACCACGGCTCTCGAAACCGGCCGACGGTATAACATCGAATATCTCAGCCGAGGCAAACGCCCGCCGCTGGGTTTGGCGTTAAAGTATGCATTGGTAGACAAGACGCTGCTCAGCATAGTACGCAAACAGATAGGACTCGACCACCCAAATATATTTCCGACCGCAGGAGCTACCGTATCACCTGAAATCGAGACATTTGTCCATTCTGTCGGGATATGCATGATTGTGGGCTACGGACTGACAGAGAGTCTGGCCACTGTCTCATGCGACCGTAAAGGTGAGCCATACACTATAGGTTCGGTAGGAAGGGTACTGAAAGAGGTCGACCTGAAAATTGGCGACAACAACGAGATACTGCTCAAGGGGTCTACCATCACTAAAGGATACTACAAGCGCGATGCCGCCAACGCCCAGGCTTTCGATTCCGACGGTTATTTTCACACCGGCGACGCAGGATACATGAAAGACGGCGAGCTGTTCCTCACCGACCGCATCAAGGACCTCTTCAAGACTTCCAACGGCAAATACATCGCTCCACAGATGGTAGAAGCTATGTTGCTGGTCGACAAGTATATAGACCAAGTCGTTGTCGTAGCCGATGAGCACAAATTTGTATCTGCCCTTATTGTACCGGAATTCCGGCTGCTCGAAGAGTATGCCCGCGACCGCAATATAAGTTTCGCGTCACGCGAAGACCTCTGCGCTGACAAACGCATACACGACATGATGATGGAGCGTGTGGACACATTACAGCAACGTCTGGCCGGATACGAACAGATAAAAAGAATCACGCTGCTTGCCCACCACTTCTCGATGGAGTCGGGCGAGTTGACAAATACACTGAAACTCAAGCGCCGCGTCATATACAAGAACTTCAAGGATGTGATTGAGAAAATGTACGAATAAGACGATATGATAACAGCTGACCAACTGAAAGACGTGCTGGAGCGCACCGACGCGCTCCACCGATATCTTAACATAGACCAGAAGAAAGTAGAATTCGAAGAAGAACAGCTACGCACCCAAGCGCCCGATTTTTGGGAAGACCCGAAGCGTGCCCAAGAACAGATGAAGAAAGTGAAGGGGATTGAAAAATGGATTAAGGGCTATGAGGAGGTGCGCAAGTATGCCGACGAACTTCAACTGGCGTTCGACTTCTACAAGGACGACATGGTAACGGAGCAGGAAGTAGACGACGACTACGCCAAGGCCGTCAACGCAATCGAAGGTCTGGAGCTGATGAACATGCTCAGGCAGAAGGAAGACCCGATGGACTGCGTGATGAAGATAAACAGCGGTGCCGGCGGAACCGAAAGCCAGGACTGGGCACAGATGCTCATGCGCATGTACATGCGCTGGGCCGAAGCCCACGGCCATAAGGTGACTATCAGCGACATACAGGAAGGCGACGAAGCCGGAATAAAGAGCGTAACCATGCAGATAGAAGGCGGCGACTACGCCTACGGTTTCCTGAAATCGGAGAACGGTGTCCACCGTCTGGTACGTGTCTCGCCTTTCAATGCCCAAGGCAAACGCATGACGAGCTTCGCCAGTGTGTTTGTATCGCCGCTGGTCGATGACACCATAGAGGTTTATGTCGACCCGGCACGCGTGAGCTGGGACCTGTTCCGAAGCGGAGGCGCCGGCGGACAAAATGTCAACAAGGTGGAGACAGGTGTGCGTCTGCGCTACCAATATGTCGACCCTGATACCGGCGAAGAAGAGGAAATACTCATCGAGAACACCGAAAGCCGCAAGCAGCTTGAAAACCGGAACAACGCAATGCGGTTGCTCAAATCACAGCTCTATGACCGTGCGATGAAGAAACGTCTCGAAGCCCAGGCCAAGATTGAAGCCGGGAAGAAGAAGATAGAATGGGGAAGCCAGATAAGAAGTTATGTCTTCGACGACCGAAGAGTAAAAGACCACCGCACCGGCTATCAGACATCAGATGTCGACGCAGTGATGGACGGGAAAATCGACGGCTTCATCAAGGCTTATCTGATGGAGTTCCCCGTCAATGACGAGAACTAATACGAATCATACTACTATCGGAACAATAAAACAGAAATGACTATGAGCAGAAACAGTAAAATTAACCGTGAACGCCGTCAGGCGGAGCAGGAACGCCAAGGGAAGAAAGTGATAGAATGGATATTCTGGGGACTCATACTTCTCGGAATCGCATGCGCAGTTTATTTTTCAATATCCTGACATGAGCGGACTCGAAATAGAACGCAAGTTTCTCGTAAAGAAAGGCGGCGCATACAGAGCCGCCGCCTTTTCTTCAAGCCACATACGTCAGGGCTACATGCCGTGCGAATCGGCCACGGTGAGGGTGCGCATACGAGACGACCGCGCCTATCTTACTATTAAGGGACACTCTGACGCGGCTGGCGTAAGCCGGTACGAATTTGAAAAAGAGATAACCCCGGACGAAGCCGAAGAGCTTCTCAAACTGTGCCGTGGCGGAATGATTGACAAGCGCCGCTACCTTGTACGCAGCGGCGACCACACGTTCGAGGTCGACGAGTTCTACGGCGACAACGAAGGACTGGTGATGGCAGAAGTAGAGCTGGAGAGCGAAGACGAACCGTTCGTAAAGCCCGACTTCATCGGCATGGAGGTTACGGGCGACCGACGCTTCTACAATTCACATCTGCTCACAGAGCCTTTTTCTGTCTGGCGCGATACCATACCGTCAGAGTACCGATGAGAGCACCAATGGTCGCGCCGGTACTGTTGGCCGCGAAGTCGAGCCAGTCGCCGCTACGACGTCCTCCCGTACAGGTGGCCTGAAGTATTTCTATCAGACCACTCATCATTATTGGAGCAAGCCAGGCAAAAAGAAACAGCTTGAGCTTGCTTATTTTTTTATGTTTTCTAAGATATTCCATCCATATCGTGGCACAAGTTCCGCCGTACATTACAATGTGAGTCCACTTGTCGATGAACGCTACGTTGTCTAGCGGTGTACTCGGAATGTTAGCAAAACAAAGCACCCAGATACATGCAAGATAAAGGCACGACACGGGATAGGAAACGATCAAATGTTTTATGAATTTCATTTTTCCTTTTTATTCTGGTGCAAAAGTAGATAAAAATTTATATTTTTGCAGTGTTTTAATAAAGTTTTTATTATGCCAGAATCAAGAGCCAACTTCGGAAGCAAGATAGGAATTGTGCTTGCCACTGCAGGTTCTGCAGTCGGTCTGGGCAATGTATGGCGTTTCCCATACATGGCAGGCGAGCACGGAGGTGCCGCCTTCATCATCATTTATTTAGGGTGCGTACTGCTGTTAGGTATACCGTGCATGGTCAGCGAGTTTGTCATCGGAAGGCGCGGAGCCGCCAATACTGCCCGAGCCTACAGTCGCATGAGTAACGGCTCGGCATGGAAATATGTAGGTTTCATGGGGGTGCTTACGGGTTTTCTCATCACCGGATATTACGCCGTTGTGTCGGGATGGTGTCTGCAATACATTTTCGCTTCTGCTATAGGACACCTCAATGGCAGTCCAGACTATGTGCGCTCCTATTTCAACGATTTCTCCACTTCACCCTTCCGGCCTATATTCTGGACTGTGGCAATAATGACAATAACAGGACTAATCATCGTGCGCGGAGTACGCGGAGGAATAGAGAAGGCTTCAAAACTGTTCATGCCTACCCTTTTCATATTGCTTCTGATTGTCGTCACCGCTTCGTGTCTGCTCCCAGGCGCATGGAAAGGAGTGAGTTTCCTGCTCAGTCCGGACTTCTCTAAAGTAGACGGCAGTCTGCTGCTCGGCGCACTCGGGCAGTCGTTCTACTCGCTTAGCATCGGCATGGGCTGCATCTGCACTTATGCCTCTTACTTCAACCGGCACACCGACCTGCTCGGTTCGGCGGTACAGATATCTCTTATCGATTCGTTTGTGGCTATTCTTGCAGGACTGATGATATTCCCCGCCGCGTTCTCTGTAGGGATAAGCCCGGACAGCGGGCCTTCGCTCATCTTCATAACCTTGCCCAATGTTTTCTCCCAAGCCTTCGCATCTATGCCATTCATCGGTTCGGCAATTGCCGTCATGTTCTATGCTCTTCTGGCTCTGGCAGCACTTACTTCGCTCATCTCGCTGCACGAAGTGAGCACGGCTTTCTTATCTGAAGAATTCAACATGTCGCGCAAACGTGCCGCAATGCTCGTCACAGTATCGTGTTGCGTCATAGGAGTTTTCTGCTCGTTGTCTCTCGGCGACCGCAGCTGGCTGACTATTTGTGGAAAACCGCTGTTCGACATATTCGACTTTGTGACAGGCCAGATATTCCTCCCAATCGGCGGACTGCTCACATGCATCTTCCTCGGATGGTTCGTACCGAAACATATAGTGAAAGAAGAATTCACAAATTCAGGGACCATCCATCGCCGTCTTTTTTCGACTTATCTTTTCGCCGTGCGTTTCGTATGCCCTATACTGATTATTCTGATAGTCCTCAACCAGTTCGGAATAGTATAATGAGTGATTTTAGAATTTCGCCATAAAGTACATGTTCAAAGCTGACGCAAAGCATACAACCATAAACCTATGAAAGAAATATTCTATTTTCCTAAATCCGACCGAAAAGTCATATTCGCATTGTTGTGCATCGCGGCGGCAGCAATGTTACTCATCTATGGCCTCGGCGAAAACGGACATTCACCGCAGCCGCCAGCTCCAGACTCTTCGGCTATTGCAGGATCATCCGTCCATAACAACACTTACACAAGAAAACGACAGACACAAAACATTGTATATAACGAGGGACTACCCCAGTACGAATTGTTTTATTTCGACCCAAACACAGCCGACAGCACAGCCCTTCTCAGGCTGGGACTGAATCCGTGGCAGGTAAAGAACATATACCGTTACCGGGCGCGCGGCGGAGTTTACCGCAAACCATCCGACTTTGCACGGCTCTACGGTCTGACAGCCAAGCAATACCGCAAGCTCGAACCCTACATACAAATCTCCGACGACTATCGTCCGGCATCCGAACTTGTAGAGAATGCCATGTCAAGACCGTCTGACCAAGAGCGGCACAACCACAAAACCGACTACCCCAAAAAGCTGAAACCTGGCGAACGAGTCCAGCTTAGCATTGCCGACACTTCGGCCTTTAAGCGTGTGCCTGGCATAGGTAGCTACTTCGCCCGCCGCATTGTCGAGTACGGACAATGGCTCGGAGGGTATCACGACGTGGCGCAACTGATGGAGATTGAGGATTTTCCAGAAGAAGCACTCGACTATTTCGAGACCGGGACAACCAACCTGCGCCGATTGAACATCAACCGGCTCAGCATCACTGCCATGCGCCGCCATCCTTACATCACATTCTTCCAAGCCAGAGCCATAGCCGACTATCGTAGGCTTAAAGGCAGGATAAGCAGCATCGACGAACTGAAACTATTAAAGGAATTCAAGCCTTCTGATATTGAAAGGTTGCGTCCATATCTTGAATATTAAGACGAAGTAGACTATTTTAAGAATACACCGACCGAGCATAAACCATATTTTTACTAACTTTGCAGCAATAAACAAGTCTGAAAGAAAGAGACTGAGCTAAACATAATAAATGACAATGAAGAAACAGACACTGGCCATCGACACTCCGTTTCAGAGGGGCGATGCCTACAATTCGCTTAGTATGCCTGTATACCACACTGCGGCATACGAGTTTGACAACGCCAAAGATATGGCCGACGCCTTCTGCGGCCGTATCGACGCACCCGACTACTCTCGTGTGGAAAACCCGACAGTAGACTTTCTCGAACATAAAGTGAAGCTGATCACAGGAGCGCAACGTGTCACCGCTCTCAGCTCTGGAATGGCTGCAATCAGCAATGCCATACTCTCAGTAGCCGAAGCCGGACTGAACATAGTGTCGTCCCACCACATGTTCGGCAACACCTACGCACTGCTGACAAGCACTCTTCAGCGCCTCGGAGTGAAGGCACGGCTGTGCGACCTGACTGACATCAATGCCGTCCGTGCCGCTGTCAACGAAAAGACATGCTGCATATTTCTGGAGATTATCACCAACCCGCAACTCGAAGTGGCCGACCTTCGAGCCTTGGCCGACATAGCCCACGAGCACAACATACCGCTCATAGCCGACACTACGGTGATTCCATTCACCGAATTCTGCTCTCACGACCTCGGAGTAGACATCGAAGTGGTGTCTAGCACCAAGTATCTCTCGGGCGGAGCCACTACCATCGGCGGACTCGTGATAGACTACGGAGGCTTCCCGGAGTTCTCACGCAGACTGCACGACGAGATGCTTTTCAATCTCGGCGCCTACATGACACCCCACGTGGCCTACATGCAGACCATCGGACTGGAGAACCTTAACGCCCGTTACTCCCTCGAAGCAGCCAACACCATAGCTCTGGCTCGCCGTCTGCGCACACTGAAAAACATAGTCAGCGTCAACTATGTAGGACTCGAAGACCATCCGTTCCACGACATAGCCCGCCGTCAGTTCGGGCCGACAGCAGGTGCGATGATGACCATCGACCTGAAGGACAAACAGTCATGCTACGACTTCATCAACCGATTGAAACTGGTGCGCCGCGCTACAAACCTGTTCGACAACAAGACTCTCGCCATACATCCGGCCAGCACAATCTTCGGACTGTTCAACGACGAGCAGCGTCGTGCAATGGACGTACTCGACACTACGGTCCGCATTTCGGTAGGTCTGGAGGATGTCGACGACATATTCGAAGACATAAAACAGGCATTGAACGAATAACAGGGACAACACATTAAGGGAAGAAACGGCAAACAAGAATGCCGGATCACCCCTATAACACGATTCAGAACAATGACAAAATATGATTTCGACAAGGTTGTCGACCGCCGCGGAACCGGTGCTCTGAAGCTCGACGTACTGAAAGAACGCTACGGACGCGCCGACTTGCTGCCGCTGTGGGTGGCCGACATGGATTTTGAAACGCCGTCGTTCATCACCGACGCGCTGCGCCGCCGACTCGACCATTCGCTTTTCGGCTACACCACTATGCCCGAAGACTTCTGGCCGACTGTCATCGGATGGATTCACGACCATCATGGCTGGGACGTTAAACGCGAATGGATGGACTTCATACCCGGCATTGTAAAGGGCATAGGCATGGCCGTCAACGTCTTCGTCAAACCCGACGAGAAGGTCATAATACAGCCGCCTGTCTATCATCCCTTCCGTCTGACACCCCAAGGCAACGAACGCGAAGTGGTCTACAACCCGCTCCGCGAGAACGCCGACGGAAGCTACTCGATGGACTTTGACAATCTCGAAAAGGTTTACGACCCAAAATGCCGGATGCTGATAATGTCCAATCCGCACAATCCGGGCGGCATCGTGTGGGACAGAGAGACGCTTAAACGTCTTGCCGATTTCTGTGCAGAACGCGACATCATCGTCATTTCGGACGAGATACACTGCGACATGGCTCTCTTCGGCCACAAGCACACGCCTTTCGCCTCGGTTTCAGATGCAGCCAGACACTGCAGCATCACTTTCGGAGCACCGTCTAAGACGTTTAATATAGCCGGTATCGTCAGCTCATACGCCATCGTGCCCGACGAGCAGATAAGGAAGAAGTTTTTCACTTGGCTTACGGCCAACGAACTTGACGACCCTCATCTGTTTGCACCAATCGCCACTATCGCCGCATTCAAGTACGGCGAAGAATGGAGGAAACAGATGCTGGAATATGTCGAAGGCAACGTCGACTTCGTCATCGACTATCTCTCTAAAAACATCCCGGCGATAAAGGCTCGCCGTCCCGAAGCGTCCTTCCTCGTATGGCTCGACTGCCGTCAGCTCGGTCTCGGCCACGATGCTCTCGTCGATCTCTTCGTCAACCGTGCCCGCCTCGCACTCAACGACGGCGAGATGTTCGGTCCCGGAGGACAGGGCTTCATGCGTATGAATGTGGCTTCGGCCCGCAGCGTACTGCACGAGGCACTCGACCGGCTGCGCGATGCAGTCAACAGTACGAGCAAAAAATAAGTAGAACAAAATATCAGAACAAGCGACTCCCGCCACAGAAGCCCATGACAATGGTCTTCGGTGGCGGGAGTTTTCTTATTTCAGAAGCAATGTCGCGGTCACAGAAAACCTCAGTCAATGACAATTTTCCTCTGCGCTTGGCCACAGTCTGCCGTTACTACTTTGACAAGATACAGCCCATGACCGGATGACTGGAGAAAGCGATACGTCAAAGAAGTCTTGCCGCCATCGTCACCGGCCAAGACAGCACAGCACGACATCACGGTTGTCAACAGGAATGTTTTCAATTTCTATTGTATGATAGTTCTTATAAATGAATGTCCGCAATATGCCAATGTCAAATAGGAATGCCACTCCCCAGTAGAGACTTTAACTTTGGTGCGTCTCACAAACGGAATGCCATCCTGATTTATTCTTGAGCATAACCTGAGTAATACACATTGAGGAGACGCACCGGAGTGATATCTCTACGCTGGATGCCCGAAAGCGAATGTCTGGCAGATGTAGCAGACAGATTAAACTTGTATTGGACTATTGGAAACATGCGGACATTCATTTTCTTATATTACTCAAGTTTCTGATTTACATTTTCGTTCCGGTTGATTGATTTTTATTTGTGTCTGTAGGGACGCACGGCTCGTGCGTCCGATACACATTTACGGCATGTTTATAACTTCTAAAAGACGATGTATCCTAATTTAGCTATAACTGTAACACGCTAATAATCAATTTCTCGTAAGTCTGTCCATCTTATCTGCGGACGCACGAGCCGTGCATATCCCATGCGTCTGCAAGCAATGCAGGGGACGAGGAGTGTTGGTATTGGGTTCAACGATGCGGACACACGAGCCGTGTGTCCCTACAGGTTTGTGTTCGTTGGTGTGAGGAGCACCAGAGTGACATAATCTACTATGCATAATGGCAATCATTAATACCAGCGATACAAAACGCAAGAATCGCCTTAAATAAAAGGAATCAATACAGGAAAAATAGAACAATCTTTTTACCGTTTTCCAATAAGCCCCGTTTCACGTTACAATATGCCGCATATCAGGACGTGAAATGCGGCATATTGGAATATCCTTTCAGTGCTCTTTACAACTCATTGATAATCAACGGACTAAAGAACCATACCAAAATTTGACGAAGAAACTGATTTTTGTTCCGAAATAGAACAATCCGTAACACAATAACCATCAATGGAAAGAACATCAAAACGCACCACAACACATCGAATAAAGCTGATAAAAAGAAGAATGAAATAAGAATAAGATCGATCATTTTTCATTTTTTATTTGCCAAATCGGCAGTAAACTACTATTTTTGTAAAACCAAACATCATAACAAAAAGCAGAAAAGACAGGATGGAAAGCCACGCAAGGAAATACGATGCACGAGATGCGGAATCAATATTTGCATACAGCAGCGGATTAATCGGACACACTCTGACTGAAGCTGTGGCGGCTTTGGGGTTAGACATCGTTACGGACGACATACAAATGAAAGGGAAAGGTGGACTGGGACAACTGGTAGAGAAATTCTACTATGGCTACGAACCTAACAGCGACCCACGTCCTGACTTTCCTGAAGCCGGTGTAGAGCTGAAAACGACTCCGCTGAAAACGACCAAAGAAGGCAAGTACGCAATCAAAGAAAGACTTGTATGTGACATGATTGACTTCTGCGCTGTGGTCGACACTCCATTCGAAAAATCGGCCTTCTACCGGAAATCGATTCTCATGCTCATTCTCTTTTATCTACATTCTAAAGGCAAAAAGCCACGCGACTTGAAGTTCTTTTTCAGCGTATTATGGAGACTTAAAGAGAAGGACCTGCTGATAATAAAGCATGACTATGAAACGAT
Organism: uncultured Prevotella sp.; assembly: GCA_937892695.1. GTDB lineage: Bacteria > Bacteroidota > Bacteroidia > Bacteroidales > Bacteroidaceae > Prevotella. The sequence goes on from CALBJK010000150.1 coordinate 10,964, forward strand.
TGTAGACAAAATAAAAAGAGGACTGGCTCACGAATTGTCGGAAGGCGACACGCTTTACCTCGGAGCATGCAGGAAAGGACAAAAGGGCGACGCCCTTCGCAAACAGTCATTCAGCGACATAAAAGCACCCAAAAGGGCCTTCGCGCTGAAAACATCGTACATGCGTACCATTCTCGACTTTGCTGAACATTCGGGTACTGGTATGGCCACAAATACCGAAATCGACACCAGTTCGCTCGAACTGGTCAGCAGCAAAGACCTTGAACACAATTCGCTGGAAGACATTCTCACACGACGGCTGATGCAATTTCGTGGTATGGACTACAGACAAATAGCGGACCATTTCGGCATGGAAGTAAGCTGTAAAGAAAAAAGCAGGTATGCAAGAGTGACAAAACGGATATTGCTGAAAGGGCTGAAATCGTTTGAAGACGCAGAAGAAATACGCAAGGCCGGAATCATAGCCAAGACCATAAGGCTGGACAAGAAAGGGCGCATAAAAGAAAACATGTCTTTTGAGAATATCGACTATAATGAAATTATAAACAATAAAGAGTGGACAAACTCAAGATGGTACGAGATAGTAACGTCCCGATTCATGTTTGTCGTGTTCAGAGAAGACCCCGACACGCACGGATGTGAATGGGAAGACGAAGCGAGATACACACTTGACAAGGTAGTGTTCTGGACAATGCCAGCCCAGGACATGAAAAGAGCAAAGGCGTATTGGGAAAACATACGCCAGAATGTGACATCCGACACTCTGCAGGACGGCAACAACACTTTCTGGAAACAGAGGGACGGAAGGATGTTCCATGTACGTCCGAAAGCACAAAACTCCGGTGACAAGTGCTACAGTCCGAAAAGCGGCATAGAGGTACCTAAAAAGGCATATTGGTTTAACAGAGACTACGTAAGGGAAACAATAAAGCAGGCATACGGTGACGATTGGAAAAGACTGTTTGGAAACGACAACGAATGACACATGAAAGAGAATAGATATACAGACAAAGATGATATGTTAGGGCACAAGTTGTGTGAACCGATAGCCGACTATTGCAAAGCTACAAGGCCGAAGTTCATACAGACTGAGCTCTTCAAAAGCGGCAACAAAGGCACAACAAAAGACGGGGACATACGTGTCGTCGAACTGTTCGCCGGAGTAGGCGGTTTCCGTATAGGACTGGAAAGGGCTTCCAACAAATACAAGACAATATGGAGCAATCAATGGGAACCTACGACAAAACGTCAGGACGCATCAATCATATATTGCCGACAATTTGGCAATGAAGGCCACAGCAACAAGGACATTGCCACAGTACCGACAGAGGAGATACCGACATGTGACCTGCTCGTTGGGGGATTTCCTTGCCAAGACTATTCAGTGGCTACAACGTTGAAACATTCGGGCGGCATCGAAGGGAAGAAAGGCGTGTTGTGGTGGCAAATATATAGAATCATATCAGAAAGCAAAGAAAAACCTCGATATCTGTTCTTCGAAAATGTAGACCGGTTATTGAAATCGCCTGCGAAGCAGCGCGGACGCGATTTCGCACTAATATTATCGTCACTGAGCGACTTAGGCTACACAGTTGAATGGAGAGTTATAAACGCCGCAGAATACGGTATGCCACAACGGCGACGACGCACTTACATCGTAGCTTACAGACATGACACGCAGCTTACACACAACGTAAGGGACAAAGAACAGTGGATTCTGAAAAACGGTATCATTGCTACTGCATTTCCTGTAATAAGGAAAGAAAAAGCTACAGTCAGGCAATTCACCATAAAAGGCAGACTGGAGGAAGTTTCCGAAAACTTCAATACCGGACCGAAGAAATACACGTTTGAGAACACCGGGATAATGTCGGACAGACAAGTGTGCACTGTCGCTACCGTTCCCGAATATGACGGAATGCACATTTCGCTAAACCAGATACTCGTGGACGATAACGATGTGCCCGAGGATTTCTTTATCTCTGATGAAGACCTTCCACGATGGAAATACCTAAAAGGTGGAAAGAAAGAAACAAGAATTAGTGCTGATGGCTTTGAATATAAATATTCGGAAGGTAGCATGAGTTTTCCCGACGACCCCGAAAAACCGTCACGAACCATAATAACAGGAGAAGGCGGGAAGGGACCGTCACGCTTCAAACACGTCGTAAAGACCCCAAACGGACGTTACCGTAGGCTCACTCCGATCGAACTGGAACGGCTTAACATGTTTCCCGACAATCATACGATAGGAGCATCTGATATCAGGAGGGCTTTTCTAATGGGGAACGCCCTTGTAACAGGTGTGGTTGAGAAAATAGGATTGGTGCTGAAAGAAGCCATTGAATCCGATATTCAATGGCCGAA
>CALBJK010000151.1 GCA_937892695.1 uncultured Prevotella sp.
GCAAGACGACATACCCAAGGCTCATCATTGGCTGTTGCTGCATGGACGCTACGTATGTACAAGCCAGAAACCCCACTGCGCAAAATGCGGACTGGCCGATGTATGTCCTAAGCTGATTGCCGGTTCTAAGTTGGAATGAGGCCGTGAGGGGGAGGGGATTGCTCCTCTTCCACTTTCTCTCTTTCGAACAAAAACGGACGCACGAGCCGTGCGTCCCTACAGAAAGTAAATTACGACCCGAAACTTGAATAAATTGATTTTACCATTATGGATGCAAAACGAATACTTCAGTTTCTAAAAGATGTGACGGCCAATAACAACCGCGAATGGTTTGCGGCACATCGCGACGAATATCTTGCAGTAAAGGCCGACTTTGAAGAAGGCGTAGCCAAGGCCATTGTCAGGCTGGCCGCCCTGGACCCGAGCGTCGCCCACGTGACGGTGAAGGACGCAACCTACCGTTTCTATCGTGACACGCGGTTCTCGCCGGACAAGTCGCCCTACAAGAATCATCTCGGAGCATACATCGCCGCCCACGGCAAGAAGGCACTGCACGGCGGCTACTACATACATCTCGAACCCGGCCACTGTCTGCTGTCGTGCGGCAACTACTGGTTGCCGACCAAGGTGCTTACAGCTTGCCGCAACGAGATTATGGGCAACATAGACGAATGGCGCAAATGTGTGGAGAACGAACGGTTTGTCAACTTCTTCGGCCGTCCCGGTGAGGGTACATGGGACTCGTCTTCGAAGAAAGGTTTCGGGCTGGAGATGCTGAAGACATGTCCGGCAGGCGACTTTCCGCGCGACTACGAGTTTATCGAATATCTGAGGATGAAGGACTATTGCTGTTGGAAGGTTGTGCCAGACACATTCTATGAGGGCGACCGCTGGCTCGACGAGATGATAAAGGTGTTCGAAGTGGGCAAGCCGATGATGGACTTTGTCAACAATGTCATCGACGATTACGAATAGCAAATGTTTCATATAAGGCCGGATGAGCCATGAGGGTTAACGGACGCATACAGCTGTTTCCGCTTCTGCGTGTGGCGGTGATGCTTGCTTTGGGCATCGCTACGGGCGATGCGCTGTTTGGCGACGTTCCTGTTGTGGCTTATATTGTGGCTATGGCCGTAGCAATGGCTGGCTTTCTGTTCTGTGGAAGGCATCCGTTATTGCAGGGTTGTATGCTTATGGCGGCTGCGTTCTGTCTTGGCTCATGGCTTGTGACGGCTTATGAGAAGCACAACGAGGTAGTGCTGTCTTGCTCCCCTGCCGAATATGAAGGCATTGTCGTGAGCAGTCCTGCCGTCAGTGGCAAGGTGTTGCGCTGCGATGTTCTGGTTTGTTCCGGACCGTTGACCGGGAAAAAGGTGAAGGCTTCGTTTTTGCGTAGCAGTGA
>CALBJK010000152.1 GCA_937892695.1 uncultured Prevotella sp.
CTTCCGATCTCTACATCAAGATTTTCCGTCGCAACAAGGAAGGGCTGAAAGGCCGTTACAAGATTGTCGGCCAGATAGGTATCGGACTGATTGTAGGACTGGTGTTGTGGTCGTCGCCCGACGTGAAGATGAACGAAAATCTTGCCGTTGAACGCCAAAACCACGAAATGGTTGTCAAGCACCGTGCCGAAGCCCGCAAGTCGCTAAAGACCACCATACCGTTTGTCAAGGGGCATAACCTCGACTATTCAAACATAATGTCGTTCTGCGGAAAGTACAAGACGGCAGCCGGATGGATACTGTTTGTCATAATGACCATATTTGTCGTGACAGCTGTCTCTAACGGTGCCAATCTCAACGACGGTATGGACGGAATGTGTGCCGGCAATTCTGCTATCATCGGTGTGGCGATAGGCATTCTGGCCTACGTGAGCAGTCACATAGAATTTGCCGCCTATCTGAACATAATGTACATTCCAGGGTCGCAGGAACTTGTGGTGTTCATGTGTGCTTTTGTCGGGGCGATGATAGGATTCTTATGGTACAACGCTTATCCTGCCCAGGTGTTCATGGGCGACACAGGTTCGCTCACCATCGGAGGCATTATAGCCGTCTCGGCCATCATTATCCATAAAGAACTGATGCTGCCGATACTGTGTGGCATATTCTTTGTCGAGAGTCTGAGCGTAATACTGCAAGTGTACTATTATAAGATAGGCAAACGCCACGGCGTGAAGCAGCGCATATTCAAACGCACACCGATACATGACAATTTCCGTACGCAGCAGTCGCAACTCGACCCCGATTGCCATTATCTCATAAGGAAACCAAAAGGTGCGATACACGAATCGAAGATTACCATCCGTTTCTGGATCGTTTCTATCATTCTTGCCGCGCTTACAATCATAACATTGAAAATAAGGTAAACCGGACAGTGTGCCGATTGCCACATAAATAAAATAAAAATGAAAAGAATAGTTGTTCTGGGTGCCGGAGAAAGCGGTGCAGGTGCTGCTGTACTGGCAAAGAAAAAAGGTTTTGACGTATTTGTCAGTGACATGGGCGCAATAAAGGACAAATACAAGAAGATTCTCGACGACCACTGTATAGATTGGGAGGAAGGACATCATACAGAAGAAAAAATCCTTTCAGCCGACGAGATAATCAAGAGTCCAGGCATACCAAAAGAGGCTCCGATGATACAGAAGGTTATGGCCAAAGGCATTCACATAATAAGCGAAATAGAATTTGCCGGCCGTTACACCGATTCAAAGATGATATGTATCACCGGAAGCAACGGCAAGACCACCACAACGTCGCTCATATATCACATATTCAAGGCAGCAGGCTACGATGCCGGTCTGGCCGGGAACATCGGGCGTTCGCTGGCTCTTCAGGTGGCCGAAGACCCTCACGAATATTATGTCATAGAACTAAGTTCATTTCAGCTCGACAACATGTATGACTTCCGTGCCAATGTTGCCGTCCTGCTCAATATCACGCCCGACCATCTCGACCGTTACGACTATTGTATGCAGAACTACGTCAACGCAAAATTCCGCATCATACAGAACCAGACTGCCGACGACGCGTTCATCTACTGGAACGACGACCCTATCATACAACGCGAACTGAAGAAGCATGACATCAAGGCCGTACAGTATCCATTCTCTGAACTTAAAGAAAACGGAAGTGCCGGATATATCGAAGACGGCCAATACAAGATAGAAAAGCCGGTTCCTTTCAGCATGGACCGTAACGGCCTGAGCCTTCAGGGCAAGCATAATGTCTACAATTCGCTTGCCGCAGGAATAGCTTCGGACATTGTCGGAATAGACGCTGATGTCTTACGCAAGAGTCTGGGCGATTTCCCCGGTGTGGAACATCGTTTGGAGAAAGTATGCAATGTAGACGGAGTGCAGTATGTCAACGACTCTAAAGCCACCAACGTGGATGCTTGCTGGTATGCTCTTGAAAGCATGACCACACCCGTAGTCCTCATTCTTGGCGGAAAAGATAAGGGTAACGACTACAATGAAATAAAGGACATGGTCAGGAAAAAGTGCGTAGGGATAGTCTATCTTGGAGCCGACAATACAAAACTTCATGGCTTCTTCGACCAACTGGGCATTCCCGTGCGCGATACCCATTCGATGAAAGATTGTGTAGCTGCCTGCCATTCTATGGCCCGTCCTGGTGACACAGTGCTTCTCAGTCCCTGCTGCGCCAGTTTCGACCTGTTCAGGAATATGGAAGACCGTGGCGACCAGTTCAAGACCCTCGTCAGGGCACTGGCGAAACAGTAAAGCCGAATGAGTTATGGCTTGATATAGAATGACTGCTAGTATCTTTTAAATTTTGAAGATTACTTAGATGGGCAAGACTTTAGGCAACATATTCAAGGGAGATAAAGTTATATGGATGGTGTTCTTCTTCCTTTGCATCATCAGCATCGTCGAGGTCTATTCGGCATCGTCTCAGCTGACTTACAAGGGTGGCAACTACATTGCTCCGATCTTAAAGCACATCGGGCTGCTTGCAGTCGGTGTGTTTTGTATGATTGTGACACTCAATATTCCATGTCGTGTCTTCAAAATGGCCACTCCTTTTCTTCTCCTTACTTCGATTGTCTCGCTGGTGTATCTGGCATTGTTCGGCGACATGGTTAACGGTTCGCGACGATGGATAGACATTCCGCTTTTAGGTTTGCAGATACAGCCTTCCGAGATAGCCAAGGGGACACTCGTTCTTGCTACAGCTCAGATTCTGAGTGCGATGCAGACCGACCAGGGCGCCGACAAGAAGGCTTTCGGATATATACTCGTTGTCTGCGCTACTATCATACCATTCATTTTTATAGAGAACTTTTCCACGGCGGCGCTGCTATGTGCCGTTGTCTTCATGATGATGCTTATAGGGCGAGTCCCTGTCCGTCAGCTCGGAGCTTTGCTCGGTGTCACGTTGATATTTGTGGTTGTCTTTTTCAGCGCAGCCATGGCCTTCGGAACCGACCTTTCTACGTCAGACCGCAATGACACCACACATGTAGAAGCCACCATTACGCCGCAAAAAGAAAGCAGGGGTGGCTTTTTCCACCGTCTAGATACATGGAAGACCCGTATCGACAAATTCACAAGTTCGGCCAACAACAAGAATCAGATAACTCCTGCTGACATTGATCTCGACAAGGATGCACAGGTGGCTCATGCCAATATCGCCATAGCCTCGTCTAACATTACAGGCAAAGGTCCAGGCAATTCGGAAGAACGCGACTTTTTGTCTCAGGCATTTTCCGACTTCATCTATTCTATCATTATCGAAGAAATGGGAATAGTCGGTGCGTTTTTTGTTGCGATGCTTTATATCATACTGCTTTTCCGTACAGGCCGGATAGCAAGTCAGTGTGAGAACAATTTCCCTGCTTTCCTGTCAATGGGGTTTGCCTTGCTTCTTGTCACACAAGCACTGTTCAATATGTGTGTGGCAGTAGGCCTGGTACCAGTAACAGGCCAGCCGTTGCCGCTGATAAGCAAGGGCGGTACTTCTACGATAATCAATTGTGTTTATGTCGGAGCTATTCTCAGTGTCAGCCGTTCGGCCAAACGACGGCAAGACGATACAGTAAGGTCGTCGTCTGGGCAGGCATGATTGCGATTATTCGAATGGGGACTGTGGCGCACAACATAAAGTCGCAGAAGATCCATTATGCCTGTATGATAGGCTAATTAGTCGAATAAAAATAGTCATTTGAAAAAAAATGATTAACTTTGTGAGTTGAAACAACATGTTGTTATGGATAAAGAATTAAGAGTCATCGTCAGCGGTGGCGGAACGGGCGGCCACATCTTCCCGGCTGTGTCTATCGCTAATGCCGTCAAGGTAAAACGCCCCGATGCCAAAATATTGTTTGTCGGAGCGAGTGACCGTATGGAAATGCAGCGTGTTCCGGCTGCAGGATACAAGATTATCGGTTTGCCTGTTAAAGGTTTTCATCGTCCTCTGTGGTCGTTGAAGAATATAGGTGTCGTAATCGACTTTCTTAGAAGCAAGAGCATGGTGCGCAAGACCATCCGCGACTTCCGTCCTGACGTAGCTGTCGGAGTGGGAGGCTATGCCAGTGGCGCTACGCTCGATGCTGCCAGCTCGATGGGCATCCCCTGTCTGATTCAAGAACAGAATTCATACGCCGGAGTGACCAACAAGCACCTGGCTCACAAGGTTGACAGGATATGCGTAGCCTACGACGGAATGGAACGTTTCTTCCCGGCCGACAAAATAATAAAGACCGGCAATCCCGTGCGTCAGTCGTTGCTCGAAACCAAACAGACCAGAGAAGAGGCTGTGCGCCAGTTCGGACTTGACCCGACGAAGAAGACAATCCTCATTGTCGGTGGCAGTCTCGGAGCACGTACTGTCAATGAAAGCGTCATGCAACATCTCGACCTTGTAGAGGAAAGCGGAGTGCAGTTTATATGGCAGACAGGAAAATATTACAACGCTTCTATCAACGAACGGCTGAAGGCTCATAAACCATTGCCAATGCTAAAGGTTATGGACTTCATCAGTGATATGGGAGCAGCCTACAAAGCTGCTGACCTTGTAATCAGCCGTGCCGGAGCCAGTTCTATAAGTGAATTCTGTCTCATAGGCAAACCTGTCATACTGGTGCCGTCGCCAAATGTGGCCGAAGACCACCAGACCAAGAACGCAATGGCTCTTGTCAATAAAGATGCAGCCATATACGTGAAAGACAGCGATGCTCCGCAGACATTGCTGGCTCTTGCTGTAAAGACAGTAAAGGACGATGTCCGCCTGCAGCAGCTTGCCGCGAATATAAAGAAATTAGGTAAAGCAAATTCAGCCGATGTCATAGCCGACGAAGTTATACGGCTGGCAGAAAGCAAAGGAAAATAACAAAACAAATCATACAATTCTGATGGAATTAAAGGATATTAAAGCAGTGTATTTCGTAGGAGCTGGAGGCATAGGCATGAGTGCCATTGCCCGCTACTTCTTACGCAAGGGTGTTGTCGTAGCAGGTTATGACAGAACACCTTCGGTGCTGACACGCCAGTTGGAAAAAGAAGGAATGCTTATCCACTACGAAGAGAATGTCGACGAGATACCTCATGCCTGCAAGAATCCCGCATCATGTCTGGTTGTCTACACCCCGGCTGTTCCTGTCCGGCACAAAGAACTCGTATATTTCAGGGACAACGGTTTCACAATAGAAAAACGCGCCCAAGTGCTAGGAACACTTACCCGTACTCATAAAGGACTTTGTGTCGCAGGCACTCACGGCAAGACCACCACGTCGACCATGTGCGCACACATCATGCACCAGAGTCACGTTGACTGTAATGCCTTCCTCGGAGGTATTTCCAAAAACTACGGAACCAATTACATTCTTTCTGACACGAGCGATTATGTCGTTATCGAAGCCGATGAATTCGACCGCTCGTTCCACTGGTTGCGCCCGTGGATGAGTGTCATCACAGCCACCGACCCCGACCATCTCGATATCTACGGTACGAAGGAAGCCTATCTTGAGAGCTTCCGCCATTACACTACGCTCATTCAGCCGGGTGGTGCGCTCATCATACATCGGGACTTGGAGATGAAGCAAGATGTGCAACCCGGAGTGAAAGTATACGAATACAGCCGCGACAGTGGCGATTTCCATGCCGAAAACATCAAAATAGACAACGGCGAAATAACGTTCGACTTTGTTTCGCCTGTCGAAACCGTGTGTGGTATAGAACTAGGCCAGCCTGTTCCTGTAAACATTGAAAACGGTGTTGCAGCCATGGCTCTGGCTCAACTCAACGGTTGCACGGCCGATGAGCTGCGCTATGGAATGAAAACCTATAAAGGCGTTGAACGTCGGTTCGACTTCAAGATAAAGAACGACCGCATGGTCTTCCTGTCTGACTATGCCCACCATCCGAAAGAGATAATGCAAAGTGCGAAGAGTATCCGCGAGCTCTATCGCAACCGTAAGATAACGGCTATCTTCCAGCCACATCTTTATACCCGCACACGCGACTTCTATAAGGAGTTTGCCGAAGCACTCAGTCTGCTCGACGAAGTGATTCTCTGTGATATCTATCCTGCACGAGAAGCTCCAATTCCAGGAGTGACAAGTAAGCTGATTTACGACAATCTGCGTCCTGGTATAGAGAAGAGCATGATTCATAAGGAAGATGTGCTCGACCTTGTACGCAAGCGTGACTTCGATGTACTCATCGTTCTCGGTGCAGGCGACCTCGACAACTATGTCCCACAGATGACCAAGATACTTGAAGAAAAGCTAAATTCCGGTAAATAGAGTGACACGCATCCCCTGGAAGAAAACCTTTATCATAGTCATCGACCTCGTTCTGGCAGGTTATCTGATTATGGCTTTCGGAGCGTTTGACAAACGCTTCGACGACCGGGCGGTGTGTGAAAAAGTGGACATCAACATTTCTGACGGAGCTACAAACGGCTTTATCTCTGCCAAAGAGGTAAAACATCGGCTCATAGCCGAACGGCTTTATCCACTGGGGCGTCCAATGCGCTATGTAGATGCCCGAAAGATAGAGAATGTGCTGAAGTCGAGTCCGTTTATCCGTACGGCAGAGTGCTATAAGACCAATAGCGGCAAGGTCGACATAACCGTTACCCAGCTCATGCCCGTCATTCGTGTCAAAGCCGACAACGGCGACGACTACTATGTGGACGACAAGAACAAGATAATGCCTAACACCCACTATACCAGTGACCTCATCATCGCCACGGGGAATATCAGCCGACATTTCGCCACCCGCAGTCTGGCTCCATTCGGCAAGGCGGTCATGGGCAATGACTTGTGGAAAAATCTGATAGAACAAATAAATGTCACGCCCGACGGCGGTATAGAAATCGTTCCTCGGGTGGGCGACCACATAGTATATCTCGGACATCTGCCCGATCCTCGGCGCGGAGTCTGGAGAGACAAACAGGTGGCCGACTTTGTGGACAAGAAGATGGCGCGGCTGGATAAATTTTATAAATACGGTCTGTCACAAGCCGGATGGAACAAGTATTCTTACATAAATCTGGAGTTTGACAACCAGATAATTTGCCGCCGTCGTGATTTGCACCGTCCTAAGACTGAAGCCAAGCCATCGGATACGGACATGACTGTTGAAACGGGCAATGCGGCGGAGAGTGAACCGTCTGCTCAGGCCAATGCCGAGAGCGAGGCAAGAGAGAAACGTGAGAGTCGTGGAAAAATCGATGAACCATCTCGGATCGTTTCGCGTAACAAGGAGATGTCAGACACTGAACACAGCCGCAGGAAGAGCATGACTTCAGAAAGAAAAGACAATAAACGTTCTCCAAAAGAAACAAAAAAGAAACTAAGATAAAATTGGAAAATACGTATGGCAAAGGAATTCATAGTAGCAATAGGGCTGGGGTCTTCTAAGATTACCGGCATAGCAGGAAAGAAGAACACAGATGGCAGCATCTCCGTTCTGGCTGTCGTCAGGGAAGATTCCTCTTCGTGCATACGCAAAGGTGTTGTGTACAACATCGACAAGACAGCTCAATGTCTGACGAATATCATCAGTCGACTGAGAACTTCGTTAGGAACGGAAATCTCACAGGTCTACGTAGGACTGGGCGGACAAAGCGTGCGTGGCATAAAAAATGTCATCGGAAAGAATCTTCCGCCAGAGACCATCGTTACACAAGCTATGGTGAATGAACTGATGGATGCCAACCGTGCCATGACTTATCCCGATGCCAAAATTCTCGATGCAATAATACAAGAATTCCGTGTCGACACCCAACTGCAGCTTGATCCCGTAGGCATACAAGCTTCACGGCTTGAGGCCAACTTCCTCAATATCCTTTGCAGACGGTCGTTCTACAACAGTCTTAAACGGTGCTTTGACATGGCCGGCATAGCCATTGCCGATACTTTCCTTTCAGCTGTGACACTGGCCGACAGTGTACTGACCGAAAACGAACGCCGCTCAGGATGTCTGCTGGTTGACCTCGGCGCCGAAACTACCACAGTGGCTTTGTACTACCGTGACATACTGCGCCATTTGTCGGTGATTCCTCTGGGAAGCAACAACATTACGAAAGATATCGAGTCGCTTCAGATAGATGAAAACGAAGCCGAACGCATGAAGCTAAAGTTTGCTTCGGCTTACACTGACAGTGCAGACATCGACAAATCTTTACATCTGCGCGTCAACGACGACCGTTCTATTGACAGTACACTCTTTATCGAAATCGTTGAGGCCCGTCTGGAGGAAATCATAGAGAACGTATGGTTCCAAGTCCCTACTGAGTACACCGACAAGATACTCGGCGGCATCGTCCTTACTGGCGGTGGTTCTAACATGCCTAATATAGAAACCGCTTTCCGCCGCAAGACCCACATCGACAAGGTGCGTGTGGCCAAATTTGTATCGTTCAACGTCACTGTGGCCAACTCTAAGGTGACGCTCCCTCGCGATGCAACAATGAACACTGTGCTGAGTCTGGTGGCAGCAGGCAATATGAATTGTGCCGGAGGCGATGTCAATAACACGTTGTTCAATCCGGAAGGCGAACCGACACAGTCCCAGCGTGCACCCGGAAGCATGATGCAATCGGGAAGAACAGTACAGAAGAATTCTGCCGAAGAGGATGAAGAACGCAGACGAAAGGAAGATGAAGAGCGTAAACGTAAGGAGGAGGAAGCTGAACTCAAACGCATAGAAGAGGAAGAGGCCGAACTCAAGCGCAAGGAAGAAGAGCGCAAACGTAATTCTTGGTTCAACAAGACAATGCGCAAGACGAAGGACTTCTTCCATAAAATGGTAGAACCGGAAAACTGACGACATGATGACCGGTATAGTCAAATAAAAGGAACTTACATTATGCCTGAAGATAAAAACAACAGTGTTGCCGCTTCTAATAATAGAAATGGCAATGGAGCAACAACAAACCCCGACTCCCTGATGGTCGACTTTGGCCCTACGGAGACTAGAAACAATATAATAAAAGTAATCGGAGTAGGAGGTGGTGGCGGTAATGCCGTCAATCACATGTATCGTGAAGGCATACACGATGTTTCATTCGTGCTGTGCAACACCGATAATCAGGCTCTTAACGACTCTCCTGTGCCAATCCATCTGCAACTTGGCAAGGAAGGGCTGGGAGCCGGAAACAAACCTGAAAAAGCCCGAATGGCCGCTGAGGAAAGTCTGGAAAGCATCAAGCGTATGCTTAGTGACGGTACTAAGATGGCCTTTATCACAGCCGGGATGGGTGGCGGCACCGGTACCGGAGCAGCCCCTGTCATAGCCCGTGTGTCAAAAGAGCTGGGTATTCTCACTGTCGGTATTGTCACAATACCGTTCCGTTTCGAGGGCGACCGCAAGATAGACCAGGCTCTCGACGGCGTTGAGGAAATGTCGAAACATGTAGACGCTTTGCTTGTCATCAACAACGAGCGTCTGCGCGAAATATATCCTGACCTTACAGTCCTTGACGCTTTCGGCAAAGCCGACGACACGCTCAGCGTAGCGGCGAAGAGCATTGCAGAAATCATAACCAACCACGGACTTATAAATCTCGACTTCAACGATGTGAAGACGGTTCTCAAAGATGGTGGCGTAGCCATTATGAGTACCGGATACGGAGAAGGCGAAGGACGCGTGAAGAAAGCCATAGAAGACGCTCTCAACTCGCCGTTGCTCAACGACAACGACGTATTCAATTCCAAGAAGATATTGCTCAGCATCAACTTCTGTAACGAAAAAGGCGCGAATGCGGGACTTATGATGGAGGAGATGAACGATGTCAACGACTTCATGGCCAAGTTCGACAATGGCTTCGAAATAAAATGGGGAATAGCTCTCGACCCCGATCTGGGCAAGAAGGTGAAGGTCACCATTCTCGCTACAGGTTTCGGAATAGAGAATGTGGACGGCATGAACAACCACCTGAAAAAACATTCCCAGGAGGATGCCGATCGTCTTGCCCGCGAACAAGAGAAGGTCATCGACCGTGTCAACCGCCGCAACCGTTATTATGGTCGCGAAGGTGGCGGCACTCAATACAAACATCGTCCGCACATATATCTGTTCCATTCGGACGATCTCGACAACGAAGAGGTAATACTTGCCGTTGAAAACACACCGACATATAAACGCACCCGCCAGATGCTCGAAGATATACGCAGCCAGGCAGGTGACGGTCTGGCTCAGAACGACGTGGCGAAAAAAGAAGGTGAACAACCTGTTCGGGGTGTGATAAGTTTCGGATAAGGATTAATACAACAAATAATTATGGCACTTTACGAGAAAATAAGTGAAGACATCAAATCGGCTATGAAAGCCCGCGACAAGGTGCGTCTGGAAACCTTGCGCAACATCAAGAAAGTATTTATCGAAGCAAAGACAGCTCCCGGAGCCAATGACAAGCTCGAAGATGCCGATGCCATGAAGATATTACAGAAACTCGCCAAGCAGGGACATGAGACTGCCCAGACCTACATCGACAACAACCGCCAAGACCTTGCCGACGAGGAACTGGCCCAGGCCAAGATTATCGAAGAATATCTGCCTAAGCCCCTTAGCGAGGCCGAACTCGAAGCGGCCGTCAAAGAGATAGTGGCTTCTATCGGCGCGCAGGGCATGAAAGACATGGGCAAAGTCATGGGTGTAGCTTCGAAGCAGCTTGCCGGCAAAGCCGACGGCCGCGCAATATCGACGATTGTCAAGAAGCTTCTGGCCTGACATAGCCTTCTGCTAAAATAATAAAACGCACTTACCTTTCTGCTATTATGGGAAGTAAGTGCGTTTTATTTATGCCGTTTTGTGGTCTGTTTTGTATTAGACCGCCTTTGTATAAATCTCTTCATTCAAATACTTCTCTGAGCACCGCGAGTGATTTCGGTTCAGGAAAGTCAGGCACGTGCAGACGGTAGTACTTTATTATAATGTTAATGCAGCGGTTGCGCTCTTCGCGGGTGAAACGGAACAGATGCATTGTGGCGTAGCTCATGCGCATTAGTAATTCTATCTTGCAGGCTTCGTCGGGCAGAAGAAAGTCGGAGTGGAACGGAGGTCGGGACGTGAAACATCCGCTGCGCAAGTCGAAATAGTAATCGGTCGTGCCATGTTCGGTGTTGGGATAGAATCCCACGAACATCGTGAGGTGCATCAGAAACACAATGTGGAAGTTTGAGCATGCTGCCGTGCTTGTGTCGAGCCATCTCATGCTGTCCTCTATATACTTGAAAAGGGGCCTGTCTGCCTGTTCTGAACGTGTGGCATAATAGAGGAACTCGGCTATGAACATGCCCATTGCCATCTTTTTGGGGTCGAAGGGTATGGATATGAACGGAAATGCTGACGACGCATCCTTTATGTGTTGCATCTTGATGTTTGGACGATAATCGAAGATGATATCGAGAATGTTGAGCGGCTGCAAGATTTGTTTCTTTACTTTAGACCGGCTCGTCTTAGGTATGCGTTGCATGAAAGTCAGACGGCCAAACTCGTCTGTAATCATATCGACTATGAGCTGAGAGTCACCATACCTTATTGTGCGCAGCACCATAGCTCTGGTTCTTGTAAGCAT
>CALBJK010000153.1 GCA_937892695.1 uncultured Prevotella sp.
AGCCAATCACACAGAAGAAGCTTAATTTCTACTAACCCTTTAAAATTTTATCGCTATGGGTAAAGTAAAAATTAAGAAGAACGACGTCTGGATAGACATGACTCCAATGTCGGACGTGATGGTGCTCCTTCTGACCTTCTTCATGTTGACATCTACGTTCGTGAAGAATGAGCCGGTAAAGGTAGTTACCCCAGGTTCGGTGTCGGAGATTAAAGTGCCTGAGAAAGACGTGCTGAACATTCTGGTCGCAAAAGACGGAAAGGTGTTCATGAGCATGGACAACCAGCGTCAGATGCTTGATGTTCTGTCAGGAATGACCGGACAGTTCGGTGTGTCGCTGAACAAACAGCAGATGGCCAAGTTCCAGAAAGACGCTATGTGGGGAGTACCTATGGAGAAACTCTCTGCCTACCTGTCGCTCGACGCGCACGCTATGGCAGACGCTCTCAAGAAAGAAGGCATTCCTACTGACAGTATCGTTACAAACGGTACGAAGGGCAAGAGTGAGTTCCAGCTCTGGGTGACCGAGGCTCGCAATGTCAACCCTGACATTAAGCTTGCCATCAAGGCCGACCAGGGAACTCCGTACAAGGTTGTCAAGAAGGTCATGTCCGAACTTCAGGATATGTCTGAGAACCGTTACTACCTCATTACTCAATACAAAAAACAGGAGGACTAAAGAATGGCAAAACAGAAAGCAAGCAAACAGAAGAAAATCAATGTCCGCGTCGACTTTACGCCTATGGTGGACATGATGATGCTTCTTATCACCTTCTTCATGCTCTGTACATCTTTGGCCAAGCCTCAGACAATGGAATTGAGTATGCCGAGTAATGATAAGAACTTGAACGACGCAGACAAGTCAGTGACTAAGGCATCGTACACTATCACGATTTACCTCGCTGCTAATAATAAAATTTATTACGTCGCAGGTCAGCCTAAGTATGACGATCCCTCTTGTCTGAAACCCACCACATGGGGTAAGGACGGTATTCGTAAGGTCATGATTTCACATGTGACCGAAGACGGTACGCAGCCTGTGCAGCAGGTAATGATGGCAAAGGCAAAACTTGATGAGAAGAAGTTGGCAAATCCCAAGGCTATGCCCGATTCGATTTACAACAAGGAACTCTCGAAAATCAAAGCCGGTGAGATAAACGGTGAAAAGATTTCGACCATGACCATCATCATCAAGGCTACCGACAATGCCTCTTACAAGAACCTCGTAGACGCTCTCGACGAAATGCAGATATGCAGTATTGGTAAGTACGTGATCGACAAGATTAACGACAATGATGCCAAACTTCTGAAGAAGGCTGGCGTTGTGGAGTAAGTATTGCCGGTTAATGTTTAACAGTTAAAATCAAGAAGACAATGTCAAAGATTGATTTGATTTCAAACGACTGGACCAACCTGGTGTTCGCCGGGCGTAACCAGGCGTACGGAGCATACAGACTTCGTAGAGGTACTTCCAAGAGAAATGTTCTGTCTATTATTTTCGTTGTAGTCGTTGCAGCTCTGGCTTTCGCCTTCATGGCCATTAAGACCATCGTTGACGAGAACGCACGCAAGGTGGCCCAGACTCAGGTTGCAGAACTCTCTGCTCTCGATCAGCCTAAGAAAAAGGCAGAGGTAAAGCAGAAGAAGATAGAGTTCAAGGAACCAGAAAAGGTTGTCGAGCGTGTCAAGAGTTCGGTGAAGTTCACTGCACCTGTCATCAAGAAGGATGAGGAAGTAAAGCCCGAAGAGGAAATGAAAACTCAGGATCAGTTGATGTCAAACAAGGCTGCCATCGGTTCTTTCGACGTGAAAGGTAACGATGATGCCGGCGGTGAAATACTGAAAGCTAAAGAGCTTATCGCCCAGCCTGAACCTCCAAAGGTTGAAGCTGAGAACAAGGTGTTCACTATCGTTGAGCAGATGCCTCAGTTCCCTGGCGGTGACGCAGCTCTGATGGACTATCTCCGTAGCAACGTACACTATCCGACAGTGGCAGCCGAGAACGGCGTCCAGGGTCGAGTAGTAGTAGGCTTCGTTGTAGAACGTGACGGCTCAATCACCGACGTGCAGGTAATACGTTCTGTAGACCCGTCTCTGGATCGTGAAGCTTCGCGCGTTGTTAAGAGCATGCCTCGTTGGAACCCAGGTAAGCAGAATGGCTCGGCAGTACGTGTGAAATATCAGGTGCCGGTAACATTCAGATTACAGTAATATTTTAGTAATGAAAAAATTATCTTACATTTTTGTAGGATTAACACTATGCGCCGCCATTTTCGCTTCGTGCTCTAACTCGAAGCGAAAGGACGGACGCACAGACACATATTCGTCAGGGGTGATCAGTTTCGCCTCTGACGAAAGTTTTAGTCCCATAGTAGAAGAGGAGCGTGAGCTTTTCCAGATGATTTACACAGACGCGACGGTTAAACCGATTTATACCAGCGAGTCGGACGGA
>CALBJK010000154.1 GCA_937892695.1 uncultured Prevotella sp.
ACTTGCTTTTAATTAGAATTATTTATCTGCTAATTTAAGGTAATCAAAAAATAATGATCAAATAAGCCCCAATTATGAAGAAGTTCATCACATTTATGGTAACGGTACTATGCCTGACAGTTTCCATGTCGGCGCAGGATAGTTTCTACTACTATCGTGGTTCAAAAGTGCCGCTGAAAGAAGACGCTACAAAAATAGTGTCGATTTCTCCAATATCGGAGAACACGCCCCTCACTCCTTCAAAAGGTTTCACTCTCGTTAATACAATCTCTGACTCACGAAGCCTCATCAGAGTGTATGAACTAGCTTCATCCACAACTATCAAGAACGCAATATCTGCAAACGCTTCAAAAAATGTAAGCATACAACAATGTTACAAGTCGGAGAATGGCAACGAACTTATACCGAACGGATATCTCAACGTACAGCTGAAATCGGCCGACGATTATCCAAAACTCCAGACAATAGCAGCGGAAAATGGTTGTGACATAATCGAACAGAACCAATTTATGCATCTTGGGTATAATCTGAAGATAAAGGAATTGCTTGAACATGCCATTGACAGTGCTGTCACAAGAGGACGCGAAGGTAAAGGATGCGTATTTGTAAAATCTGCCGGTAACACGTATGGAACAATTTCTTACCCTGGGGATTATAGTCAAGACGTGTTGGCTGTGGCAAATATGACAATTGACGGGACGCTGGCAAGAAGTTCTGGACATGGACCGAATCTTTTGTGACAGCTCCGGGAAGCGACATCCTATCAACAATAAGGAATAATCAAATAGCAAGAATGGGCGGAACTTCTATGGCTTGCCCCCATGTTGCAGGGCTTGCAGCCTAGATTCTAGAACGTAATCCTTCTTTGACTGCAAGAAAAGTTCGTGAAATTATAGCCAAAAATGCCAAAAAGGTAGGTAACATATCTTACAGTACAAAGAAAGCATACGGAACTTGGAACGAATATTACGGTTACGGTCTTATTGATGCTTATAAAGCTGTAATAAACACTCCTCGCAGATAAATTAACCGGTCTACGTCATAAAATGTTTTATGGCGTAGGCCATAAATCAAGAAAACTTATGAAAAGAATTACCTTTTTATGTCTTCTTTCAATAATGGCTTCAATGTCTGCATTGAAGGGATTAGCCTCTGGCCTTGTTCCGGAGCAGTGTACTATCGGTAACCGCCCGATATGGTACCCTATTAGCGAAGTAGGCTTCACATTTGACGGAGCAATTGCTGTCGCAGAAAATACCCTTGCAACGGTATATTACGGCGACCAGCCTGTAGCAACGGGAACATTGTCATGTACTAACTACGCAGGAGCAAAGAGAACGCAGGGTTCTGCGGTGATTACGTTTGAATCGCCGCTTGTACTCCCGAAAGGAGAAACATACAAGCTCGTAGTGCCGGGAAACGCCATATACAAAGAGAACGAGCCTGGTGTTTCCAACGATGAAATCTCCGTCGAGTTCAGTGTGCCGGCAACTCTCGGCGAAGCGGATCCATCTATCGAAGACGGATGCACGGTAGAGGATGCACGAAATATAGGATTCTATTTCCGCACCGAAACTGCACCTGTAGAGAACAGCAAGGTGATACTGCTTCGCGAAGGCATACCGGTCAGAGAATACGACTGTCAAGTCAGTTGGGATTGGGATCTAGGGTATGCAGGTGTTGATTTCGGCGAGCGAATTAACTTCGAGTCCGGTGTGAGATACTCAATCAAATTGCCTCAGGGCAGCGTCAGTGCGCTATACCGTTCCGACATTGTCAACGAAGAAGCCGAGGTCAGCTTCATCGGAGGTTACACAGAACCGATAAAGCCAATCCAGTACGTATGGTGCAGCCTTTACGACAACCGTCCTTCCGACGTGCTTGGTGAAGTAATGTTCTTCTACGACCAGCCTATCGCCCTCGCGGAAAACCCTGTTGTACAGCTTTACTTGGAGGATGATGACATTGTGGTAAAAGAGGTAGTACCGACTCTAAGCGAAGAAGACGGTAAATGGGTATTGGTTGCCGATTTTGAGAATGTCGATCTAAGCGAAGGGAAAGGATACTACATAGTAATACCGGAAGGGACTCTCGTAACCAAAGACGGCGACGTGGTCATAAATCAACGCAGTTCGGTATATGTAGTAGGTAACACTAACAGCATTTCCGGTCTTAAAGCCGAGAATTGCTCAATAAGTGCCGGTAACGGTATGATAACCGTAAACAAAATGGCAGAAGGAAGTGAGATTAGCCTTTTCTCGCTTGACGGTAAGTAATGATTAAAAAATAACTTGGTACATTTTTGTGTCCTTATTATGAAGT
>CALBJK010000155.1 GCA_937892695.1 uncultured Prevotella sp.
GGAGCCGTAGCCTCGAAATGGGAAAGAAGCTGGGAAAGAGTTCCACGTACACTTTCTTCATGCACTTTGGATATTTCGCGACAGACACATGCCTCACGATCGGAGCCGAACACGTCAGCAAACTGGCTGAGAGTCTTCACCACCCTGTATGGCGACTCGTAGAACACCATAGTGCGTGGCTCTTCGCGCAGAGTCTCGATAAAAGTCTGACGACCCTTTTTCTGCGGAAGAAATCCTTCAAAGCAGAAACGGTCGCATGGCAATCCTGAGTCAATCACAGCCGGGATGCATGCCGTAGCCCCAGGCAGGCATTGCACCGTGATACCCTCGCGGGCGGCTTCACGGGCCAAGAAGAAACCCGGGTCACTGATTCCGGGCGTACCGGCATCACTGATGAGGGCAATGTCCATTCCGCTTTTCAGACGTTCGATGACCGAAGCAGATGTGCCGTGCTCATTGTACTTGTGATGAGACATGATACGATTCTCTATGCCGAAATGTTTCAGAAGAATGCCCGATGTACGTGTATCTTCGGCCAGCACGAGGTCGACTTCCTTTAACACACGGACAGCTCTGAGGGTCATGTCCTCCATGTTGCCCACTGGGGTCGGTACAATATACAATGTTCCCATAATATGTTACAAATGTAAACAAATATTCATTATCGGCAAAAACGCGCCCCGTTTCTTTGCAATTTTTAAAACGTTTTTGTACTTTTGCATTCTATGCTAAATAGCCGTATGCGTATTGAAGCATTGTGAACTACCGAGTACACATTATTTAAATGATTGAACATTCACCAGCAATGACAGAAATAGCAACAGGCGAGTCTCACCGCCAAGGCCGCATCGAGGTGGTATGCGGTTCAATGTTTTCGGGCAAGACCGAAGAACTTATCAGAAGAATGAAGCGTGCGATGTTCGCACGGCAAAAGGTAGAGATATTCAAGCCTTCTATTGACGTACGCTACTCTGAAGAGGATGTCGTCAGCCATGACAAGAACTCGATAAAGTCGACACCCATAGATTCGTCGTCGTCGATATTGCTGCTGGCCGAAGGCATCGATGTAGTGGGCATCGACGAAGCCCAGTTTTTCGACGACGGACTGCCTGATGTATGCAACCAGCTGGCCAACAGCGGGGTGCGCGTAATCGTAGCAGGACTTGACATGGACTACAAGGGTGTGCCGTTCGGGCCGATTCCGGCTCTTTGCGCCATAGCCGACGACGTGACAAAAGTACATGCCATATGCGTGAAGTGCGGAAATCTGGCATACGTAAGTCATCGTATTGTAGATGGGGAAAAACGGGTAATGTTGGGCGAAGAGACCGAATATGAACCGTTATGCCGCGAATGCTACCGAAAGACAACAGAAGCAGACAAACTTCGCCGCAAAGGAAAATAATGCCGTACAAGCTGCATGGCCGAGAATGCAGAAAAACCTTTCAACAAAACAATCGATGGAACAGAAAATAACATTCGACCGCTTCATCAGATGGGTCATAATAGCGTTGATTGTGCTAGCCGTGCTTTACACGGTCAACTATCTGAGCAGTGTACTGCTGCCATTCTTTGCAGCGTGGCTGTTTGCCTACCTGCTCTACCCCACTGTGAAATTCATACAGTGGCGCATGCATGTTAAGATACGCGCCGCTGCCATACTTATTGCCATGCTGCTCGTCATGGCCGTAATCGGAGCAATGCTATATTTCATCATTCCGCCGATGATAGAACAGTTTCAAAAGCTATACGGGATATTTGCAAGGTGGCTGCACCAGACCACCCACACCAACGACCTCTCAGCTTTAGCCCAAGAATGGGTGGAAGGACACGGAGAAGACATAAAACGTTTCTTCAGAAGCAAGAATTTCAGCGAAACGCTAAAGACAACAATGCCCAAACTGTTCTCTTTCGTAGGCCAGACCGCAAGTCTGGTGATTAGCATAATCGCATCCTGCATTACGCTGCTTTACACGTTCTTCATCTTGCTAGATTATGAACATCTTACATCAAGCTGGATAAAGATATTTCCTAAGAAGAACCGACCGTTCTGGCGGTCACTAGCCCATGACGTTGAGAAAGAGCTGAACAAATACATCCGTGGCCAGAGCCTCGTGGCTCTCTGCATGGGAATTATGTTCTGTATAGGCTTCAGCATCATGGACTTTCCTATGGCCATTGGACTGGGAATACTTATAGGCGTGATGGACCTCGTGCCTTATCTGCACACCTTCGCTCTCATACCGACGGCCTTTCTTGCTATGCTGAAAGCCGCAGACACAGGACAGAACTTCTGGTATGTATTCGGACTGGCAGTGGGGTTGTTCATCGTGGTGCAGATTATCACCGACATGATTGTCACACCCAAGATAATGGGACGCGCCATGGGACTCAATCCAGCCATTTTGCTGCTGTCACTCTCGGTGTGGGGAGCATTGCTCGGCTTCATCGGACTCATCATAGCCCTTCCACTCACCACGTTGATCATAGCCTACTGGCAACGCTATGTAACCAAGGAATATTCAGAAAACAACATTTCTACTGACAGTCCCAGAAAAAGAAATTGACTACGACAAAGAAAAAACAGGTCAAATAATTTGGCGGTTAGAAGAAAAAACAATACCTTTGCACTCGCTTTCGAACAAAGACTAAAGCAGTGTAAAGCCGAAAGGCAAAACACAAACAATACGGAGATCCGTTAGCTCAGCTGGTAGAGCACAACACTTTTAATGTTGGGGTCTTGGGTTCGAGCCCCAAACGGAT
>CALBJK010000156.1 GCA_937892695.1 uncultured Prevotella sp.
TCTTCTTATACTGGTTTGGCCATTAGTATAACATGCATCGGAGAAGCTAAAAACGAGGACATTGTCTACCGCAACGGTGCAAAGAACACCGATTTGATTTGTGTCACAGGCGACCTCGGATCGTCATACATGGGATTGCAGCTGCTCGAACGTGAAAAGACTGTTTACTATCAGCAGCTTGACGAAGCTCGCAAACGGGGTGACAAACATGCCATAGAAAGTCTGAGCGACTTTCAGCCCGACTTTGCCGGTCGGGAATATCTGCTTCAGCGCCAGCTCCAACCAGAGGCTCGTGGAGACATCATAGCTCGTATGCGTGAAATGAACATCCATCCTACAGCAATGATGGACATCAGCGACGGACTGAGTAGTGAGCTGATACATATCTGTCGGGACAGTCATTGCGGATGCCGTATCTACGAGAAGAACATCCCCATCGACTACCAGACAGCTGTAATGGCCGAAGAACTGAACATGAATGTGACCACTTGCGCCCTGAACGGAGGCGAAGACTATGAACTGCTGTTCACTGTTCCTATCGGCGACCACGAGAAAATAGAACAGATGGACGACGTGAAGCTCATCGGTCACATCACCAAACCAGAACTGGGCTACATGCTTGTGTCGCGTGACGGCAATGAGTTTGAACTTCAGGCTCAAGGTTGGAATGCTCTACGGTCTGGCAAATAAAGACTTCTTTTTCTGGAGTTGTCAGGACATTTTCCTTAATTTACAAAAGAATTGCCGCTTGGCTGTGTCAGTTGTATTCCTTCTTTTCAAGAACATTGAAAAAGAAAAATGCCAGACACACAGCCAAACGGCATTTTTTGAACCTCTTCTTTCATATTATAGCTCAAATGTAAATTTGAGCGAAGCCCTGCACCCCACACTTTCCTTAAAGTCGCACAGTCCATAGTTTGGTATTCCTTCTTCTGATGCCGGTCCTATGTCAAGTATATTGATACCCTTGCTTCGGTAGTGTGCGAAGATATGGTAGGCCAGACAGTTCATTGTCCGCAGATGAGAGAATTCGCCAAGGTCGCCCCAATATATCACTTGGCATATTTTGTCTGTGACATGGAATATCTGCGCGGCGGCGATGTTTTTGTCATTATAAGAAAGTAGAAAGAAGTCGGCATCGACTACTTTTATTGTTTCTACAACATCCTCGTATGACATGCGTAGGGGGTAGCCGTGTTCAGCGCGGTTGCGTCTGATTACGTCGTAGGCTTCGGCTAAGCCGTTGCTGTCATCTTTGCTGACAGCTATGAACATCATGTCTTCTTTCATCGCTTGGTGTAGCTTGTTGCGCCCGTTCCGGTTAAGGTTGTCTTCATAGTTGTCAAAGTCGGACAGATCGAAATGATAGTTCAGGTCTGTGCAGACCGTATGGCCGACCCGTGCCATGACATTGGCCGTCTTCGACAGTTCGGTAGGATTGTATATGAGCGGTTGCAGCGAGATTCGGGCTATCGTCTCGTGTGCCCGACAATAGTCTTGCAGACTGATTACCGCATCTTCGATTGTCGATACTGTCTGTTGCTTGTTTGCCGTAAATCCACCGAACGGTGCGGAGAACGGTGAGAGCATGACCCCTTCACGCTCACCTGTGATGAGACCGAAACGCACCTTCTCGTTTCTGAAAATCAAGTAGCGCAGACGTTCGGCCTTGTGGCTGTTGAGTTCGGAGAAGCCGACGCTGTTGTATATATGAGGGTATGACGCGAAAGCTTCGTCATATTCTTTAGGAGAAACTTCTGCTATTTCCATTATCTGAAATCGTTTATCAATTTGGCTACGGTGTGAATCTCGTCTGCTGTTATCGACGGATTGACAGGCAGACTGAGAATCTGTTCGTGAATTTGTTCGGTTATCGGCAGCGACAGACTGTTCCATTCTTTGTAGCATCGCTGCTTATGGGGAGGGATAGGGTAGTGTATGTCGGTCTGCACTCCGTTGTCAACAAGATGTTTTTTCAGCCTGTCACGCATTGTAGACAGTATTGGGAAGATATGAAACACGCTGTTTTGCCAGTAGCCGAGTGACGGTATGCTGACGAGACTGTTGTTTATTTCTTCTATATAAAGAGCTGCGTTGTCGCGTCGTTTGGCATTTTCTTCGTCAATGTGTCTTAGCTTCACGTTGAGCAAGGCAGCCTGTATCTCGTCCATCCTGCTGTTTATCCCGATATAGCCGAAAACGTATTTCTTCTCCGAACCGTAGTTTGCAAGAGCACGTACAGTATTTGCCAGTTCTTCGTCGTCTGTGGTTACAGCCCCGGCATCGCCGAGTGCACCAAGGTTTTTGGTCGGATAGAAACTGTGTCCGGCGGCATCGCCGAGTGAGCCAGTCTTCCGTCCGTCTGCCAATTTGCATCCGTGTGCTTGGGCATTGTCTTCGATAAGCCGCAGATTGTGGCTCTTACATATCTCCCCTATTCTTTCGGTATAGGCGCATCGTCCGTACAGATGCACGATCATTATGGCTCTGGTTCTTGTAGTGATGTTCTGCTCTATGAGGCTGTCGTCTATCTGCAGCGTGTCTATTCGTGGCTCGACGAGTATGGGTTTGAGACGGTTCCGGGTTATGGCCAGTATCGATGCTATGTATGTGTTGGCCGGTACGATGACCTCGTCGCCTTCGTTCATCATTCCCATCTCAATGTAAGCCTTCAGAATCAGTGTGAGCGCGTCAAGACCGTTTCCACACCCTACACAGTATTTTGTTCCGGTGTACTGCGCATAACCTTTTTCAAATCTTGCTGTCTCTTCTCCTCTCAGATACCATCCGCTTCTGATGACGCGCGATGCAGCTTCCTCCATTTCGCTCATGTAGGGTTCGTTTGTCTTGGAAAGGTCGTTGAAAAGTATCATTTTGTGTATTTTATGAAGTCGTCGTAATGTCGTATATAGTCTTCTTCTTCGAACGGTTCAGAAGCAAGGACCAGACATACCGCGCCTGACGAAAAATCGTCAAGGGTGCGCCAGATGTCGGTCTCTACGAGCAGTCCCTCGTATGGATGGTTGAGAACGAAGGTCTTTTTTGATTTCCCGTCGTCGAGTGTCACGGAGAACGAGCCGCTAACCGCTATTATCAGTTCCTTGCAACGTTTGTGTGCGTGGCCTCCACGGCATTCGCCCGATGGCACGTCGTAGACCCAGTAGGCTCGCTTTATGTCGAACGGCAAGTCGGTCATGCCCTGTGCAACGGTGAGGTTGCCCCGGCGGTCTACTATTTTTTTCAAACTTATTATTCCTGTCATATCCTTGTCCGACTATTATAACAATTTGTTCGAAAAGCAGATGCTGGTTTGATGATTATTTCAAAAGCAATAATTATAAAACCCGCCATGTAGATTCTTTTTCTTTTTCTATTCTATCACGGTAGCGGCAAGCCGCTTAGCCTTGTCGCGCAGCGGTTTCGTGTCGGTGTCCTTGTCGCCGTAGCACAGCACCACCCCCATTCGGCGGCCTATGTGCTGTACGTGCTTGCCGAATATCCTCACACGTGTGCAGTCTTCGCGCAGAGCGTCGACAAGATTGTAGCACGGGTCGTGTTCGGCCTCTTCCTTAGCAAGTACCACAGCACTAGCCCCGGCGTGTTCGAGGTGTATAGCCGGTATTGGCAGTCCCATTACTGTACGGAAATGTAGTTCAAACTCATTCAGATTGAGCGTGTGCCCGAGCGTCACCATACCCGTGTCGTGCGGACGGGGCGACAGTTCGGAAAATATCGCTTCGCCGTCTTTTGTCAGGAAGAATTCTACGCCCCACAATCCCGCTCCGGTCAGAGCACATGTCACCTTTTCGGCCATGTCTTCGGCCTTGCGCAGCTCGTCTTCGGGCAGAGCAAACGGTTGCCAGCTCTCGCGGTAGTCGCCGTTTTTCTGTACGTGTCCTATCGGCGGGCAGAAGAGTGTAGGGCCGTTTGTCTGAGTGACAGTAAGCAAGGTAAACTCGCTGTCGAAGTGGATGAACTCTTCTACAATTATCTCCTTGACGTCACCCCGACTTCCTTCCATGGCGGACTTGAAGGCTTCGTCGAGAGCGTCAGCGCTCTTGACAATGCTCTGTCCGTGGCCCGACGACGACATGAGCGGTTTCACTACGCAAGGAAATCCTATCTTGTCTGCATGGCTTTTCAGCTCGTCTATAGTCTTGGCATAGAAGTAGCGGGCTGTGCGCAGTCCCAGCTCTTTTGCCGCAAGGTCGCGTATGGCTTTTCTGTTCATGGTATAATTGACAGCTTTCGCGCTCGGCACAACCTGAATACCGGCTTTCTCATAGTCCCAAAGCCTTTCGGTGCGTATGGCTTCTATTTCGGGGACAATGATGTCGGGTTTGTGCTTGTCTACGGCTTTGTCGAGTCGTGCTCCGTCTAGCATGTCGAATATCTCACATTCGTCGGCCACTTGCATTGCGGGCGCTTCAGGGTACTTGTCGCATGCCACTACGTATTGTCCGGCACGTTTGGCTGCTATGGTAAACTCTTTGCCCAGTTCGCCAGAGCCTAATAATAGAATCTTCTTCATTGTCGGTGATTGGATTTTTGTTGTGAATGTTTATAAGTCATTGCTTGTCGATAAGCTGTCTTATCATTTGCCATTCGGGTGTGATTGCTATTTTGCGCAGGTCGGCTTCAATGATTTTTTCCATCATGTCTGGATTTATTCCTCGTCGGTGGGCTATGTCCTCCAGCTTGGTGACATCTTCGCCGAACAGGCCGTAGTACTGTCTGAAGATTGTCTCGTCTTCTCTTGTCAGCAGGCAGAGCAGATGTTTTACGTAGTGCTCAATGGTGTGTTTCACACAGTGGGGGTCTTTCCCTAGTCGTATGAGGAATTCGTGAAGCTCTTTAGATATGTTGTCCATTTTTTCGCATTTGTCATCATTGTTCTATTCCGCCTTTCTTTCTCGGGTCGGCCAGAGTTATCACTTCGCAGTCCTTCATCTGGCTTCCGTCTATGGTCAGCCTGACGAGCGTTCTGTCTTTGTGCCAGCCTTGCAGCCCGGCTGCGCCTGGGTTTATGTGCAGCAGTTGGAGCGTACGGTCATATTTTATTTTCAGTATGTGCGAATGGCCGCTGATGAACAGTTGTGGCGGCGAAGCGTATATGCGCGAGCGTTTGCTCGAATCGTAGTTGCCAGGGTAGCCGCCGATGTGCTTCATTAGAACGTCTACGCCCTCACACTTGAAACGCAGTATTTCTGGAAACATGCGGCGCAGTTCGCCGCCATCACAGTTACCGCACACTGCCCGTAGCGGTCTGAACGCGGCCAGTCTGTCAGCCAGCTCGGTGTTGCATATATCTCCGGCGTGCCATATCTCGTCGCACGGTTCAAAGTATTTCAGATATTTGTCGTCCCAGTAGGAATGGGTGTCACTTATTATACCGATTCTTTTCATAAAATTTTAGATTCTCGAAGATGGACATTGCCAGAGTTGCAGATTATCCTCTACAAAGGTAATATTTTTTTTACATTTACAGTCATTCTGGATTGATTATAGTTGCAGTATGTTTTATTATTCAAGTTTCTGATTTTGTTTTTATGTAGTGACAATCATTTAATCGTTTACTATTGTATGTTACCAATGCCGGTAGACACATTCGGCGAATTGTTCTGTTTGCGAACAAATATATTTTTCGGAAAAAATTCTGGTACGATTCTTGAAGTCGTTGATAATCAGCGGCTTGTGCATTACGATGGTTTGGCGTTGCGAAACGCGGCATATTACAGTCTGATATGCTGCGTTTCAGCGTCTAAAATGCGGCATATTGGAGCGTGATATGCGGCATATTGGAAAACGTATGAAATTATTGTTCTGTTTGTCAGTTTTTATGAATGTCAGCAG
Organism: uncultured Prevotella sp.; assembly: GCA_937892695.1. Lineage (GTDB taxonomy): Bacteria > Bacteroidota > Bacteroidia > Bacteroidales > Bacteroidaceae > Prevotella. Next base: position 5,854 of record CALBJK010000156.1, read on the forward strand.
CATGCCTATAGGAAAACATGCCAATTTATTTTTTCATCGTCACTACACAGAGAATTTAACCCTTATTTTTTTCTACTCGCATTAAACTTTTTCTTTCTGTTTGCGTCTTAATTTCAGAAATAAGTGATAAAACGTAGTTCTTAAAAAATAGGGAATATGAAAAAAAAGATTTTTTTGTTGGCGTTGCTGTTCGCTGTCAACGGTGTTACAGTGTCATTCGCCCAGAACGATGGTGTGCAGAATAAGATGGTTGTAGACAAGACCGAGATGGTAAAACGTCGTACCGACAATATGGTGAAACGTTACGGGCTTAACAGCAAGCAGGCAGAACAACTCTTGAAACTCAATACCGAATATGAAGGAAAGATAGGGATGAGATTCATGCCTTTCCGCGGAATGAACGGCAGAGCCGGATTGGCTGTGCGAATGCAGCCCGGACGCGTAGAGCCCGACTCTCTGATGAGAAAGCCTCTCGATTCGGCCAAGCGCAAAGGTGGCAAGAAGAAAATGGAGACGGCACGCTCCGAATATGAAACTAAACTGAAGGATATAATGACTTCAGAGCAGTTCCAGAAATATCAGAAAGATGGACAACTACGTTTGGGGCGGGCGACACTAAAACCTGTAGTCCGTACAGACGCAATAAAGAACAGTGCTGTAAAACAAGTCGCTGCTCCCGTTCTCGAGGAGGTCAAAAAGGCAGAATGAACAATAGCTTGTAAGCTTCAAATCTTCAATAGTTTGTGCTGCGGCTGACTTATGCCTTATTGCTGACACAACTTGCAGGTTTTACCAATGAAGTGAACTGTGTAAGGGTTGTCACAAATGGCATGAGTCTTCCGTAGTTTTTTCAGTATTTCAAAGAACTCGGAAATCCTTATAACTTGAATTCGGGTAAAACCTATAATGTTTCGTGAGTGTCCGAATGTTACCGATAGAATCCAATACAAGTTTAATTTGCGGCTACGTCCTTCTTTACACGTCGGGTGGCATTCCTATTTTATATTGGCAATATGCGGACATTCATATAATTTTAAACAAAGTTGACTTTTATGGACGGACTCTTCTGGCAAAAAGTATACCTTTACACATCAGTGCTCATTGGCAGCCCCTTTCC
>CALBJK010000157.1 GCA_937892695.1 uncultured Prevotella sp.
CATACTCGCGCGGAGTCGATATGGCAACAAACTTGCTGGCCGTAGTATCGGTGACGAGTTTCCACGAGCCGTTGCGTCCGGTACGTGTAAAATTAACGCCGTTGTTCACAACCACTCCCTCTATGCCGCGCCCTGCCTCGTCACGTACAAACCCGTTCAATACAAAAGTATGTTCCGGACTCTTACCACTCAACAGTCCCACTGACAACAACAGACATAACAAAACGTCAAATTTCATAAACGGTCTCCTTTCAAAAGTAATATAAGCCAACTGTTTTTTGACACTTACAAAAGTATCAAACAGTTTTTGCAAAAGCGTTTCAGATATGATAAGAAAGTATAATAAAAGAAAGACAATGACAAGATATTCCTTTAACTGAGAAAACACTCCTCAGAAAATGACCGTTGTCTTTATTTTAGTCTGATAGTCCATATTTTTTTATACCTTTGCAATTTCATAAAGCAGTAGAGTTTAAGACATGTTCTACAAACTGATAGAAAAGAAACGCAACGAATGGTTGGCCTCATCCGAATGCACGGTCAGACAATTTGTCAGCTACATAGAGACCAAAGGCATGATGCGCGATGCACAGATCGAGGCCATCAAGACCTACCTTTTCTTGAAAATCGCTTGCGATGCACGCCCTTTGTGGCAACTGTTCGTCGAAGGCAGATTCAACAGCTACGACTTCGGTCAGATAGAACTGACCGAAGAGGCTCGCAGTGTGCTACGTCACAACAAGGCTGCAGCGGCTCTGTTCGAGTATTCACGGCTGACCGACCGCAACGGCAGACAACTCGCGCCCGACATGGAACAGTTCATCAAGCTCCACACCGAAGAGATAAACTACGAGCGAGTATTCCGTGACATCTTCTACGGCGTGGGCTACACCGACTATCTGTTCAGCCTGCCAATGGGCGCGGGCAAGACATACCTCATGGCCGCCTTCATGTACATCGACCTGTACTTCGCCCTGAACGAGCCGGACAACAGGGCTTTTGCCCACAACTTCATGGTGCTGGCCCCATCCGGACTGAAATCGTCGATAGTGCCGAGCCTGAAGAAGATTGTCGACTTCGACCCATCATGGGTCATCCCCGAACCGGCAGCGTCACAGATTAAGAGAATGATGAGTTTTGACATTCTCGACGAGCGTAAGGGCGGAGACAAGGGCAATGCCGTCATCAACCCCAATGCCCAGAAGATAACCCGGCACGGACTGCCCGAAGACGACTTCGGACTGGTATTCATAACCAATGCCGAAAAAGTGATACTCGACCGATACGACGACAAGACCACACCAGACATCGGCATAGACAAAAGTGAATGGCTGAAGACATCAAGAGCCAACGAGCTGCGCGACATCATCGGGCGCATAGCCAATCTGGCTGTCTTCGTCGACGAGGTACACCACGTGGCCGACTCGGAGATAAAGCTGCGTCGCGTGGTTGGCCTATGGGCCGAGAAGCATTCGTTCTGTTCGATGATAGGCTTCAGCGGCACGCCCTATCTGCCCAAGGCCGAAGAGGTAAAACTGGCAGGACAGTTTGCCATCAAGAACACCGACCTTTCCAACGTTGTCTACCACTACCCGCTCATCAGGGGAATAGGCAATTTCCTGAAAGACCCTAAAGTAAGATACGGCGACAACGACACTCTGATGACCGTCAGCAACGGTCTGCGCGACTTTCTTGACCGTTACAGGGACACCGTCTATCCTGACGGCACACGAGCCAAGATAGCCATCTACTGCGGAAAGATAGAAACGCTCGAAGAGACTGTCAGTCCGCTCGTGTTCGACATCGTGAGTTCTTACGGCATGGATGCAGCCCGTACCGTCCTGCGCTACCACGGCGGCAACCGCCAGTATCCTCAGCCCGAAGGATCGGCCGAAGCCTTTGCCGCCCTCGACACGCCGTGGTCGGAAGTAAGGGTGGTGTTGTTAGTACAGATAGGAAAGGAGGGATGGGACTGCAAGAGCCTTACTTCGGTGGTGCTGCCACAAAAAGGGGCGTGCCCCACCAACATGGTGCTCCAGACATCGTGCCGTTGTCTGCGACAGGTGGTAAAGGGCGAACCGGAGACAGCACTTATATGGCTGAACAAGAGCAACGCCGACACTCTGAACAAACAGCTAAAGCAACAGCAGAACATCTCCATTCAGGAGTTCAACACAAAACGGTCGCAGAAGCCCAAGAGAATAGAGCGGTTCTCGCGCATGGAGAAGATCCGGTTGCCCCGAATAGACTACTATCAGCTGAAGATAAGCTATACGACAGAAACCACAGACGACGGCACTAATGTAGCCGACCGTCTGGACAGCGACAATATTTTAAGGTTGTCGCAGACCCGAATCATACACGAGGGCAACATGGAAGGCAACATTGTCAATGTCTATCAACTCGCTCCTGACGGCAAAGAACAAGAAATGTCATTCATCGGCTGGCTTATGCTGATTGCCAAAGAGGGATTCAACACCACGAGTTTCGCCGTTCTTTGGAAATACAGCCAGCAACTACGCACCATCTACGACACCATTACACACGACAAGGACGGTGTGCACGTACTGTCCAACCGCTACGACCAGCCTCGCATACGGTCGCTCATTCGTTCGGCCTTCAGTCCGCGACGACGTATGGTGATGAAGGAAGAAACAGTCTGCGCCGAAGCCTCGCTGCTCGACAGCCGACGGCTCACTTCACCCATAACGGTCGCAGACGACAGACTGTTCTGCCCGTCCCAGACCGAAGTCAGGGAGATAATGGACAACGATACGAAGAAAGAAAACGTCCTGACCGAAGAACAGCAGAGGCAGATAGAGGCTCTCAAAGCAACAGGAGTAGACATAAAAATCGACAATGCCACACCCGACCTACATCACAGCGGCCACACGTTCCACTACCTGCCCTACCGCTTTGACAGCAGTCTGGAGAAACGATACTTTGCCGACGAGCTGCTCAGCCTCGAAATATTCAAGGAGAAGAACCTCGAAGTCTACTATAACGGCGACGACAATCTGACCGCGTTTTTCGTCGACTGCTACAAACGCACAGCCAGCGGATGGCGGTACATTGGCAAATACTACCCCGACTTCCTGCTCATGCGGCGCACCGAAGAAGGCAGCATCGACCGGGCCATCATCATCGAGACCAAAGGCGAAGGCTTTGCGGCAAAGTTTGCCGACCGGCGACGTTTCATGCAGGACGTGTTCGTAAGCATGAACGAAAAGAAATTCGGTTACCGACGTTTCGGTTTCCTATACATCGAAGACTCAATGACCGAAAACCAACGTCGCATAGCAACCATCAATGCTATCGAATCGTTCTTCAAATCGTGACCTCTATTCATCAATCCCCCAATCATACACAATGGCAGCCTTCTTCAACTGTCACCATAAAAAAGAAACAACATGTCAACAAAATACATACCATTCCTACCCGACACCGTATCGGGACAAGCCATTCTCGACAATTTTCTGCGTACCAAGCGTGTGCAGACCCTGCGCTACCGTGACAACGACGAACCCGTCCGTCACATTCTGCGCGGCATGCCCCTATACGAGACAGAACTGAAAGAACGCCGTGGCGACAACCGTGACGGCAATCTAATAGTGCGCGGCGAATGTCTTGCTACCTGCGCCTACCTCAAAGATCAAGGACGGACAGTAGACCTCGTCTATATCGACCCGCCATTTGCCAGCGGTGCTGACTATTCAAAGAAGGTGTACATCAGGAGAAATCCTCTTGTGGCCGAAGCCATAAGGGAAGCCGAGACCCACCAACTCGATGCCGACGAAGCACGTGCATTCGAAGAAAAAATGTACGGCGACATCTGGAGCAAGGAACGCTATCTCAACTGGATGTACGAAAACCTTATGGCCATTAAGGCCGTAATGAGTGACAACGCGTCGATTTACGTTGAGTTGGATAGCCACATCGGTCATTACGTTAAGATTCTTATGGATGAAATTTTCGGAGAAGAAAATTTTATAAACGAAATAATATGGAAACGTACTTTTTCTCATTCAGATGTCGGACAAGGAGCAAAACATTTAGGAAGACTACATGATGTAATTTTTCTTTACAGCAAATCTGAAAATTATACAATGAATGTAGTTTACACTCCTTACTCAAAAGAATACATCAATAATTTCTACAAATACAAGGATGAAAATGGCAGAAGATACCGTCTTGTATCTTTATTAGGGCCTGGAGGAGCCAGCAAGGGAAATCCTTACTATGAAGTTATGGGAGTGGAACGATACTGGGCGTTCAGCAAAGAAAGTATGCAAAAAATGATAGATAATGGTCTTGTCATCCAAACACGGCCTGGTGCTGTTCCACAAAGGAAAAGATACATAGACGAATCTGAGGGTGTTCCATTACAAGATATATGGGTGGACATTCCTGCAGTACAAGGCGGTTCTTTAGAAAATGCTAATTATGCGACTCAAAAACCCGAAGCACTTCTTGAACGCATAATCAAGGCGAGCAGTAATGAGGGCATGACCATAGCCGACTTTTTCGGAGGAAGCGGGGTGACTGCAGCCGTAGCAAACCGGTTGGGCAGAAAGTTCGTCCATGCCGATGTCAACATCAACAGCATACAGACCACACGCGACCGTCTCGTGGCTGCTGATGCGCAGTTCGACATTCTCAACATTAAAGACGGTGTGGCTCTGTTCCGCAATCCGGCACAGACGATGGATAAGCTCGAAAAGCTCATATCGGGCTACCGAAAAGACAATCCGTTCGGAGGGATATGGAGCGGTACGATGTTCGACACCAAGCACGGCACGATGCCTGTATTCCTGCCTAACTTGTTAGAAGGAACATCGCGTACGCTCGACAAGCTCACCATGTATCAGATAACAAGAGCCATTGCCGACCTTCCGTCCGAAATCAGAGCAGTCGTGGTGTACTATATCGACATGCCCGACGAAGACGAAATAGCCGAAACAATACGCGAGTACGGCGACCCGACAGTCAAGATTATTCTGCGCGACTTGAAGGAAGTGCTCGACGACGTAGTTATGGAAGACGAAGCCGAATGGACCGTCTCTCAGACCGATGACAAGCTGTTCAAAGGCTGGAAAGTAGCTATCACTATGTTTCACAGCGACAGGGTGAAAAAGGAAATTGAGGCTTTCAATATGAAAGGCCAGGTTCAAGCGGCAAAGGGAAAGAAATTCAAATTCGTAAAAATAAGCGACGAAGGGCTTGAGACCATCGAATGGGTCAGCCTTGACTGTACCGAAGACTCTAAAGAAAGTCCATGGCACAGCGATGCCGAAGTGAAGATAGACAAGACCGGCGAGGCCATCATCGGCGGCAAAAAGACTTCAGGTCTTTGGGACGGAACGCTGAGCAGCGAGCAACGTCCGCTAAGGATGAAGATAAGAAACATCTGCGGCGATGAGACGGTGTTTGTCCTGAACATTGACAATAAACAGTAAGCAAAACCGATGCTCATTCTCGCAACAGTCGCAGTCTATTTTCTGGTGTTGATGGCGTTGAGCCGTCTGACGGCGCGACGGTCAGACAACGAAACCTTCTTCCGGGCCAACCGCCGTTCGCCCTGGTACATGGTGGCTTTCGGTATGGTGGGCGCGTCAATCTCTGGCATAACCTTTGTAAGCGTGCCCGGCATGGTGATGAAGACAGACATGACCTACATACAGACGTGCATCGGATTCATCTTCGGCTACTTTGCAGTGGCGTTTGTGTTGTTGCCCGTCTACTACCGCTACAACCTTACGACCATATATTCCTACCTCGACCGTCGGCTGGGACACCGGTCGTACAAGACTGGAGCGGCCTTCTTCTTGCTTTCCAAGCTTACCGGCTCGGCATTGAAGTTCTACGTCGTGTGTCTTGTCATGCACGACTTTGTTCTCAGACCTATGGGCATACCCTTCGGGGTGACTGCTTCGGTACTTGTACTGCTCATCTGGCTTTACACCCGGCGTGGCGGCATAAAGACGCTCGTATGGACCGACACGTTCCAGACACTGTGCATGTTCGGCGCGTTGGCGCTTATATTATATAATGTGTCCGAGGGATTGGGAATGACGCTGCCAGAAGCTTTCCGCGCCGCAGCCGGTGACAGCCACAGCCGTATCTTCGTTTTCGACAACTGGCAGACGACACAGAACTTCTGGAAACAGTTCTGTAGCGGCATCTTCATTGTCGTGGTGATGACCGGGCTGGACCAGGACATGATGCAGAAGAACCTGACGTGCAAGACCCTACGCGACGCTCAAAAAGACGTATGCTCGTATGGTTTCGCCTTTGTACCGGCCAATCTGCTGTTTCTCTCGCTCGGTGTGCTGCTTATGCTGCTGGCCAGAAAAGAAGGCATCGCCTTACCCCAGTCGGGCGACGACCTGCTGCCGATGTTCGCAGCAACAGGCAGCATGGGGACAGGCGTTGTGGTACTGTTCACAATAGGAGTGGTGGCTGCATCGTTCTCTACTGCCGACTCGGCCATGACCGCCCTGACGACAAGCGTCTGCGTCGACCTCTTCGAGCGAGCCGACGACGAGCGTCTGCGACGTAGGGTTCATCTGGGCATGGCAGTAGCCTTTGTGTTGTTCATCATATTGTTCCGCATAGTCAACAGCACGAGCCTCATCGATGCCATCTATGTTCTGGTGTCCTACACCTACGGTCCGCTGCTGGGCATGTTCGCCTACGCTCTGTTCACACGGCGCACGGTGTGCGACAAGGCCGTGCCCTACATTGCCGTGGCTTCGCCGTTGCTGTGTTTTGCCATTGACAAAACGGCAAGCACGGTTTGGAATTATCAGTTCGGCTACGAACTGCTTATGCTCAACGGTGCATTGACATTTGCCGGAATGTTTTTCATTCAAGACGGTAACAAAGGCAAGGCTTAGCACAACAAACCTACCTATAGATTCATCATAAAACAAAAAATGAATGTCCGCATTATGCCAATGTCAAATAGGAATGCCACCCACCAGTAGAGA
>CALBJK010000158.1 GCA_937892695.1 uncultured Prevotella sp.
ATCAGTTGCTCTGTATGCGGGCTGTAGTTTGCAGGTTATTCCGTATTGTTCTTTTGGCGGACAAAATCGTTTTACGAAAATTTTCGTACGCTTTTAGTCCTTTGATTATCAATGGGTTACAACAGAATTGAAATCATGCTCTGAAATGCGGCATTTCATCGTCCAATATGAGGCATATTAGAGCTTGAAATGCGGCATATTGGAACGCAAGAACGTGCATATTGGAATGTGGCTGAAAAATTGTTCTGTTCGTCGGTTCTTGGGCTAAAAACAATCGTAGAACTGATAGACTGACTCATTATTGTCTTTTGAATATTGGCGGAACGTAAAATCGCTACTTTTTATCGTAAAAATATTTTGCCAAAAGTTTATTTTCGATTATCTTTGCCGTTATTAAGATTGATTCAAGAGAATACTTCTCTTTACTTTATGAACATTATACAAATTGACGATAGGGATGGCAATGAATAAGATTTTCAAGCTGTTCGTGCTGCTGTCCGTAATGGCGTGCCCGATGGCGATGTTGGCCGACGAGGTGCCGACAATCAATCCTACAGCAACGTTCCAGACTCCCGACGGCGACGAAACGGGTACGAGCTATTCGGGTTCGGCTCCGCTGACGGTGCGTTTCACGGCCAATGCCGAACATGTAGGCTCGTGGACGAGCCACTATGAGTGGCGTTTCATGCTCGAAGGCCAGACCACGCCTTATCTAGTAAGATACGAAGAAGATACGGAATACACCTTCTTGAAGGCCGGGCTGCACCGTATAGAACTTTATGCCACCTTCATTCAAGGTAATGACACTGTGGCCTACACGGAGGATTACTGGAAGGATGCCGAGCCGATAACCGTTTCTATTTCGGAGAGCAAGCTCGAAATGCCTAATGCCTTTTCGCCCAACGGTGACGGCATAAACGACGTGTACAAGGCCAAGAGTGGCTACCAGAGTCTGGTAGAGTTTCATGCCTACATATTTAATAGGTGGGGGCAGAAGCTGTATGAGTGGACCGATCCCGCCGGAGGCTGGGATGGCAAGTATAAGGGCAGCGATGTCAAACCGGGTGTCTATTTTGTTCTGGTAAAGGCAAAAGGGGCGGACGGTCGCAAGTTTAACATAAAACGTGATGTCAATCTGCTGCGGGGCTATACCGAAGGAACGGGTGTCCCGACCGAATGACGGCTTTATTGTTCAAGACTAAAGATGTAAGATGGATAACGATAATATAAATGTTTGGGGCGCGAGAGTCCACAACCTGAAGAACATAGACGTAACCATTCCGCGCAACAGTCTGACCGTTGTCACCGGACTGAGCGGTTCGGGCAAGTCGTCGCTGGCGTTTGACACAATCTATGCCGAAGGACAACGCCGCTACATAGAGACATTCTCGGCCTACGCCCGCAATTTTCTGGGCGACATGGAGCGTCCCGACGTAGACAAGATAACGGGTCTCAGCCCGGTGATAAGCATCGAGCAGAAGACTACCAACAAGAATCCTCGTTCTACAGTCGGCACGACAACCGAAATATACGACTATCTCCGACTGCTTTTTGCCCGTGCCGGCGTGGCCTACAGCTATGCTACGGGCGAAAAGATGGTGAGATACACCGAAGAGAAAATACTCCAGATGATTGGCAGCGACTATGCCGGCAAGGCTATCTTTATTCTCGCTCCTGTCGTCAGACAGCGTAAGGGACACTACCGGGAGCTGTTCGAGAGCCTGCGCCGCAAGGGCTATCTCTATGCCAGAGTCGACGGCGAGGTGAAAGAGATAGTAAGAGGCATGAAGACCGACCGCTACAAAAACCACAACATTGAGGTGGTGGTTGACAAACTTGTAGCCCGTCCCGATTCGGAGGAACGTCTGCGCAAGAGCGTCGCTACCGCCATGAAGGAAGGCGACGGACTGATAATGATACTCGACAAGGAAAGCGGCAGTGCCAAATACTTCTCGAAACGGCTTATGTGTCCTACGACGGGCATATCCTACCGTGACCCTGCACCAAACATGTTCTCGTTCAACTCGCCCGAAGGTGCTTGCCCCAGATGCAAGGGTCTCGGCTATGTCAACGAGATAGACATCAACAAGGTCATACCTGACCGTAGATTGTCTATCCGCGAAGGAGCCATCGTGCCGCTTGGAAAATACAAGAACCAGATGATTTTCTGGCAGATTGATGCCATTCTCCAGAAATATGACTGCAATCTGAAGACCTCGGTCAAGGACATTCCCGATGATGCCCTTAATGAAATACTTTACGGCTCGTTTGAGAACGTGAAGATAAGCAAGGAACTTGTCCATACGTCGAGCGACTATTTCGTGGCGTTCGACGGAGTGGTAAAATATCTCCGCACTGTGATGGAAAATGACGAGTCGGCAAGCGGACAGAAATGGGCCGACCAGTTTCTTGCTACGTGCGAGTGTCCCGAATGCCACGGCAAACGGCTCAACCGCGAATCGCTGTCTTATCGTATCTGGGACAAAAACATATCCGAACTGGCCGACATGGACATACGCCAGTTGCGCGATTGGCTCGACGAGGCCGAGGGACATCTTGACGAACGCCAGAAGAAGATTGCCGAAGAAATAGTCAAAGAAATACGTACCCGACTCGATTTTCTGCTCGAAGTGGGGCTTGACTATCTGTCGCTCAACCGCCAGTCGGCTACACTTTCTGGCGGAGAGAGTCAGCGTATAAGGCTTGCTACACAGATAGGTTCGCAGCTGGTCAACGTGCTTTATATTCTCGATGAGCCTAGTATCGGGTTGCATCAGCGCGACAACGACCGGCTGATAAAGTCGCTCAAAGAGTTGCGCGACATTGGCAATACCGTAATCGTCGTGGAACACGACAAGGACATGATGCTCAATGCCGACTATATTGTGGACATCGGTCCTAAGGCGGGACGTAATGGCGGCGAGGTGGTGTTTGAGGGCACACCCAAGGAAATGCTCAAACAGCATACTATCACAGCCGACTATCTTAACGGGGTACGTAAGATAGAAGTGCCTAAGGTGCGCCGTAAGGGTAACGGACACAGCATCTGGATACATGGCGCGAGCGGCAACAATCTGAAAAACGTAGATGTAGAGTTCCCGCTCGGACGGCTCATTGTCGTTACGGGTGTGAGCGGTTCGGGCAAATCGACACTGATAAACGAAACGCTTCAGCCCATTCTCAGCCAGCATTTCTATAAGTCGCTGAAGAAACCGATGCCCTATAAGAGCATAGAGGGACTGGAGTTTGTCGACAAGGTTGTCAATGTCGACCAGTCGCCTTTGGGTCGCACTCCACGTTCAAATCCTGCCACTTACACAGGGGTGTTCAGCGACATACGTTCGCTTTTTGTCAATCTGCCAGAAGCCAAGATTCGTGGCTATAAGCCCGGACGCTTTTCTTTTAATGTAAAAGGCGGACGTTGCGAGGCTTGCGGTGGCAACGGATATAAGACAGTGGAAATGAATTTCCTGCCCGATGTTATGGTTCCGTGCGAAGTGTGTCACGGCAAACGATATAATCGCGAGACGCTTGAAGTGCGCTATAAAGGTAAGAGCATTGCCGACGTATTGGACATGACAATCAACCAGGCGGTCGAATTTTTCGAGAACATACCAGTAATACTCCAAAAGATAAAGACAATACAAGATGTCGGGTTGGGATATATCAAGCTTGGACAACCGTCGACGACGCTGTCGGGAGGAGAGAGTCAGCGCGTGAAGCTTGCTACAGAACTGAGCAAGCGCGATACGGGCAAGACGGTTTACATTCTGGACGAACCGACGACGGGTCTGCACTTCGAAGACATCCGCATACTGATGGAGGTGCTTCAGAAACTTGTCGACCGTGGCAATACTGTCATCATCATCGAACACAACCTTGATGTGATAAAGCTCGCTGACTATATTATCGACATGGGACCCGAAGGCGGACGAGGCGGCGGAATGGTTCTGACGACCGGCACTCCCGAGCAGGTGGCGGAAAGCAAGAAAGGATTTACCCCTAAGTTCCTGAAGGAAGAGTTAAGAATCAGTCAGACACCCTCCGATTCTACAGCATCATAAAGTGGTGCATTGGCTACTTTGGTGCTGTCTTCGTGACAGCTGAAAGGGTAATGGTAAAATCATTTGGTGGTAATGCTGATAATTTCAGAATTTTCATGTATGTTTACAAAAGGAAAATAGGAATATGAAAAAGGAAGATGATATAAAAAATGCCGTTGAGATAATGAAACAGGGTGGTGTGATACTTTATCCTACTGATACTGTGTGGGGAATAGGATGCGATGCAACAAATCCTGAAGCAGTTAAAAAAATCTATGAGATAAAGCATCGTGACGATTCGAAGGCTATGATTTGTCTTGTCGACTCAGACGCGCGGATGCAACGGTATGTGAGAAACGTACCAAATGTGGGATGGGACATTATAGAGTTGGCCGAGAAGCCTACGACAATAATTCTTGACGATGCTGTCAATCTCGCTCCGAACCTGATAGCCGAAGACGGAAGCATTGCTTTGCGAGTCACTCGGGAGGCATTCTCTAAAGAGTTGTGCTTCCGTTTCCAGAAGCCAGTTGTCAGTACTAGTGCCAATATAAGCGGCGAACCGGCAGCTCAGAACTATTGTGACATCTCGCATGAGATTCTCGATGCCGTCGATTATGTATGCTGGACAAGAAGGCAGGAACATAAGCCTCATACTCCGAGTAGCATCATAAAGCTCACTAAGGACGGAATTGTGACAATCATACGTAAGTGATTCCGTTTTGATTAATTACGGATAGCAGTATTTATTATTGACTCAAAGTATATGGCGTTAGTAACAGTAGGACGGATGGCCGTTTTGACACAGAGGCTTGCCGAATGGCGCACACGTCATCTGTCAGACAGACAAATGACGGTGGTGCTGGCCTTTTTTATAGGATTTTTTGCATCTGTCGCGGCGTTTGTCCTTCATACGCTAATACGTGAAATACAGCTGTTCCTTACATCCAAGTTGCAACTGTCCTCGTCTAACTGGCTCTTCCTCGTGCTTCCAGTTGTTGGAATCCTCTTCACTATGCTGTTTGTAAGATATGTTGTGAAAGATAATATTTCACACGGAATCACACGAATACTTTATGCCATAGCCACAAAGAATTCACGCCTGAAGGCTCACAATTGCTGGACTTCTGTTGTAGCGTCGGCCATAACCATAGGATTCGGTGGCTCCGTAGGTGCCGAAGCTCCTATCGTGCTGACCGGGTCGGCCATCGGTTCTAATCTAGGACAATTGTTCAAGATGGACAAGAAGACGCTCATGCTGCTTGTCGGCTGCGGTGCTGCGGCTGCCATTGCTGGTATATTCAAGGCTCCTATTGCCGGACTTGTTTTCACTCTTGAAGTATTGATGGTTGATTTGAGTATGGCTTCTCTGATGCCAATACTCGTTGCGAGTGTCACGGCTACGTGTTTTACCTACATTTTTATGGGAAGCGAATCTCTGTTCTCCTTCCATCTTGATGGGGCGTGGGTTCTCGACCGGGTCCCGGCGAGTATTCTTCTTGGAATAGCGTGCGGTCTCGTCAGTCTTTATTTTATAAGGGCAATGACCATGTGTGAGGGTGTCTTCTCGCAACTGAAAGATTACCGGTATACGAAACTGTTTCTGGGAGGCATCATGCTCAGTTCCCTGATATTCCTTTTCCCTGTACTTTACGGTGAGGGTTACGGTGCTGTAAATGTCTTGTTGGAAGGCAAAACCGAAACTGACTGGAATGTCATCATGGACAAGTCGCTTTTCTATGGACATGGTAATCTGTTGCTCTTGTACATTTCTCTCGTAATACTTTCCAAAGTGTTCGCTACTTCTGCTACAAACGGTGCCGGGGGATGTGGTGGTACTTTTGCTCCCTCACTTTTTATTGGCGGATTCAGCGGTTTTCTTTTTGCACGAATATGGAATATCTACCAGATAGGTGTGCATATTCCGGAGAAGAACTTCACTTTGCTGGGTATGGCAGGAGTGATGGCAGGGGTGATGCATGCTCCATTGACAGGAATATTCCTTATTGCCGAGATTACAAACGGATACAATCTTTTCATGCCGTTGATGATAGTTTGCATTTCGTCAGTTATGACAATAAGCATATTTGAGCCACACAGCATATACGCAATGCGACTTGCTAAACAAGGCAAGCTGATAACCCATCATACCGACCGTTCTGTATTGACCCTTATGAGTCTGGACAGTGTCATAGAAAAGGACTATAATGCAGTTACTCCGGATATGCCTCTCGGACAACTTGTCAATGTGATAAGCAAAAGCCATTCGAGTTTTATTCCCGTGCTCGACAAGGAGGGTAAGTTGGTTGGTGAAATAGATATCACTAAGATAAGACATATAATGTTCCGTGCCGAACTTTACAACCGCTTTACCGTGGGGCAGCTTATGACACCAGTGTCTGCTCAGCTTACGCGCAATGATAAGATGGAAGATGTAATGCGCAAGTTCGACACTAAAAATACGAACTATTTGCCTGTTGTCAATCTTACCGGCAATCTTGAAGGCTATGTTTCGCGTACCAGAGTGTACAGTATGTACCGCAAAATGGTGGCTGACTACTCGGACGAATGACTTTTAAAGTTTAAGAATAAAATGTTACGTCTCTTTATTTTATTGGTTTTATTCGCTCAGACTTTTGTTGTCTGGAGTCAAGATTTCTTGCATGAGGGCGATTTGCTCTTTTGTGTTTCCTCCAAAGGCAATGCCATAACCGATGTGACGCAAGGCATTGATGGAAGTTTGATAGACCATGTCGGCATTGTGCATAGAGCAAACGATAGCATCTTTGTACTTGAAGCAATACATAAAGGAGTCGTTTTGTCGCCGTTAGACAGCTTCCTTGTGAGTAACGACTCGCTTGTAATCGTCGCCCGTCTGCGTGATACAACCGGTGTGGCTTCGTCGGTCAATCGTGCCATGCGATATTTAGGTCGTCCATACGACTTCCTTTTCATGCCCGATGACAGCGCGATGTATTGTAGCGAACTAGTTCAGAAAACATATCGGAATGGTGCCGGACACGCTTTGTTCGGCACCATCCCGATGTCTTTTCACGACACGACGGGCGCAGTGACTCCTTATTGGAAGGAATACTATGCCCGTCGTGGAAAGAATGTACCCGAGGGAGAGCCGGGCAGTAATCCCGGCCAGCTCTCACGAAGTAAGAAAATACGAATACTCGGACGATTCAAAGATTTATGTTCATCGCAGCTCCGCAGATAATCCATGCTCCAGGTTGCGGAACATTACCAAAGTCGACGTACCTTTTGTCAAGTATGTTGTTGGCTTCGACATACAGCTTATATTTAGTGTCGGTCCACGCAAGTCTTGCATCGACGATGCCGTAAGGACGGTAGTCTTGCACCTTTCCGTCAACGTCAGCGTAGGTGCCGGTACGGTCTTGGAAGCGGTAGCGCAGTCCTAATCCGAGTTTTTTCACGATTCGTGTCTCCAGACCTGCCACTACCTTATGACGCAGGTATTCGAGTGTAGACATGCTTTGCAATCCTGCTTGCTCGTCCTTGTTCTGGTCGATGTAGCTGTAAGCGAAGTCCAGTTTTTGCAGAAACCGTTGGTAGGGGAGGAGTGTTTGTAAATTTATCAGCCCTGATATTTCCATACCAAGAGAGTTGATGCGTGTGAAATTAACAGATTCCCATATTGCATCTTCGCCTTCGTCTGTGTTTCTCACCCAGTCGATCATGTTTTTACAATGATTGTAGTAAACACTTACTTTTGCGTTCACAGTTTCTGAAACAAATTTCACGCCACATTCTATTGCTGACAATTCTTCCGGTTTCAGATACTTGTCGGCCTTGTGTCCTCCTACTGAATAGTAAAGCTCGGTAGCCGACGGCATTCGTAGCGAAGTGTTGTACGAGGCGTAAATCCTTATTCCTGTCCCTATTCTATAGCTTGCGTCTATTCCCGGATAAATGCGCATGTTCATTCTGTTCCATGAATTTTTCACGGCTATGAGTCCGGCAGAAAGCGTAAAACGGTTGAGCATTAGATTATGTTCCAGCACGAAACTGATGTTTGTCCGGTCCAGACCGTATTTGTATTCGCGGTCGGTGCCATTAATGCCGACCGGGTGTTCGAGTGGTTCTCCCAGGTTTGTGCTGATAAGGTCTTCGTTTCTCATTTCTGCACCTAAAGCCGTCCTTCCGGTAAACCAGTCGAAGTAAGCATTAAGGTTTACTCCGTATACATCAGTCCTATGATAATTGTATGGCACTTGATCTTCAGTTCCTCTGAACAGTTCGAAGCGGTCCATGTTGCGGTTCCAATATATCGAAGGTCGCAGACGTACCTTTCCGTTTTTTGTTTCGGCCTTAATGGCTGTGAATGTTTTTAGGGTATGTTCGAACTGGTTGTCCCACTTCACTCCATAGAATGTATTTGATCCGAATCCTTTGGCGCTCAAACCTCCGTGCCATTCTACTCTTGCCACATTGTCTTCATAATGTCCTTGATAGAAAAATTTCCCGCCGTTGTAGTCGGCATTCAGATTCCCCGCTTTCGAACGGCTGTATCCGTCACTTCGTGTGTAGCTGCCAGAAACTGAGTTTGTCCATTGTTTCGTAGCGATATTGGTGCGTACCCCGGCTGTGGCGTATCCGTAGCTTCCTCCTTCTGTGCGAGCAGAAATATTATTTCGAATTTCTTTTTTGGTGACGATGTTGATTGCTCCCAGTAGCGAAGATGTGCCGTAGACTCGTCCGGCAGGTCCTTCCAGCACTTCAATCCTTTCTATGTCGCTGATGTCAACTGGAAGGTCGAATGCATTGTGCCCTGTCTGAGGGTCACAAACGTTTATTCCGTTCAGAAGTATTGTCACCTGCTCATAGTTGCCTCCTCGTATGCTCACATCGGTCTGTGCCCCAATAGGACCACGCTGTCTGATGTCTACCCCAACGGCATATTTGAGCAGATCGTTTATACTTTGTACCGGTGCAGCGGCTATGTCCTTTCTGTCCAGTACAGTTACCATTCTCGCCGCACGGCTTTCTGACAGCGGTGCTCGCGAAGCCGTAACGTCCACTCCTTCGAGCAGCACAGTCCGGCTTGCCGTCTGCTGCGTGCTGTCAGCCTTGTCTGCCTCAATGCATATGCTATTGGCTTTGGCATGGCTGAGAGTGACGACGCTAAGTGTCCCGACAATCACTTCCTTGCCAAGGCAGGCAAACAGGGAGTAGCCTTTATTGCCGAAACGTCTGAATTTGAGACGGTCGCGTCTGTTGAAAATTTCTCTGTACATAATTTATTTTGTAAAAACGAATACAAAATTACATGTATTTTATCGAACGACCGAACTGTTATGGCTTTTGTTTTCAAAGAATAACAAAGGCGGATTCTATAAATCGCATAAAACGATTATAGAATCCGCCTTTGCTTTTAAGTATTAAAACCTATTCTTTAGATTTCCCAGCCTACTGCCGATGCACCTAATACTGCAGCCGAAGATCCTTCAAGTCCGCTGATGAGGAATTTCGCTTTTCCTTTGAATATATTAAGTACGTTCTTGTCGTATGCTTCCTTGAGAGGTTTCATCAGCAAGTCGCCTGCTTTTGTCAGACCACCGAAGAATATGAATGCCTCGGGTGAAGAGAATGCTGTAAAGTTGGCACACGATTCACCGAGCAACCGTCCTGTGAAGTCGTATACACGCTGTGCCAGCTTGTCGCCTTTGCCTGCTGCAATCGACACGTCGAGCGATGTTATCTTCGCCGGATCTAAGTCGCGGAGCAGCGAAGGCTCGTCTGATGTTTCAAGAAATTCGCGTGCTGTGCGTGCCACGCCTGTAGCCGAGCAATAAGCTTCGAGACAGCCTTTACGTCCACATCCACAGGTGCGTCCGTTCTCTTTTACGATTACATGTCCCAGCTCGCCCGCAAAACCGTCACAGCCATACACCAGCTGTCCGTTGACCACTATGCCCGAGCCAACGCCAGTTCCGAGAGTGATAACTATGAAGTTCTTCATTCCGCGTGCCACACCGTAGGTCATTTCGCCGATAGCAGCTGCATTGGCATCGTTGGTCAGAGCCACGGGAATGCCGAGCTTGTCCGAGAATAGCTTTGCCAAAGGCACAATACCGTTGTGGCCCCATTCGAGGTTGGGCGCAAACTCTATCGTTCCGTTATAGTAATTGCCGTTAGGCGCACCGATACCCATAGACTTGATTTTGTCGATACCGCCTACCTGGTCTATTATGAGTTGTAAGGCGTCAACTGAAGCTTCTACATATTTGTCGACTGTTTCGTAGCCTTGTGTCTTGATTGAAGTAGTGGCTTTTATTTCGCCTCTGCTGTCCACAATGCCGAAAACGGAGTTTGTTCCTCCTAAGTCCAAACCGATTACATACGGTTTCAATGTCTCTGTCATGTTTTTCTTATTTTAAATTAATAGTAATTTCTTTTATATGAATTCAAATCGTATCAGTACGATTTCATCCTTTTGGCAAAGGTATTAAAAATAGTCTATGCAAACAAAGTTTTAAAGTGAAAATTTGCCCATATCATATAAAATTCGCAATTTTGCATCCGCTATGGAGTTACCCATTCAGTTAGACATATTAGACTTTATATTCAAAGGCATTCTCATTGGCATCG
>CALBJK010000159.1 GCA_937892695.1 uncultured Prevotella sp.
AGCTAAACATAAACTGCAACAGAAAAATTGCGGAAGTTATTTTTTAAACATTACATAAACATTAAAAAACAATATTTATGAGAAAAATCTTTACCGCAGCAATCATTGCTGTCTCGATGCTGTTTGCATCAAATGCCAATGCACAAGTGAAGTTTGGTCTGAAAGGCGGACTCAACGTCACAAGCATGAGTCTTAACAGCGAGCTGCTCGACGCATCCAACAATCAGGGATTCTTTATCGGTCCGACAGTGAAATTCACACTTCCCATAGTAGGCCTGGGAGTCGACGCATCAGCTCTTTACGACCAGCGAGAAGCCAAGCTTCAGGAAGTGGAAAACACAAAATCGGGAAAGCTGAAAACACAGTCGATCAACATACCTATCAACCTGCGTTACGGCATAGGCCTCGGAAGCATTGCCAACGCCTTCCTGTTTGCAGGTCCGCAGTTCGGATTCAATATCGGCAACAAGAACCAGTCGCTCTACGACGACGTAGCCGAATGGCGGTTGAGCAAATCAAACTTCAGCGTAAACGTAGGACTCGGCTTCACCCTTATGAGCCATCTGCAGCTCTCGGCCAACTACAATATAGCATGCGGCAAGACAGGTAATTTCACGATACTCGACACCGCCAACACTATCGGAAAGGAACTCGTAGGAAGTAAAGGAAGAGCCAATGCGTGGCAGGTAGCTCTGGCCTACTACTTCTAATAGTCATAGAGAGGAAACACTCATTTACGGGGAGACGTGCCACAGCGTAACGCCTCCCCTTTCCATTTCCATAAAAAACATTAAGGTCTACCAAACCTTAACGACAATCGAGGATTAGGAAAAACGTCTATTACTTTTTGCATTCCTCATCTTCACAAGTGTACTTTTCGCACAAGACGTATTAGAAAAGAGCGAAACAAAGAACGGTCCAAAGAAACCAATAGGTATAGCCAAACCTTCAGATACGACACTCCCAGACAAAAGAAAAACTTAACATCTTTCTTTTCCTCAACTTTATTTATGTACTTTTGCAGAAGGCGGCTTCTTAAAAATTCCGCCGTATGCAAAATGCGATACGTCGATGTCATACTTCCACTTCCGTTAGACGGGCTGCTCACCTACGCCGTCGACGATTCGATGGCCGAGAAGATAACTCTCGGAGTGAGGGTAGCCGTGCCTTTAGGTAAAAGCAAGACCTACACCGCCATGGCCGTCCGGGTACACGACAACAAACCCGAGTTTGACGTAAAAGACGTGGCTGCAGTTATAGACGACGTCCCCATGCTTCTCGAACAGCAGTACCGGCTGTGGTTATGGATTTCGGAATACTACATGTCCAGCCTCGGCGACATTCTCAAAGCAGCTTTTCCGGCAGGGCTTAAAGACGAAGACGGCTACCGTCCCAAGACCGAAAAATATATTCGCCTGGCCGAAAACCTGCGTAACAGACAGGCTATCGACATAGCATTGGGAATACTGAAGAATTCGAAAGCGAGGAAACAAGCCGAAGTGTTCGGCAAATATCTGGCGATGTCCGGATGGGACAAAGCCGCTGACAACGGAGTAGCCGATATAGAAGACGTGACCGAAGAAGAATTGCGCAACGAATGTCACACTACATCGGCGATACTACGTTCGCTGACAAGCCGGAAATTTCTTGAGGCATACAGCAAGGAAGTGGGACGGCTTAACCATGCAGGGATGCCTCATCCCGAAAACATTGTCAAACTGAACCAGGTCCAGCAAGATGCCTACAACCAAATACTGTTCGGTTTCTTGCGCAAAAATGTTGTGTTGCTCCACGGTGTGACATCAAGCGGCAAGACCGAAATATACATCCACCTCATAGAAAAGACCATCAGCGAAGGCAAGCAGGTGCTCTATCTGCTGCCCGAAATAGCGTTGACAGTGCAGATAGCCAAACGGCTGCAGCGTGTCTTCGGCAACCGGCTTGGCATATACCACTCAAAGTACAGCGATGCAGAGCGTGTGGAGATTTGGAAGAAACAGCTCTCTGCCACACCCTATGACGTGATATTAGGAGCGCGGTCTGCCGTATTTCTCCCATTTCAAAAACTCGGACTCGTGATTATAGACGAGGAGCACGAGACTTCTTTCAAGCAACAAGACCCGGCTCCACGCTATCATGCCCGTTCGGCTGCTATCATGCTCGCGTCGATGTACGACGGAGCCAAAGTTTTACTAGGCACAGCTACGCCATCGGCCGAAAGCTATTATAATGCCCAGACGGGCAAATACGGGCTGGTAGAACTTACCCACCGCTATAAGGACATAGAGCTGCCTCGAATAGACATCGTCGACATAAAGGATCTCAGACACCGCAAGATGATGGAAGGGCCGTTTTCTCCCCAGCTGTTCACTGCCATAAGAACGGCTCTGCAAGGAGGCCGTCAGGTGATACTATTCCAGAACCGGCGCGGTTTCGCACCGATGATTGAATGCAAGGTGTGCGGATGGGTACCCAAATGTGACAACTGCGACGTGTCGCTGACGCTTCACAAAAGCATGAACCAGCTCACATGCCACTACTGCGGCTACACCTATGCTATACCCAAGGCCTGTCCAAACTGCGGCAACACCGACCTGCGTTCGCGCGGTTTCGGCACGGAGAAGATAGAAGACATCGTGCGCCAGACCTTTCCCGAAGCAAGAGTGGCAAGGATGGACCTCGACACCACACGCACACGCAACGCCTACGACCGCATAATATCAGATTTCTCGGCCGGACGCACAAACGTGCTCATCGGCACACAGATGGTGAGCAAGGGCCTCGACTTCGACAACGTGAGTGTGGTCGGCATACTCGATGCCGACAGTATGCTCAACTATCCCGACTTCCGCGCTTACGAACATGCCTACATGATGATAGCCCAAGTGAGCGGAAGAGCCGGACGCAAAGGGAGCCGTGGACTGGTAATACTCCAGACCCGCAGCCCGAAACTGCCAGTGATAAGACAGGTTGTCAATAACGACTTCGCAGGATTCTTCCGCGACCTTATGGACGAACGGCGTATGTTCCATTATCCTCCGTTCTATCATCTTGTTTACGTTTTCCTGCGCCACCGCAACGAGAGCACAGCCGACAGCGCGGCTCTGGAATTGGCCGGTAGGCTACGAGGTATTTTCGGAGAACGCGTACTTGGGCCAGATAAACCGTCCGTGGCACGTGTGAACAATGTATTTATACGTAAGATTGTGATAAAACTGGAGACGGGTTGCGACTACCGGCGCGCAAAGCAACTTATGCGCTCAGCACAAAAAGAGATGCAGAAAGACAAACGGTTCAGCACACTTACTGTCCACTATGACGTGGACCCGATGTAGTTCTTATTTAGTAGTCAGTAGTTTGTGGTCGGATTATTTCTTATATGCTGCATATTTACGTTGGGGTATCATCGCTGCGGAGATGCATCAGAGGGGAGTAATCTCTACAAGTGGGTGGCAATTCGCTAAAACATAATCGCTACCGCGTTCGCATCCTCGGACATCCAACGTAGAGTCACTATGTTGCGTTTCACAACAACGAACACCAAGCCATATAAGATGAAATCACGCTTCCAATTTTTTCTTTGTGAGCCATCTGAATCGTAACCACATCAATACTCCAGCCGTGGTAAGGCCGAACGGAGAAGAGAGCCAAATGCCTACAATTCCCCAGCCGAACGTGAAACCGAACACGTAGGCCACGGGAAGAGCTATCACAAAATAGGCCACGAAGGCTATAACCATTAGGGTCTTGACATCAGAAATACCACGCAAGGCATTGGCAAACGTTATCTGTAAACCGTCGCCAAACTGATAGATAAGGAAAGGGAACATCAACGATACCACCGTAGATGTAACTTCGGCATTGTCGGTGAACCAGCCTCCGATATGTTCACGGCACAAGAAAACAGCCGACGACAGCACGACTTCCAGCACCACCATCAGCACAAAACAGGCTGTTGCGGCGTGGCGCACATTCATTATATCGTTCCGGCCATTAAAATTGCTCACACGTATGGCCACAGCCGCACCCATACCATAATATATCATAAACGTGAACGTGGAGACCGTCAGCATAACCTGATGGGAAGCCAAGGGGATAGTACCGAGCCAGCCCACCATTATGGTCATCAACGAGAACGATGCCGTCTCCATACCCATCTGTAAGGCTACGGGCCAACCCAGCTTGTTAAGCCGTTTGACCATCGGGCGTGACCATCCTAAACGGACAAACCCGACAAGATAACGTCTGTAGCGACGGCTTTTGACAAAAAGCAAGGCGAACACCGCTACCATAAGCACTCGCGAAACGAGTGTGCTGACACCGGCACCGAAAAGGCCCAGTTCAGGCATTCCCAATTTACCATAGATAAGGATGTAATTGCCGACAATGTTGAGTACATTGCCACAAAGAAGGAGCCACATGGCTGTCTTTGTATCGGTAATGCTGTCGGTGAACTGCTTGAATCCATTGAACAAAACAAGAAACAG
>CALBJK010000160.1 GCA_937892695.1 uncultured Prevotella sp.
TACGTACGGTGCAATGAGAGGTGCTAGGGGAGTAATCCCCTACATCTACTCTATTGAACCCTTTAGACAAAGAGTATTTATATACCTCAGTTAATAAAAGATTTATTTATTCGGATATGCGTATTTGCTTCCCGTCATTTTGATAAGCTTCTTTGCAAATGATTGAGGAAAACCGGGACGGGAAACTCGTGCTCCAATGCCAGTCTTTGTACGTTTGAAATGTCCGTTCTCTTCTGGCTTGACGGCCATGTCATTGTATTTGACAATGAGATAAACGGCAAGCTGTTTCCAACGGTCGAGCATCTGCTGAGCTTTTTCGTTGCTGTATTTGTTGAGATAATTAAGGGCTGCGTCTTTGTCTGAATTGTATAAGCTGAGAGCTTTGGCCTCAATGTTTTTCTGACTTTCAAAATAGCTGTTTTCAAGACTGTCGCGAACAACTTTCAGAGAACCGAACATCTGATTGTAGCGTGGGTAAACCATATTGCTAACCCAATTGCATACCCAATAGGCATTTTTGTCAGAGAATGTAACTGCATCAGCACCAGGCGTATTATAACATTCAGGCTGGGTTTTGTTTCCGCAATAAATAGGAGTGTAGGCAACCATATTTGCATCGTCATTTCCGAACCAGAGTACACCTCCAATCTCACGTGGCATCCAAGAACGCATCTGTGAAACAAATGTGAAACCGCTCTGCTGGGTACTGATAGGTCGCTCATTAAAGTATTTCTTGCCTTCAACGGTAAATGTCAGGGGAGTAGGTCGGTATGGCATTTGCCATATTCCTCCACCTACGTCTGTAGAATCGATGGCGAGAGCTGTGCCTTCATAATGGTCGCGCATACAATTTTCTACATCTTTGACACTAAGTTTACGGTTGGGGACAATCCATAAAGGCATGTCTTCAGCGTTAGGGTCTTTGCCTAATGCCCATGGTAGATACCTGTCGAAGTTGTCATCGAAGTGGTTGAAAAAGCTCCAAACACGAGCCTCACAAAAACGTCTGCCTTCAAAGTCAGGTTTTGCGTATGCCATCTTCCAAGAAAAATCTTCGTCGCGACCTGAGAACCATCCCATCTTTCGTGCATATTTGATGACGTTCTTAGAGTAGAGAACATTTTTTTTGTCTTTTAAAGAGAACTTGCCGATACGACTTTGGTTGGCATGGGCGCAGATAGCATTATCTGGTATGCGCATTGCAACCCATACTGCACAGTGAGAGCCCGGTCCCATACCCATCATTTCCATTATCCAAGCTTCGTTCGGATCACATATAGTGAAAGTTTCGCCTTCTGAACAGTATCCGTACTTCTCGACAAGCGAGGTCATCACATTTATTGCTTCACGTGCAGTACGGCTACGCTGCAAAGCGATATATATGAGCGATCCGTAATCTAGAATGCCTGTTGTGTCAATCATTTCTTCTCGCCCGCCGTATGTGGTTTCGGCTATAGTAACTTGAAACTCGTTGATATTACCTATTACATTATAAGTCTGGCTGGCTTCCGGAATTTCACCGTGATACTCTTTTGTATCCCAATCTATTATTTTTCGCATTTCACCTTTTGCATGCTTTGCGGCAGGATAGTGGCACAGTCCGATAAACATGCCGTAGTCATCAGCATTGTATGTGCAGATGACTGAACCGTCTTGGCTTGCCTTCTTTCCTATGATAAGATTAGTACACGCAAAAACGCTTGGGGCTGACAGCAAAAACGCCAATGCCACTAAAATTGTCTTCTTCATCTATTAATATTTTATTTGGGCAGAGAATACCCGTTTGTTATTTCTATTGTCTGTCACTATGAACTTCACCGTCCTTATCCTTCCTGTTCGATGCAACGGGGTTTCTTTCAGATTACATGCTACCCATGGACTCTTTGGAATTTCTTCGAACAAGACAAAATGGCCGTCGACATATCCTTCATAATGTTTCACACCGCTTTTGGTGTCTGAAAGTCCTAATTTGATGATATGTGTTTGATTCCAAGCGCCCTGTCCTAAGGGATTGATGACAGGCGGGGTGTCGTCGTATGCTATTTGATATTTCGCTCCCAATTCCCTTATTCGGCCGTAGACCCATCCGTTTTTATAAGAACCTCCGTAAAAGCGTTCAATCCCACTATAGCCTGCAATATAAAGTTTGCTTGGCTCAGCTACTTTCTTGTTGCAACGTATTGCCAAAGTTGCCCAGCTGAATAGTGGACATGATGTAGAGTAGAACGAATAAGAATCGGAAAGGGCATTGGGATGACGACGTATAGTTGGCTGCAACGACACATTGTTGGCAAGAAGTTTCGGTGAAAACATCAGTTGTACTCCAGGTCTAGAGAAAGAAGTTGTCCTGTTCCATGGAATAAATGTCATCATGTCAATGGTCTTCTTGTGAGGCAAATCGTATTTCTTACCGGTAACAGTAAACGAATAGTCGCGAGAGTTCCCAGCAAAGTCTGTTACCGTATAAACCAAATGATAATCTCGTTCTTGATTGAAGTCTACTATTCCCTTGTTTTTATCCGTCTGTAGCACAGGCAATGTGTTGCCCGGCTCGACAAACGACTTCATGTACCATACGTTATAGCGTCGGAAATGTTCGTAGTCACCCCACGAGTTTACCATCCGGTTACATTTCACAGGTATGTTGTTCACATTGCTGTGGAATACGACATGTCCGTCAACGGTCAATTTTGTATCTCTTATTCCATAACGGTTATATGTTATTTCCATATAATCGTTGGCCCAGATACCGAATCCGACCTTACCCCATGCCGTGAACTTGCGGGTCAGATTTAAAGACAGGAATCCGTATGTCTGCTTGTTAGTTCCTCCGCAAAACACGCCTTCACCTTCTTGAGGATATGCCATGAAACCGTGGGCTATAGGCTTCATGTCGTCGTGGACATAAGCAGACAGGAAGTCTAAAGGATCCATCATGTTGCCAGTCTGCGTATCATGGATTTCGAGATGAAGATGTGGAGCTTGACTCGCACCAGTATTTCCGCTTATTGCTATAAGTTGACCTTTGGCAACCGGACAGTCTGTCGGCTTCAATTTTATGTCTATTTTAGCCGATTTGTTACGATACTGGTAACGCCTTACGACTGCAGCGATTTGCGGTGTGAACTTTTTCAAGTGGCAATAAACACTGGTATATCCCTCAGGATGGCGGATGAACAAAGCATTTCCATATCCGTACAAACCTACTGTGACGCGAGCTACATACCCATCTCCGACAGACATGATGGGTTTACCTTCCACGCCACCGGTCTTGATGTCTATTCCACCATGAAAGTGATTCGGACGCGGTTCTCCGAAATTGCCAGCTAAAGATATTTCATAGTTGACGGGAGATGTGAAACTTATAGCAGACGCAAATAATAAGTTTAGTAGCATTGTCAACAAGCTTTAAAGCTCATGTCAAGACATTTTACAGAATGGGTCAATGCTCCGACGGAAATATAATCTACTCCGCATTCTGCATAATCGCGTAAAGTGTCGTAAGTTATACCTCCGCTCGATTCGGTTTCGTACTTTCCTCCGATCATCTCGACCGCCTTTTTTGTGTCTGCAACAGAGAAGTTGTCGAGCATGATGCGGTTTACACCTCCACAAGAAAGAACTTGATTCAGTTCGTCAAAATTTCGGACTTCTATTTCAATTTTAAGATTCAGCCCTTTTTCTTTGAGATATTCGTGGCATCTGTTTATGGCATTACTGATTCCTCCGGCAAAATCGACGTGGTTGTCCTTCAAAAGAATCATATCGAATAATCCGATGCGGTGGTTTTCTCCTCCACCGATTGCAACAGCCTGTTTCTCAAGCACACGCATACCAGGAGTTGTTTTTCGGGTATCGAGGACATGTGTGTGTGTTCCCTTCAGGCGATCAACATAACGATGGGTCATTGTGGCGATACCACTCATACGTTGCATGATATTGAGCATAAGCCGCTCAGTCTGAAGGAGAGAACGTACTTTTCCACTAACAACCATTGCAATATCGCCGAGTTTGACAGGACTTCCGTCCTTGATAAGGACCTCGACAACCATTGTCGGATCAAAACGCTTAAAAACTTCTTTTGCCACTTCTACACCAGCCAGAATTCCGGTATCTTTGATTAGCAGATGCGACTTTCCCATTGCAGTCTCAGGAATACAACATAAGGTAGTATGGTCACCGTCGCCTATATCCTCGGCAAAAGCAAGATCGATAAGTTTGTCTTCAAGTTCGTTTACACTTAACATATAATTCTTTTATTTACTTATAAAATATGGCATCTATCAATGATGCACTTTTCTTCTACGTTTTCAATAACTATACTTCCTCCAACCCATTCTGTGTCAGCCTCTTCTCCAACGAGTTTATGAAATCCTATAACAGAATTATCTGACAATATAATCACTGCAGGACATAAATATTTGCCTTGTACAAATGCGTGATTAACGGCAATTTTTCTCATATTAACGCGAGAGTGAAGGTTCTAAAATGCGTCCAGTCGTCCTTAACCTACGTTTTTGAACATTTCTATTTTCGGACGGAAGTGATAAGCTTTGTATATTTCCGGAATTGGATTTAATGGAGTCACTGTCTGTCTTTTCTGTCTCATTAGAAGAAGGGACTGCAGCTTCCTTCATGTGCATTTTTATCAAACGTATACCGGAAACCACGAACATACGCAATGTCGTTGTTGTGGATGCGTCTGTCGGGTTGTTAACTAGAAAATAGCCTTTAATTTCTTTTATCCCTAAACGCGCCCCATCGTCCACTTGAACATGATAATGGGATGTAGAAGATATTCGTACAACCTGAGACATAACACTGTCGTTGCCAAATTTGACAGCCAATACAGCCACGGCATCACGCATTCCGTCTTGATATATGAATTGGCTGTCAAAGTCAAGCATAACGCGGTCTCCTTTGTGGTAAGCAGTATCAGCCTCTATCAAGAAAGAATAATCATTACATGCTTCATAGGGAGCCAAAACGACAGTTCTTTCCCATTTCCATATATTCGTTGTGTCTGCACTTGAGCCGATATTTCCATATTTTGCCATTTCATTGGCTGAAGCGCCCTGACTTAAAGCCTCATTTCCCAAACGGTCTGAAAGTGACTGATATATATCATGAAGTTCTTTAGTATGGCGAGTGTAATAGACCATAGAAGAATCGAACAATGCATCAGTCACACCATGTTTCTTCAATATATTTGCCTTAAACGAAATCATTGCGAGAGAATCGTCTGCGCTTTGATTTGCAATACTTTGTGCTATATAGTAATCGTAAAGGATGTCGCGCATGTCATCTGGCTGAATGAGCCTGTCTGGTACTGATGGTTTACAAGAAAAGAAAATCAATACCACTAAACCGGACAATATTCCATATACCAATTTATGGTTTGAAACACTAATCATAATGATTTGTTTTCTGTCCATTCTTCTCAGCTTTTTTCTTTGGAAATAAAGTTTCACCTATTGTCTCCAACTCTTTACGATAAAAGATAAGAAGCAATACTACTCCTACGCTGATGCATGCATCGGCAAAGTTAAAGACGGGCGAAAAAAAGACGAATCTGTCTCCACCCCATATCGGCATCCAATCAGGCCATGCCGTCACAATAAGTGGGAAGTAAAACATATCGACGACCTTACCGTGAAGGAACGAAGAGTATCCACATCCGAAAGGAACGAAATCGGCAACGGAGAATGGAGTTGATGCGTCAAAAACTAGTCCATAGAACATAGAGTCTATTATGTTACCTGCAGCACCTGCAAGCACCATTGACAGACACAATACGTACCCAATGCGGTGATTTGACTTTACGGTCAGAAAAATGTAACGACCTATAAAACATATCAGTACAATACGGAACAGGCTCAGCACCAACTTATTGATAAAGGTAATTCCATAAGCCATACCATTGTTTTCAATGAAATTGATGAAAAACCAGTCAGTGATATGTATTGACTCACCCAATGTCATATTTGTCTTCACCGCAATCTTTATTATCTGGTCAATAATAAGGATTGCGGCTATAACAACAACTGAAAGTCTCCCATCTGTCAGGAAGCTTCTTATTTGTCTCATTTCTTCATTGCATTCTTCGATGCCACACTGAGTGTGGCATGGGGTACAGCTCTAAGACGCTCTTTCGGTATTAGCTCTCCTGTCACCCTGTCTGTACCGTATGTCTTGTTTTCTATTCTGACGAGAGCAGCTTCAAGACCTTGTATGAATTTTTGCTGACGGTTAGCCATCTGCACCAAATCTTCTTTTGTCTGTGAAGCACTACCTTCTTCCAGTGTCTTATAAGTCGGTGATGTATCGTCGATACCGTTTCCGTCAGCGTTCATCACCTGTTTCATCATTATATTGAAATCCCGTCTTGCCAAACTTAGTTTTTCATTAATGATGCCTCTAAATTCCTCTAATTCACTGTCTGAATAACGGATTTTTATTGCCATGACATTAAAATGTTTTTATGTTAGAGAAAGATGAATTTTATTTATCCACTTTCTCTATTTTGATTTTCAATTTGAAGTCATCGAAATCAATCTCTGGTCCGTTATTGTCTTCCACAGCGATGGTGTCAGCAAGAACTTGACCTTTGATATAATCCGAATAAGAATTTATTGCACTCGCCACTGCATCGCTTGGAGATATTGTCACGTTTATGCGATCGGTTATTTCGAAATCATTATCCTTACGCATATTTTGTATTCTGTTTATCAGTTCGCGTGCCATACCTTCATTCCGAAGCTCATCCGTGAGTTTTATTTCCAATGCAACTGTCAGATTTCCATCATTTGCGACAAGCCACCCCGGCATATCTTCACTTACTATTTCAACGTCAGCTGCATCTATTGTAACATTCTGTCCGTCAATATCAAAAGAAATAGCCCCAGACTTTTCGAAATCAGCAATCTGTTCCTGTGACAAGGATGACACTTTTGCAGATATTGCTTTCATCAGTTTACCGAACTTCTTTCCTAAGGTACGGAAGTTGCAACGTACCTTCTTTACGAGAACACCAGAGCCTTCTACAAACTTTAGTTCCTTTACGTTTACCTCGCTTATTATCAGATCTTTAACAGCTTCAATATGATGTTTTTGTTCATCATCTACAGCCGGTATCATTATTTCTTGCAATGGTTGGCGTACCTTTATGTTCACTTTACGGCGCAAAGCAAGAACCATAGATGTTATCTTCTGTGCCATGCTCATACGTTCTTCCAAATCAGTATCAATAAAAGCTTCATTTGCCACAGGAAAACGTGTCAGATGTACGGAGCATGTATCAGCTCTGTCTGTAGCTTTTACCAAATCCATGTAGAGTCGGTCGGCGTAGAATGGAGCGAAAGGAGCCAGTAATTTTGATACAACCTCTAAACACTTGTAAAGCGTCTGATAGGCACTGAGTTTGTCCTTGCTCATCTCCTTGCCCCAGAAGCGTTTACGGTTCAGCCTTACATACCAGTTGCTCAAATCATTGTTTACAAAAGCATCAATCAAACGGCCAGCACGAGTAGGATCATAGCTCTGTAGCTCGTGATCCACTTTCTTTATCAGTGTGTGCAATTCGGATAGAATCCATCTGTCAATTTCCGGACGTTCTTCAAATTTAACATCGGGTTCATGGTAATCGAAACCATCGACATTAGCGTAGAGGGCGAAGAACGAATACGTGTTGTATAAAGTTCCAAAGAATTTGCGACGCACTTCCTCGACTCCTGCAGGATTGAACTTCAGATTATCCCAAGGTTCTGAGTTTGTCATCATATAGAAACGTACAGCATCGGCTCCGTACTTGTCTATCATGTCAAATGGGTTGACAACATTTCCTACATGTTTGCTCATTTTGTTGCCTTTGGCATCAAGAACCAGTCCGCTAGATATTACATTTTTGAAAGCAACCGAATCGAACAGCATTGTGGCTATTGCGTGCAAAGTAAAGAACCATCCGCGTGTCTGGTCAACACCTTCATTAATGAAGTCGGCTGGGAAAGCTTCTCTATTGTCAATTTTCTCTTTATTCTCAAATGGATAATGAATCTGTGCGTATGGCATCGACCCACTGTCAAACCATACATCAATAAGGTCTGACTCCCGTTTCATAGCCTTTCCGGTTTTGCTGACAAGGATAATGTCGTCAACATACGGACGGTGCATGTCAATCTTATCATAATTTGCTTGACTATAGTCGCACGGTACGAACCCTTTGTTCTTCAGGGGATTTGTCTTCATGAATCCGACCTTGACACTCTTTTCTATTTCGGAATAAAGCTCTTCAAGTGAACCGACACAGATTTCTTCGCCATCCTCGTCACGCCATATAGGAAGAGGAGTTCCCCAGAACCGGCTACGCGACAGGTTCCAGTCGTTCAGATTTTCCAGCCAATTTCCAAAACGTCCCGTTCCTGTTGATTCAGGTTGCCAGTTGATGGTCTTGTTCAGTTCAACCATACGGTCTTTCTTTGCCGTCGAACGTATGAACCAGCTGTCGAGTGGGTAGTAGAGTATTGGCTTGTCTGTGCGCCAACAGTGTGGATAGTTATGTACCTGCTTTTCTATTTTGTAAGCAGAACCCTCCTGCTTCATCTCCATGCAAATAATGATGTTCAGGTCTTCAGCCTTTGTGGCTGCTTTTTCGTCGTACTTGCCGTCTACGTTGAACTTAGGGTCGTAGGCGTTCTTCACATAGTCACCTGCATGGTGGGAGTATGCATTTTCGTCAACGCAGTTTTTAATGAAGTTTGAATCAAGCTCGTCGAGTTTGTAATACTTGCCTTCGAGGTCCACCATCGGGCGGGTCTCTCCTTTTTTATTAATAAGGAAAAGTGATGGAATATGAGCGTCGTGAGCCACTTTGGCATCGTCTGCACCAAAAGTAGGAGCTATGTGTACGATACCTGTACCATCCTCTGTGGTAACATAGTCGCCCAGAATCACGCGGAAGGCGTTATCTTCCATTTCTACAAAACGGTCTTTGCCATTTTCTCCGTCAAAAACCTTTTCAGGATGTGCTGAAACATAGTCTTTTACAAATGCAGGAGCGTTGTCATCAAGTTTTGCTGTCGGCTTCACCCAAGGCATCAGCTGAGAGTAATGAAGACCTTCCAGCTCTTTACCTGTATAAGAACCGACAATGCGATAAGGTATGATTTTTTCTCCGTGTTTATAAGCCTCCATCGGTATGTCAGCACCTTTTGGGTTAAAATAAGCCGCAAGACGTGACTCTGCAATTATGATTGTAACTTTTTCGTCGTTGTATGGATTATAAGTCTCGACGGCCAGATACTTGAATGTCGGGCCTACACACAGGGCGGTGTTTGATGGCAATGTCCAAGGAGTTGTCGTCCATGCTACAAAATAAGGCTTACCCCATTTGGTCCATTCTTTTTTAGGTTCGGTAGCAAGAAACAGTGCCGTTACGGTAGTATCTTTTACATCACGGTAACATCCAGGCTGGTTCAGCTCGTGAGAACTCAAGCCTGTTCCAGCAGCCGGGCTGTAAGGCTGAATCGTATATCCCTTATAAAGTAAGCCTTTTTTGTAAAGTTGCTTAAGCAACCACCATAATGTTTCAATGTATTTGTTGTCGTATGTGATATAAGGATGATCCAAATCGACGAAATATCCCATCTTTTCAGTAAGTGATCTCCACTCTGCCGTAAATTTCATTACATTTTCGCGGCACTTGCTGTTATAGTCTTTTACTGATATGTATTTCGGTGATTTCTTGTTGTCGATATCAGCCTTTGTGATTCCAAGTTCTTTCTCTACGCCGAGTTCTACTGGAAGTCCGTGCGTGTCCCATCCGGCTTTTCGGTGAACTTGAAAACCTTTCATTGTCTTATAACGATTGAATGTATCTTTAATACTTCTGGCAAGAACATGATGAATGCCTGGGTGTCCATTGGCTGATGGGGGGCCTTCAAAAAACACAAACTGGGGGCAGCCATCACGTTCGTCTATGCTTTTGT
>CALBJK010000161.1 GCA_937892695.1 uncultured Prevotella sp.
GCTGTGGGGTGAAGAATAGTCGTGTATCGTCACCATCTTTTTCACCGACATGGCTTCTTTTAGAGTTTCGAGGTTCTTGGCCGCACGTTTCTTGATGGCAGGGTCGGTCACTTCTTCCATGTTGAACGCCCTTGAGAGTTTTGTCCTTGCCGATGCTACAGTGTAGTCGTTTTTGTTTTCGCGTTCGAGAAGCCGGATAATCAGTGCTGCTTCGTTCTCGCTGAGTGATATATTTTCGTGCAGCCGTCGGAAGAAGGCCGTAGTGCGGTCCAGCCGATAGGTTGCACCGCTCTTTATCAGTTTGAATCCGCTGCTGCGCAGATATTCGAAATAATAGTAGAGGTTGCGGCGTGTTATGCCGAACTTATCGGCTATCTGCTGTGCTGTATAACGGTTGTTGTCGGTAAGCAGGAGTATCAGGTCTAACTCGCGTCCGTACTTGTCAAATCGCATGATTCTCGGTTTCTTTAGCATCCGGAACTTCTCCGGACTGTATTTCGTGTATATTGTCTTTGCCCGGATCGTGTGGTATGGCTGTCTCGGTTACGCTATTACTGAAGTCCAGAGGAAGTTTTCCTTCGCCGAGAAGATTGTAGCTGCGCCGATGGAATGGGCTTATTCCGTGTCTCTGAATGCCGTCGCGATGCTTCTTTGTGGGATATCCCTTGTTGTTTTCCCAGTCGTAGAAAGGATATTTTTCGGCAAGAGCATCCATATAGTCGTCTCGGAACGTCTTTGCAAGGATGCTTGCAGCCGCTATTGGCTGATACTTGCCGTCGCCCTTTACGATTGTAGTGTAGGGAATGTCGCGGTATGGCACGAACTTGTTGCCGTCGACAATTATGGCTTCAGGGCGTGTCGTCAGCTTGTCCAAAGCCCGGTGCATGGCCAGAAAACTGGCGCGGAGAATGTTGATTTTGTCGATTTCATCGGGAGTGACCACTCCTATAGCCCATGCAACGGCATAGCGTTCAATCTCTTCGCGCAGCCGATAGCGTAGTTTCTTGCTGAGTTTTTTTGAGTCGTTCAGCAGCGGATTGTCATAGTCGGGGGGCAGAATGACCGCTGCGGCATAAACGCTGCCTGCGAGGCAGCCACGTCCAGCCTCGTCGCATCCGGCTTCAATAAAGTCTTTATAGTAATGAGGAAAAAGCATTAATAATGTGGTTTTTGTAAATCAACGTTAATTTATAGGCTTTATTAACCAAATAACTTATTTATGGAAATGTTGTTTCTCTGTCTTCGAGTAAGTTTGCATCGTAAAAGAAACAATCAAAACCATACAGTCATGGAAAAGAACATCACTTTAAAACAGTCGCGCTGCACTTGTCCGACGAGTTTTTCAACTGTCGTTAAAGTAGTCCGTAACATCATCAATGTGCCGATGGAATGGTTCAGAAACTATTATTCGGCCATACTGGAGCGTGAGGTAAGCATGGCTTTGACGAGGCAGTTGCTACAAGCTCAAGTGGCTTTCGTACTTTCAGTATTCGCCTGTGGCTGCCATTTCCTGCTTCATGTAGCCTTGTGTGCGTGGTTCGGGATGGCAGTACTGAAATGCCGCCGGATGCTACGCAAATAGTCAGAACATCTTTTTCACCCTTTTCACGCCTTCCATCAGAGCGTCGATTTCCTCCTTTTTATTGTACAGCGCGAACGAAGCGCGGACGGCTCCCTGTATGCCCAGACGTATCATCAGCGGCTGGGCGCAGTGATGGCCTGTCCTTACAGCTATGCCGAGACGGTCGAGCAGTGTGCCCATGTCGAGGTTGTGGATGTTGCCTACAAGGAACGAGACGACGGCATCCTTATGTTCCGACGTTCCGAAAATGTCGATTCCATCGATAGTCTGCATCTGTTGCATACAGTATTTTGTAAGTTCTTGCTCGTATGCTTCGATGTTCTCCATTCCTATTTTTTCCATGTATCTTATCGCTACGGCCAGCCCGTGAGAGGCTATGTAGTCGGGAGTTCCGGCCTCGAACTTGAAAGGCAGCTTCTCGAACACCGTCTTCTCGAAACTCACGCTCTCTATCATCTCGCCTCCTCCCTGATAAGGCGGAAGCCTGTCGAGCCACTCGCGCTTGCCGTATAGCACGCCTATGCCGGTAGGACCGTAAAGCTTATGACCGCTGAAAGCAAAGAAGTCGCAGTCTATGTCTTGCACATCGACTTTGAAATGCGGTGTACTCTGCGCACCGTCTACCAGAACAGGAACACCATGTTCGTGGGCTATCCTCACTATTTCCTTCACTGGATTTACCGTACCGAGAACGTTGCTCACGTGGGCAATGCTGACGAATCGCGTCTTGTCGCTGAACAGTCTGACGTATTCGTCAATCATAAGTTCGCCCTTATCATTCATGGGTATCACCTTCAGAGCTATGCCGCGCTTTGCAGCCTGCAGCTGCCAGGGGACGATGTTGGAATGGTGTTCCATTACCGAAACAATCACTTCGTCGCCTTCTTTCATAAAAGCGTCGCAGAATGATGAGGCTATCAGGTTGATGCTTTCCGTCGTGCCGCGCGTGAATACGATTTCATCGGTCGAACCGGCGTTGATGAATTTGCGCACAGTCTCACGGGCAGCTTCGTGCAGGTCGGTGGCCTGTTGTGACAGATAGTGCACACCGCGATGTACGTTGGCGTTGACGTTAAGATACTCGTTGCGCATGGCATCGAGCACGCACAACGGCTTCTGTGTTGTCGCGGCATTGTCCAGATAGACCAAAGGTTTGTCGTAGACCGTCCGGGACAGTATCGGGAAATCTTTTCTAATCTTATTTATGTCGTATGTCATAGCGGTAA
This sequence comes from uncultured Prevotella sp., assembly GCA_937892695.1. Classification (GTDB taxonomy): domain Bacteria; phylum Bacteroidota; class Bacteroidia; order Bacteroidales; family Bacteroidaceae; genus Prevotella. Next base: position 2,809 of record CALBJK010000161.1, read on the forward strand.
TCGTTTATTTGCAAAGATAATGCAAAAATCTGAGATAATCTCATGTTGGCTTGACATACGGCTTCTTTTTATTTTTGCATTATCTTTCCTAAACATTATTTCACCGTAATCTTTCTTACAGAGACCTTGTTGTCGGCCGTCTTCCTAACGATGTACACACCGCCGGAAGGCAGGAAACAAGGATGAAACCATCTCCATTTGGGTTATCTTGTTTCTATTGAAAGTCCGCATCGTTGAGGCAGGGTAGTGGATGGCCGCTCAGGCGGTCTCGGTGTTGTTTGCAGGTTCCACACCTGTCGGGCTGCCGTTGTTGTTGCATACGGTCATAGTGGTCATGTGCTGATATGCCGCATTTCAGAACATAATTGACCTGCTCTATAAGTCGTTGTCAATCAATGTGCTCAGAAGGTATGCCAGTGATGTTCTCAGAAAACAGACTTGTTCCGAAATAGAACAATGTTTTTGGATAATAGAAAACCCGTACCATCGCGGTTGATGGTACGGGTTTTAGTCTTGATAATGATGTTTCTCCAGTGTTTCGGTGCGCTTTATTTGCGGAGGCGGCAGCCTTCACATTTGAACAGTTCGCCACGGAAACGTTTCTCTACCAGAATGTGGAGACGGTCGCGGAGAGGTTCGAGTTTGATGTGGTCTACCACTTCGTTGATGAAGGCGAATTCTAACAGTAGCTTGGCTTCCTTGCGTGATATGCCGCGCTGCTCCATGTAAAAGAGTGCCGTGTCGTTGAGCTGGCCGACTGTAGAGCCGTGCGAGCATTTCACGTCGTCGGCGTAGATTTCGAGCATCGGCTGTGTGTACATCCTTGCTGTCTTAGATGCACAGATGTTCTGGTTCACCTCGTTCGAATTGGTCTTCTGTGCTCCGTGGCGCACGAGCACACGTCCGGCAAAAGCTCCTACGGCATGGCCGTCGAGAACATATTTGTATAGCTCGTGGCTGGTGCAGTGTGGCACCTTGTGGTCGATGAGGGTGTTGTTGTCGACGTGCTGTTCCTTGTCGGCTATTACGAAGCCGTTGGCGTTGCACTCTGCACCTTCCCCGCTGAAAGTCAGGTCGAGTCGGTTGCGGGTAAGTCCGTTGTGCAGGGTTATGACATTGTGATTGACGCGGCTGTCGGCCTGCTGGTCGATGTAGACATTGCTCACTCGGTTGTTCTTCTCGTGTGTCTCCTCCATGCAGTAGAGGTCGAGCGAGGCGTTGGCTCCGACGTAGGCTTCTATCACCTGTGTGGCGAGGAAGCGGCGG
>CALBJK010000162.1 GCA_937892695.1 uncultured Prevotella sp.
AAGTCAATTGTGACAAATTAAAAAAATATCCAGCCAGCTTTTCACGTCTGACCTTGTCTTTCTCTTTTGTCTCTTGCGCCTTTTGTTGTACGTCGCTTGACTTTACCATTCGGCAAAGTTAAGCATTAAACAAACAACTTCCAAATTCAGAGATACATTTTTCTCTCGCTCTCAGCGGATTGCGGTCTAAAGTAGACACGACGGGACGGAACGGTGGCACGGCTGCTTGGGAGACGCACCGGAGTGTCGTCTCTACTGCGCGGATGGCACGGCTGTTTGTGAGACGCACCGGAGTGTCGTCTCTACACGCTGGGTGGAATTCCTATTTGACATTGACATAAAGCGGACTTCATTATACATTTTTGCTCGCTGTCAGCGGATTGCGGTCTAAAGTAGACACGTTCTGAAGCAGACACGACGGGGGACGGAACGGTGGCATTCCGGAAACATGCCGTTTGCGGGTCGTAAACATACCGTTTGCGATACGTAAACATGCCGTTTACCGACCGCAAACGATATGTTTGCGACGGAGAGGTTTTTCTGCTTTCTCACGCAGACGGCGGTTTGCTGTCCGCAGCAGGCGGTATTCAGACGGGAGGGCCGTCGTCACCGGTGAGTTCGGCGAGGGTGTCCTCGATGGTCTTCTTGTGCCCGGTGTCGGATATGTCGGGGGCTGTGGCCTGCATCTTCGGCATGACGTACTGCATGAGGCGTTCGGCTATCGCGAGACGGTCCTTGGGGTCGAGCCCGGCGAAGTCGGACGACATGAGTCCGGAGTTGCTGTAATCGGCCAGCAGCCCTACGATGGCATCCTTGCCCAGCACTGTGGCCTTGTTGGGCACGCCCTTCTGTCTTCCACCTGTCTTCTTCCCTACAGCCATACGCCAATTGATGTGAAAACCGCACGAGCGGTTAAAGTTATAACCGACATACAAAATTAAGGTGTTAGCTTTGTCCGGCAATTATAACTTTAACGGCATATAAGATATGGGACTAATAGGAACGGCCTTAGGTGCGGCAGGAAGCATTTTCGGCGGCATCAGCGCGAGCAAGGCGATGAAGCGCATGAAGAAGAACGTGGAGCAGCAGCGTCGTCAGAACCAGGACTGGTACGACAGACGCTATAACGAGGACGCTACGCAGCGGGCCGACGCTCAGGCCGTGCTTACGCGCACCGAAGACTCTATACGCAACCGCAACCGTCAGGCTGCGGGGGCACAGGCCGTCATGGGCGGCACTGAGGAGAGCGTGGCAGCGGCCAAGGAGGCCAACAACAAGGCTCTGGCCGACGCTACGGCCAGTATAGCCGCCAACGCCGACGCACGCAAGGACGCTATAGAGCAGCAGTATCAGGAGAACGACCGCAATCTTGTGAACCAGCTCAACCAGATCGAGAAAGGCAAGGCACAGGCCGTGGCACAGGCGATACAGGGCTTGAGCGGTGCGGCAGGACAGATGGACTTCGGCACGGCGAAGATAGGCGGCAAGAGCATTGACTTGTAACAATACCGATTTATGGACGAGACATACAACAGGATACTCGGAATCGACACGCAGGACGAGGGGATAGCCGCTCCTGTCGGCAGGGAAGGCGGAAGTCGTGCTGCTCAGGGCGGCGAGACCAAAGTACAGCCGACAGCTCAAAACACGAATACAGTCGAGGAGGACGGCACAGACGCTGCGGCGCAGAAAACGGCTGTGGAGGCGCAGAAAGCTCCCGAGGCGGCACAGCCGCAGACAGGCGGCGTACCGACCGCCGTGCAGGAACCGTCGCAGAAGCCCTTGGCTGAAAAGCCGTCGGCGCCAAAAGCTCCTGCGACAGCGGAAGAGCTTGGAGACATGCTGGCCAGAGGGGAAAGCCCGAAGCTGAGACCCACCCAGATAGTACAGATAATGAACGCCGGAACGCTCCAGACCAAGGAGGAGCAGGAACGGGAGCGCAAGAGACAGAAGCGCGACAAGATGCTGGCCGCCATCGGCGACGGCATATCGGCCCTGTCCAACCTTTACTTCACGAGCCGGTACGCGCCCAACGCCTTCGACCCGTCGACAAGCATGTCGGCACGGGCGAAGGCTCGGTGGGACAGGATAAAGGCAGAGCGCGAGGCCAACCGCCGCGCCTACGTGAACGACTACATGCGGGCCGCCCAGACGGAAGCCGAGGACGAATACAGGCAAGGCGAGCTGAAGCACCGCGCAGAACGCGAGGCGGCGGCAGACAAGGCCGCTGCTGATGCCGTGCAGCGCGAGAAGGAACGCGACGACTGGGAACGGAAATTCAAGACAAAGGCGGCTGACGACAAGAAAGCGGCTGACGACCGCGAATATGAGCTGAAAAAGGCCAAGGCGGAAGAAGACCGCCGCCACAACCGAAAGATGGAAGGCATAGCTTCGGTGCGTGCCTCGCGCACGGGTTCGGGCGGAGGTTCGTCAAAGGGCGGCAAGCCTTACGGCACGTTCCTGGGCAAGACCTACAAGACCAAGGCCGACTATGACAGGGCGGTCGTGGCCTACGCCAGAAGCAACGGCATACCGCTGACCTACGGCAAGGAATCGACCGACGAATACGGCATGAAGAGCAAGACGCAGACCAACCGCACGATAGCGGGGCTGGCCGCGGAAGCAGAGGCGCACTACCGGAGGAGTCA
>CALBJK010000163.1 GCA_937892695.1 uncultured Prevotella sp.
GAGAAATTAGCCAAATTAGTACTGATATATAAAAATATTTTAGATTACTTACTTAGGGTTGGATTTTTGCTTTTACGATTGTTTTATTATTAGAGCCGGAAATAAATAGAAAACCGGCGGTGTGTAAACAATCGTAAATGAAAGAATCAGTCACATATTATAAATCGTTGGCTTTTCGTTATTTCGGCGGGAAGACCACCTATGCGGAAGGGCACGACCTGTTTCTCTTTGTCAATTCCAGTGATGAGAACAGAAGGCTATTTTCATGCTGGAAGGAAGAGTGGAAACAGTCGGAGCAGGCAGATAAAAATACGGATTACGGATGGACAAAACTGTCAAAACGGCTCTTCTGTCAATTCGGGAACAAAGAACCTGAAGACAGTAAATATGCTGAGTCGGGCAGGTCAGCGGTTAGCTTCTGGCCTATTCTGGCTTTGGTCGCTTCGGTACTGGCATTGTTTGCTATTGCTTATAATGTGTTTTGGGAACGTGATGCTGAGTATGTCGTTTTTCATGCTCCCGAGGGAAGCATGGCAGATGTGGTTTTGCCCGACGGATCTACCGTCAAACTTAATGCCGGATCGACAATTAAGTTTGTCAGTAATTTTAATCGTGGACAATATAGAAATGTTTTCCTTGACGGACAGGCTTTGTTTGATGTAACCAAAAACGAGGACCGTCCGTTTGTAGTAGAAGCGGGAGAATGTAGAATTCAAGTGTTGGGTACTCGTTTTGATGTCTCTGCATACGCCGATGACGGATGTGTGATGACACGGTTGTTTCGTGGAAAAGTGAATGTCGTCGCCAACGGACGTACAATAGAAATGTTTCCGGGTCAGACCGTATCATATAACAAGCTGTCGCGTGTCACCAAAAAGACAATGTCCGGAAATACAGAATCAGGTTGGACGAAAGGAAATATCGATTTTGATGATGTCAGTTTAGGTAGGTTAGCCCGAATTCTTTCGCGCCAATATGGTGTTAAGGTTCTGGTAAAAGATAAGTCGGTGTCAGATATGAAGCTAACAGTCAGGCTGAATAAAGTATCGGACATTGACGATATTATGAATGCTGTTACGGCAGTGTTACCTGTAAAAACAGTCCGTCGCGGTAACGAAATAGTAATTGCTGAATGATATAGGATGTGTCGATGAATATAAATAAAGAATCGTATACCATCTCCATATTCAGTTGAAACTCTTACGATACAGTAAAACTAAAGTAAATAAAATCAACTAAAAACCAACAATCGCAATGAGAAAAAAACAACGTATGCTACGCCTATGTTTGCTCGTTCCTTTGTTTGTGTGCGGTCAATGGGTTCAGGCTCAGACCGTCACGCGACAATTCAAGAACGAACCGTTAGGGAATGTGTTGAAAGAAGTGGAACGCCAGACCCAGATGTCGTTTGTCTATCGTAATTCTGACATCAATTCTGGCCGCAAGGTGACGGCTAAGTTCAAGTCTACGCCTTTGCGTAATGTGCTCGATACGGTGCTTGGTCCAGAAGTGGAATATGACATACGTAACGGAATTGTAACCATACGTCGTTCGCGTGAAAGTGGTCAGAACGGTAAAATGCGTCAGAATCGGCAGACGCTGAAAAAGAAAGTGAGCGGACGTGTGGTCGATGCAATGGGTGAACCGGTGATCGGTGCGACGGTCAAGTCTCTCCACTCCGAAGATGCTGCAGTGACAGATGCTGACGGAATGTTCGCCATGTCGGTTCCTTCTGATGCAACACTTCGCGTTTCTTATCTCGGTCATAGCGATAAAGACGTGAATGTTGCAGGTCGTTCGTCTTTAAATATCGCCCTTGAAGAAGACAAGCAATTGCTCGACGAAGTCGTCGTAATAGGTTATGGTACAGCCACGCGTCGCAGTATTACGGGAGCTGTTGACCAGGTACGCGCAAACATGATAGAGAACAAGCCTGTCGCCAATGTCACACAAGCTCTGCAAGGAGCGTCGCCTAATCTTATCATTCAGCGCAAGAATTATAATCCTAATGGAGAGAGCAACAATATCAATATCCGAGGAATAAGTACGACAAACAGCAACTCGCCTCTGATAGTCATTGACGGTCTCGTTTCCAACGACGGTGCTCTGAACGACCTGAACCCTAACGACATCGACAATATTTCGGTGCTGAAGGATGCCGGTGCGGCTGCAATCTATGGTTCGCGTTCGTCAAACGGTGTTATACTTGTGACCACAAAGAAAGGAAATCTTAACGAAGCTACTAAGATACGTCTCAGTACATCGGTAGGTTGGGAAGACCCGGACATTTTGTTTTCACCAGTAATGGGCTATCAGAATGCCTCATTGAAGAATCTTGCGTTGATGAATTCAGGTCTTAATCCGGAGTTCAGCCCAGAGCAGATACGTGACCTTTACAACCATCGAAGCGAAGAGTCGTGGTTTCTGCCTCAGATTTTCCGTACTGCTCTCCAGCAGAGTCATAACGTGAGCGTGTCGGGCGGAAGCAATAAGACTACTTATATGCTTTCTGCCGGCTACTACGACCAAGAGAGCAACTATGTAGGTAATAAGAATTACGGAATAGAACGTTATAATCTTCGTTCTAATGTTACGACCCAGCTCGGTGGTGTAAAACTGCAAATGCTTTTGGCGTATACGCGCAACAACAGTATGAGCACTACAGGAGGAAGTCTGGAGATTGATGCCGAACGCATACCACCTTATTATTATTACAAGATGAAGGAGGATGGAAAGTATCTTCTCAACAATGTCCTTTCCGAATTCAATCCGCTCGGAAGTCTTGAAGCCGGAGGCTCAAACAAGTATCGTAACAACGACTTTGTGGCGAACATTAACGCAGAAATCAAGCTTTTTGACGGTCTGAAGCTTCGTGGCGTGTTCGGTGCAGACATAACCGGACAACACCGTTACACCCGTACCCACAAGGTGCCTTATTACTACAGTGCTGACCAAGAGACACCTTCGCGCTATGCCAACGAGAACTATTACACTGAAGACTGGAATTATGATTCTTATCTGCTCAACAGTCAGGTGCTTCTCGACTACAACAAGCTGTTCGGCAAACACAGTGTGAGCGGTCTTCTCGGTGCTACCAATGAGTCGTTCACGTCTACGGCCAATCAGATTAAGGTACTTTATCCTAACGAGGATCTTGGCACGCAAGCTGGAGACAATGCTGAGATAGTAGTGGGTGGAGGCTCATCTGTAACTCCTGAAAATACCACACGTACCAGCATCACATCTTTGCTCGGTCGTCTGTCTTACAATTATGACGAAATGTACTATGCCGAGTTCAGTTTCCGTTATGACGGATCATCAAAATTTGCGTCAAAAAACCGATGGGGATTTTTCCCCTCATTGTCACTCGGATGGCGCATCTCGCAGGAAAAATGGATGAAGACGTATCAGA
>CALBJK010000164.1 GCA_937892695.1 uncultured Prevotella sp.
AAGTGCCATGTGCTTACCAATATCAACGCCACCAAATGCCATTGCTCATTCTACAGGTTTGGTAAAACAGAATGAAATGATGAAGATAGGCTTGGCAATAGGTATTACCGGAATGGTACTTGGCTATCTCATGCTGTTCATTCTTGGAGAGATGAAAGTAATATAATACGATAAAGGCAAGCCCTTTAATCTAAATCGTTCGAAGCCTGATGAGTGATTTTGATTAAAGGGCTTAATACAATTGTTATTTCATTTTGAAGTGTGTCAATGCCGCTCCGATGGCAGTACAGAATTCGGCATATCTGGGAATGCGGAAGCTGACTCCATAAAGCTCTTCAGTCGCAGGAAAAACGTCACATAACAAAATCTTTTATTCCACTACCGAGCGAAGAAAGTATTGACGCACTGCATATCGATTGCAACACCATCCATATAAGCCCAAGAGCGATATCTTCGCGCGAAGCATTGCTTTGAGCGTTGCCAAATAATGAGGCAATGGCATCCATTGGCAATCCTGGGAGAGGCGAAGCACTTATGTCTTTAATAAGTACATTGATTCTTGTTGTGTCACCTCCTTTGGCTAATTCTGCCACCTGACGGATATCATCGGTTTTCAAAAGCAGTCTGGAAAGCCCCTGTAGAGTGCCGCCGCCTATTCCAATACCTCCGATATGGTCAATTTCGTCTCCATCACATTTCACAATTGACGTACCAGTTCCGAGACTTACCACAATCATGCGTTCGATATCTATCTCATACCGCGCTCCGAGTCCATCCGCGATAAATTCCTCAGCTTTCCCAGTAGGCAGTCCATAGACCGGCTCATTGATGTACGCGCTTCCGACACCAGTGAGCATGACCTTTTCGACGTCATTTAGCTTTATTTTATTGTCATACAGATATTTACCGAATGCTCCATAAAGTGAAGTTACAGGGTCAGTAGCCCTTATCCGTATGGGTGACAACACTGTTCCATCTTGATTTATACCGACTATCTTCGTCGTACTAATTCCTACATCAATACCAATTACGATTTTCATATATCTTTTAATAGTTTCGGAATGTTGAGCCTCTTATCTAAATAATAAAAATCCAGCATTACTTGCTGAAGCATAGTCCTTTAGCAGTCTGACGACATACTCGGCCGTTTCTTTTATATGATGTTCATCCCCGTCATAACCATTTACAATAACAAGCAAATGCTTGGTAGCCATATCTATCTTCGTCCGCTCATTGTCGGTCGTAGGCGTTCCTATTCCTCCGATACAGTCCCTGTAAACCGGCAATCCTTCGATGTTTACACGACCTCGACCGATACCTTCGTATGGTTCGTTCTCTTTTCCGATTCCAAGAATCAGTTCCTCGCCAACTATCTTATCTTTGTCAAACGCGCCGATACTGTATCCATGTACCATACTTGCAAGGTTTATCAAATCTACGATTGTGTCAATTTGATAAATACGTTTACCTTGGAGCACCCTTCTGACGAGAGCCTCCCCCGATGGTCTGTAACGTGAAGGGTCTTTTCCACAAAGACGATATATCAAGCGTGTTGCAGCTATAGAAGGCCATGTCTTCAGAGTTTCGGTAGTGACGGTGGCACGGAGTGTATCTTCACTATCAGTTATTTTATTCCATAGTTTGTCCGAATAAGATGAATTGACGACATCAGCCTCAACGTATGCACCGACAAAAGACTGGCACAATGCTTTTATTTCTTTTGATACTTTAATTTTCATTTTACGTCTTTATCATTCTGGCATTCATTAAACAATACGGATTACTGACATTGTTTGTCAGCCTGGTCAGAATATATTTTATCTGCCGATCATTCTAAGAAAAGTGTCTTCATCGATTATAGGAACATTCATCTTTTCAGCTTTCTGTAGTTTTGAGGGGCCCATATTGTCACCCGCCAGAATATATGATGTTTTGCCACTGATGGAAGAGACGTTTTTACCGCCATTCTGTTCTATCATGGCCTTGTACTCCTCACGGCTATGTTTACTGAAAACCCCACTTATGACAATTGATTTGCCAGCCAAAATGTCTGTTGAGTCAGTTTCCGCATCTTCTTTAATCTCCATCTGTAAGCCATAATCGCGAAGACGCTGTACTATAGCGATATTGTCCTCATTATGAAAATACGTTATTATGCTAGAGGCGATTGACTCCCCCACTCCGTCAACCGAAGTCAGATCTTGAAGAGAAGCAGACATTAGAGAATCTATATTCTTGAAGCGACGCGCTATAATGCGGGCTGAGGTTTCACCGACAAACCTTATTCCAAGGGCAAACACAACTCTTTCAAATGGCACATCCTTAGACTTTGCTATACCATTAATGATTTTCATGGAAGAACGCTGTCTGCTACCTGAACAGTTTATGTCTGTTACTTTTATTTCATACAAGTCGGCTATATTTCGAATCAGCCCCCTACGGTAATAATCGTCAACAGTTTCAGGACCTAGCGAATCGATATTCATTGCCCTGCGAGATATGAAATGCTCGATACGACCTTTTATCTGCGGTGGACATCCCGTGTCATTTGGACAATAATGAGCCGACTCGCCTTCATAACGGACAAGTGGAGTTCCACATTCCG
>CALBJK010000165.1 GCA_937892695.1 uncultured Prevotella sp.
GCGGTCGAACCGGGCGCGTTCTCCACACATACACGGCGGCTGCGACATCGGGGCGAAAAGTAATTTGGTCATTTTTGGTGTTGTTTTGTTGTCACGCCACGGGGCAGCCGCCTTTCTTTAAAAAAAATCCCAGACAATATGAAAACAAGGACACTCACACTGGCCGCGCTCTGCACAGCAGCAGCACTGGCCGCAGCCGGAGCGGCACTCGGCGGCACAGCCGGAACCGTAGCCACCGGAGCAGCACTCGCCCTGTCACCGCTGCTGGCACTGCTGTGCCGCAAGGCCGAAAACCAAGAAAACCGGAAACCGTAAAAAACGCATATATGACAAAAAACTGCAAACACTGTTTCTACTGCGAGACGGTGGCAGACACAGCCTACTGTCTGCTGCATCCTCTCTATACGGAGATATGCCCTGATGACGAAGGCTGCTACCTTTTCACCCGGAGCAACGACGGCAGAGAAAAACACATCTGTGATGTAAATTCTAAAAAAAAGACAAACAAAAACCATAACAGTCATGGAACAGAACAGTAGTATCGCGGCAGCAGCCGCAACGGCAGAGACGGCAGCGGCAAAAAGCCTCTCGCCGGCCAACCAGCTGAAGAACCTCTTCGGCAACAACGCCATGAAGTCAATGTTCGCCAACGCCCTCGGCAACCACTCCGGGGCGTTCATATCATCGGTCATTGACCTCGTAAACGCAGACAGCGCCCTTCAGAAGTGCGACATGAAGGCCGTGGCCATGGAAGCCCTCAAAGCGGCGACCCTGCATCTGCCAGTAAACAAGGCGCTCGGCTTCGCCTATATCATACCATATCAGAACACGAAGAAAGACGGCCACGGACAATGGCACAAGGTGATGGAGCCGACGTTCCAGATAGGGTACAAAGGACTCATCCAGCTTGCCCTGCGGACAGGGCAGTACCGCACGATCAACGCGGGCGTGGTCTACGAGGGCGAGCTTCAGGGCGAGGACAAGCTCACGGGGCGCATAGACCTCGGCGGCGAGCGCCTCTCAGACGGAGTCACAGGCTATTTCGCCTACATCGAACTCGTCAATGGGTTCTCCAAGACACTCTACATGTCCGTGGACGACATGGCACGCCACGCCAAGCGCTACGCACCAGTGTTCAAGACAAACAAGACAACGAGCATCGGGGACATAGCCAAGCTGGCACAGCTTCCCCCGTCAGAATACAGCACAGTGGGATGGAAGGGCAACTTCGAGTCCATGGCCATCAAGACCATCCTGCGCATCCTGCTGTCAAAGTACGGCTACCTGTCCACCGACATGCAGGGAGTGATAGCAGAGGAGCAGAAAGAGGAATACGACACCAGCTCCTTCGCCGAGGCCCGGGTCGTCGAGACCCGGCAGCAGCAGCTTGCCGACACAGCCGCAAAGGCTGTCGAAGCTTCATCACCGGCAACCCCCGGTATGGCACCGGACTCGCCCGTCCCGGATGAAGAAAAGACCGAATCAGACGGCAAACAGAAAAAGTCACTCTTATGAACGACGTAGACGACCAGCAGCACTCCCTTGCATGGTTCCGTTCGCGGCTCGGTATGATAACAGGGTCCGCCGTCGGCAATATAATGAAGGCATCACGCACCAAGGGCGAAGTCTTCGGCGACACTGCCCTTGCATACCTCCGGCAGCTCGCAGCCGAACGCATGATGAACCCCGCCGTCGTTGCCGACGACGAACTCTTCTCCCAGTACATTGACAGTGTCGATGTTTCTTCCCGCACCATGCGCTTCGGCTCCGACATGGAGCAGTACGCCCGGGACCTGTTCGTCAAGACTACAGGATTCACCGTCCGGCAGGTAGGCTCCGCCCGGCACGACACCATACCCGACTTCGCAGCCTCGCCCGACGGACTCATCTACAACGGCGACGACCGGGTGTCCGCAGTTCTCGAAATCAAGTGCCCCAAACAGAGCACATTCATCCAGTACGCCGCAACCGTCCATGACGCACCGTCCCTGCGACAGGCCAACCCCATGTACTTCTGGCAGACACTCGCAGAAATGATGTGTATCGACGTGCCTCTCTGCTACTTCTGCGTCTACTGCCCGTGGCAGTCCTCGCCGCTTCACACCGCCCGAAGCCGACGCGACACCGAAGCCGAAGAACAGCTCACAGAGCGAGTGCTCCTCGCCGACGAATACATAGAACAACTCATTTCAGACATCAAGCAAAATGGAACAACAGCAGCTTAATCTACAAACGCAGGGTCCGGCCATCCCCATGCCCCTCTCCGACGATGCACTCGCCCTCCACGCCGACATCACCGTCCTCGGCTCCATTACCGACAACGCACGGCTTATCCGTCAGGCCGTCCGCGACAGCCTTCCCCGATACGACGCGAGCCGCTACACTGTTGACAACATCGCCGAAGCCAAAGCCGACAAGGCCAAGCTCAACCGCGCGGCCAAGCAGCTCAACGACGAGCGCATCCGCCTCGAACGAGAGTTCACTGCCCCATTCGCCGAGTTCAAGGCCGTAGTCGCCGAGTTCAAGGCCGTAGTCGCCGACACCGTACAGCTCATCAAAGAAGCCACCGCCAAGATTGACAACATCGTAAAGGCCGTCGAGCAGAAAGCCCACGACGAGAAACGTTCCGCCATACATGACTATTTCGGCTCTATCTCCCCAAAGCCTCCAGTACCCCTCGAACGCATCTGGCAGGACACATGGCTCAACAAGTCCGTC
>CALBJK010000166.1 GCA_937892695.1 uncultured Prevotella sp.
TGTGAAAATAGGAGGCAAATGCCTTTTATGATTAGCATTTACTTCCTACCCGATTTGGCGTTGTTCTTGCATGCTGGTTGGCCACAAGGCGTTTACTGGCGCGCGTGACGTAAAATCCCTACGATGCAGCCCAGTACTATCAGACAGTCATCTTCCAGTTGTGTCTGTATATCAATCATGTTCCGGCCAACGCCGGAGGCATGTATCTTGAGAACACCGCTGTCGGCGGCGGACAATATGCTCTGGCTTTGACATTCAAGGATAATTTCTACATCTATGTTGCATATAAGATGCCTACTTCCGGAATCAACGGTGCAGTTGTTTCTGACCAGAATATCAGCTGCGGTGGCGACGTATTCTCTTTCGGAAATGCTGTTGACGCAGCCGTCAAGTTTGTAAAAACACGTCATACTGATGTTCTATAACATACACAGACTGTGGCTATGTAATTCGTCGCAATGACTCGACCGACAGAAAAAGCCCAGTCGGACAATGCCGGCTGGGCTTTTTTCTGTCACGCTTTAGGTATAAGTGTGAAAACGTTCTTGTCTCGTGTTCTCAGAGAATCGGGCATGGGTTACCTCATCATCCACACTCCGTTGTGGTAGACCATCGGCACGACAATCTCTTCGCGTGTACTGTCGCCGAAGCAGATGGACAGATAGGCTTCGCCGATACGTTTCACCGTGTCGGCCTTGGCGGTCACTACTTTTACCGAGTCTATACCACGGTGTTCTTCCTTCTGTTCGCCTACGAACATCTTGGCGTTGGTGATAAGCTGCTGCCTATAACTCTCGGGAATTCTGTCGGGCTGGTATAATCCGTCCACGTAGGCTTCGTATTTGCCTTCCAGAAGATAGTCGTAGTAGAGCTTTGCTGTTCTTCCGGCCATTTCTTCGGGTGTGGGCTTGTGTTGTGACGAGCACGAAAACATGAGCAGTGCGGCCAGCACTGCGGCTAATGTCTTGTTTGCCATTATGTCCTAAGTTTCTTTATTTTCCGTATTCTGCCGCCTTACTTCTGCCTGATAAACACGTTGATAGGACATCCGTGCATCGACCAGTTCTCGCGTATCTTGTTCTCCAGAAATCTGCGGTAAGGTTCTTTTATGTATTGTGGCAGGTTGGCGTAGAAGACAAACGACGGAATCTGCGTGTTAGGCAACTGCGTACAGTATTTTATCTTGATATACTTGCCCTTGGTCGATGGTGGCGGATAGGCTTCGATGAGCGGCAGCATCACTTCGTTGAGCTTGGCCGTACCGACCTTGGCCTTACGGTTCTGATATACCTGCTTTGCCGTTTCTAACACCTTGAAGATGCGCTGCTTGGTCAGAGCCGATGCGAAGATTATCGGAAAATCGGTGAACGGAGCCATGCGGTTGCGTATGGCGGTCTCGAAAGTCTTTATCACCTTCTGGTCCTTGTTCTCCACGAGATCCCATTTGTTTACAACCACTACGAGCGACTTGTTGTTCTTCTGTATGAGCTGGAAGATGTTCATGTCTTGCGCTTCTATGCCGCGGGTCGCGTCAATCATCAGAATACAGACATCCGAGTTCTCGATAGCGCGTATCGATCTCATTACAGAATAGAATTCGAGGTCTTCGGTCACTTTGTTCTTACGGCGTATTCCGGCAGTGTCGACAAGATAGAAATCGAATCCGAACTTGTCGAACCGCGTGTAGATGCTGTCGCGTGTTGTCCCGGCTATCTCGGTAACGATGTTACGTTCTTCGCCAATAAAGGCATTGATGATGCTGCTCTTGCCGGCATTAGGCCTTCCTACTACGGCGAAGCGCGGTATGCCGTCCTCTACGGTCTCGCCGTTGTCCGGCTTTAGCTTTTCGAGTACGAGGTCGAGCAGGTCGCCTGTCCCGCTGCCTGTCGCCGAGCTTATGCATATCGGGTCACCCAGTCCGAGCTTGTAGAATTCGGCTGCGTCGTATTGCTGGTCGTTGTTGTCGGTCTTGTTGGCCACGAGCAGTACAGGGAGTTTTGTGCGGCGCAGGATAGCGGCCACGTCCGTGTCCCAGTCGGTAAGTCCGGTCGTCACGTCTACTACGAAGAGCACCAGATCGGCCTCTTCGGTGGCGATGGTAACCTGACGGCGTATCGCGTCCTCGAATATGTCGTCAGACTTGACCACCCATCCGCCGGTGTCTACGACGGAGAACTCGCGTCCGTTCCATTCACATTTGCCGTACTGTCGGTCGCGTGTCGTTCCGGCAGTGCTGCTCACTATGGCCTGGCGCGACTTTGTCAGTCTGTTGAAAAGTGTGGATTTGCCCACATTGGGGCGTCCCACTATTGCTACTAAGTTTGCCACGTTCGATAATATTTAGTTTGGAAATGTCAGAATACTGTCTGAAAGCCGATGGTCAGATACGTCGTTGACGGTCATTATCTCGTTATGAAGAGATTCCGTGCTGTCGGTGGAGAAGTAGGATTCTGGGGGTAGTCCGCAGCCATGTCCCTGTCGTCGGTCTTTAGGTATTCCTTTTCTTTTTTTATTCAGGATTGTAGCCGAAGCTGTCCAGCTCTTTCTTCGAGCTGCGCCAGTCTTTGTCCACCTTGACGAATGTTTCGAGAAAGACACTTTTCCCGAAGAATTTCTCCAGAGCCTTGCGCGCCTCGGTGCTCACCTTCTTCAGAGCCACGCCCTGGTGTCCGATGATGATGCCCTTCTGCGAGTCACGTTCTACATATATTACGGCGTTGATGTGTATAACTTTGGACTCTTCTTTGAACCTTTCCACGCGCACTTCTACCGAATATGGTATTTCCTTGTCGTAGTAGAGCAGTATTTTCTCGCGTATTATTTCGCTGACGAAGAAGCGGGCGGGCTTGTCCGTAAGCTGGTCTTTGTCAAAATAGGGCGGTGATGGTGGCAGAAGGTCTACGATGCGTTTCATCAGTATGTCCGTGCCGAACTTGTTTTTTGCCGAAATGGGCAGAATCTCGGCATTGGACAGCAGCGCGTGCCATTTTTCTACGATGTCGCCGAGACTCTTTTGGTCGGTCTGGTCAATCTTGTTGATGAGCAGCAGCACCGGAATGGTCATCTTCTTTACTTTGTCGAGAAAGTCGGTGTTCTTCTCCGGATTTTCCACTACGTCGGTTACGTAGAGCAGTATGTCTGCGTCTTGCAGTGCCGACTCCGAGAAGGCGAGCATCGACTCCTGTAGCTTGTAGTTGGGCTTGAGTACCCCCGGCGTGTCAGAGAATACAATCTGCGCATCGTCGGTATTGACGATGCCCATGATGCGGTGGCGCGTTGTCTGTGCCTTGAATGTAGCGATGCTTATGCGTTCTCCTACGAGCTGGTTCATCAGTGTCGACTTGCCCACGTTGGGATTGCCGACTATGTTTACAAATCCTGCTTTGTGTATTGTCATTGTTTTTTATTTACTGCAAAAGATTAGTGCCGGAGAGCCTGCTCTCAGTTGTCCGAGTGCAGCATATCTTATGCAAAAATACAAATTATTTGTGACATATCTGTCATTTCTTCTTAATAAGCTGTAGAATAGCCGGTATTGACGGCCTAATTTGTTGCACATATTCCGGATAATGTGCAGTAAGCTGGCTTTTTTGCTATTCGCAGTTGCCATTTCTTAGCTATAAGCTCTCCTTTTCCGTTCAAAAGTCTTAACTTTGCATCAGAATTTCAATAAAAAGGATAATAAGAAATGACTCACAATTTGTTAAAAGGTAAGCGCGGCATTATTTTCGGTGCACTCAATGAAGACTCAATCGCATGGAAGGTTGCCGTGAAGGCAGCTGAGGAAGGTGCTTCTATTGCTCTGAGCAATACGCCGATGGCACTTCGTATGGGAACTGTCGAAGAGCTTGGCAAGAAGCTCGGTGCTCCCGTCATTGCAGCCGACGCTACGAGTGTGGAGGATTTGGAGAAGGTGTTCTCTGAAGCGGTAGAGAAACTTGGCGGCAAGATCGATTTTGTCCTCCACGCTATAGGCATGAGTCCTAATGTGCGCAAACACCGCACTTACGACGACCTCGACTACAACTATCTGCAGAAGACCCTCGACATTTCTGCCATATCGTTCCACAAGATGCTACAGGTCGCAAAGAAGCAGGATGCCATTGCCGAGTACGGTTCGGTTGTAGCTCTGACTTACGTAGCTTCACAGCGTACGTTCTACGGATACAACGACATGGCCGATGCCAAGAGTATGCTCGAAAGCATAGCCCGCTCGTTCGGTTACATATATGGCCGTGAGAAACATGTACGCATCAACACCATCTCACAGTCGCCTACAGCCACGACAGCAGGGAAGGGAATCAAAGAATTGAGCAACATGATGGACTTCGCCGACAAGATGTCGCCTTTAGGTAACGCCACAGCCGATGACTGCGCCGACTATTGCGTGATGATGTTCTCCGACTTCACTCGTAAGGTGACAATGCAGAATCTTTTCCACGACGGCGGATTCTCGTCGATGGGTATGAGTCTGCGCGCCATGAACCAGTATGCCAAGGACATGGAGCCTTACAAGGACTCAGAAGGTAAGATTATCTACGGATAAATCGTCCGGTCTGGGAACAGACTTTATTTACATAAAAAAACAAAACATGCAGACGACAGCTATCGGGGCTCGTCTGCATGTTTTGTTTTTGTTCAATTGTAAATAGCCACAGGTCTACCACGTGTGCAGACTTCATTTGGGCGCTCGAAGATGTGTAACGCACTTTTTGTCGTCTCTACAACGTGGGTGGCATTTCTGCTGTAATTCACAAAACGCTACCATTCTACAGGCTCCGGCAGGATGTTGCCGTCAGTAGCGTCTTCCGGTGTGAACGTTCCGCCTTTGTATTGCACGCAGAGCATCACCAGAGGTGTGTCGCCGTTGTTGCGCACTGAGCGTTTTCCCCCGGGAGCCACTCTCACTACCGACCCCTCGGATATGGGGAAGATATGGCCGTCTACCTGGAACTCACCTTTTCCGGAAAGGAAGAAGTATAGTTCTTCGTGGTTCTTGTGGGTGTGGAGGAATCCCGTTTCTGTGCCTGGCCGGAACAGCTGGAACGAGAATTCGCCGCCTGTGGCATTTACCGCCGCCCCGCCGAACACCTTGCCGGGTATCTTCACGTCGGATCCCAGTTCGAGAACATAGTCGCCGAGCTGTTCAAACTTGCCAACATTTATGGCATTGAAATTCTTTCCTGATGCAGTGTTTTCTATCTGTTTCATATCTGTTTGTTTTGTTATTACGGTGCAAAGTTATTCAACATTTCTCTGCCATGCAAGAAGTTACCTCGTTGTCGGATAGTTACCCCGATGTTACCTTTGCTGCCTGTAGCCGTATTCCGCTTCGACGTATTAACGCAGTTTAACGCGATGCCTAATGTTTCTTTTCAGCCCGAACATCTTCCCTGTAGGGACGCACGGACCGTGCGTCCCTACAGGGTTGGTACCTGTCACTGACCAAACGACATTGTTCTTTTTCGGAACAAAATCTTTTCTTGTCTTCAATTTCAGACATACTTTTTAAAGCACTGACTATCAATGCTTTATGAGGGCAGTAAAATCACGTTCCGATATGCGGCATTTCATCGTCTGATATGCGGCATATTAGAACGCAATATGCGGCATATCAGAACGTGAAAACGTGCATATTGGAAACCGGAAAGAAAAATTGTTCTGTTTGTCGGTTTTTCTTAGTGGCTTGATTATCGTTTATTGAAATGATTGACTACCTTTGTAGCTTATCTTTGCAAACGCATAAAACGACAATCAATGAAGAAAAAGTCATTAGACGAATACGTGTTTCCCGACTGTCCTATACGTCACGTTCTGTCACGCATCAGCGGCAAATGGTCGTTGCTTGTGCTCTACACCATGCGCAACCGTAACGAAGCAATGCGGTTCAACGCTTTGCGCCGGGCTATTCCTGACATATCACAGAAGATGCTCGCCAACACCCTCCGCAATCTCGAAGAGGACGGGCTGGTAGGCCGCAAGGTGTATGCCGAGGTGCCTCCCCGTGTAGAATACTCGCTTACGGCCCGCGCCCTGTCGCTTATCCCATATATCGATGCGCTCATCCTTTGGGCAAAGGACAACATGGCGGCGATACTGAAAGACCGTGAACGGACAAAGAAGAGATAAGTTTCAAAAAAAGAGAGACGCATCCCCGTAAATGGAAATGCGCCTCTTCTTTAAAAACCATGAAAAAAGAAATTTTCTTATTTTATTTTCCAGCATCTGCGGCTCCGTCGTAAGCCCATTTGTAGAATGAAGCTCCGTGTACGAATCCTGCTCCGAAAGCTGTGAAGATGACGTTGTCGCCTTTCTTCAGCTGCTTCTCATAGTCCCAGAGAGCCAACGGAATGGTGGCTGCGCTGGTGTTACCGTAGTGCTGGATGTTCACCATCACCTTGTCCATCGATATGCCTACACGCTTGGTCACTGCCTCGATGATACGCAGGTTGGCCTCGTGAGGCACAACCCATTTCACGTCGTCAGCCGTGAGGTTGTTGCGTTTCATTATCTCTGCCACGTCGTTGCTCATGTCGGTCACGGCGTAGCGGAATACGGTGCGACCTTCCTGATGAAGATAGTGCATACGGTGGTCGATGGTGAAGTGGGAAGCCGGACATACCGAGCCTCCTGCCTTCATGTGCAGGAATGGCAGTCCGATGCCGTCGGTACGGAGGTAGGAGTTCTGCACTCCGATGCCCTCCTCTTCGGTAGCTTCGACGAGCACTGCTGCTGCTCCGTCGCCGAAGAGCACACATGTGGCGCGGTCCTGATAGTCGACCAGCGACGACATCTTGTCTGCTCCGATGACGATTACTTTCTTGTATCTGCCGCTCTGAATCATCGATGCCGCCATGTCGAGTGTGTAGAGGAAGCCGCAGCAGGCGGCTTCGAGATCGAAGGCGAATGCATTCTTCAGTCCGAGCTTGCCCAGGACAATTGACGCTGTCGAGGGAAACTTGTAGTCGGGTGTCGTCGTAGTGACGATAAGCGCGTCGATGGTGTCAGGGTCAGTGCCGGTCTTCTGGAGCAGCTGTTTGGCTGCCTTACGCGCCATGTAGCTCGTTCCGAGGCCTTCCTCGGTGAGGATGTGGCGTTCCTTTATCCCGACACGTGTCATAATCCACTCGTCGTTGGTGTCAACCATGCGCGACAGTTCCTCGTTGTTGAGGATGTAGTCGGGCACATATCCGCCCACGCCGGTGATTATCGCGTTTATCTTTCCCATCGCTTATTCAGCAACTTCCTTGACGATGGCCACTTTGCCACGATAGTATCCGCATGTCGGGCATACGGTGTGGTAAACATAATATGCGCCGCAATTAGGACATACAGCCAGTGTCGGGGCTACTGCCTTATCATGGGTTCTTCTTTTGAGAGTACGACTCTTCGATTGTCTTCTTTTAGGATGTGCCATTTTGTTTTAATCTTTTAATTATTGTTTTTTAATTTCTTCAGTGCGTCCCATCGGGGGTCTTGCGGCCTTTCGCCGTCTTCCTCCTCGCTGCTTCGGGCAGCTGAGTGTTCTTCGAGAACCTTTATCATAGCAGGGTTGCATTTTCCAGGTGCATGCACATGCTTGACGGGGATGGACAGTGCGATGGATTCGTATATCGGCCATGTCAGGTCGAGAACGCCGTCGTTCTCGTCGATGGCTATGTTTTCGTCGTCTATGCCTTCGCTCCCCAGCTTGGCGACAATTCTGTCGTCGGCGCAGATGGGCTGTTCCATATCGTCCAGACAGCGGTCGCAGGGTATGACGGCTGTCCCTTCTATGTGGTAGACAATGTCGAACACCTTGTCGGCACGGTCGATGGTTATGCTTGCGTGCATACGTCCACGGCTTACTTCGGAGCCTCCTGTGGCTGCAAAGTAAGCGTCGTCGAGGTCGCGTTCAATTGTGGTCGCGCCCTCTTCCAGCGACTTCAGGTCTATCTTTAAAGAATCCATTTGCGCGTTTGGCTGTTTGGAAATCTGTGGCGGTTGCGTCCTTCTTTACGCTGCTTTTTCTGGCTGTGTCAGGGCACAATGCGCCTTTAGGCTGCAAAGTTAGCAATTATTTTTCATTCGGAGTACAAAAACCAAGAAAATCCTATACGCACTTGGCCGTAGGCTTATGCCGGAACGGTGATTCTCTGCCGGTGTGACTGTCGTTTTTGCCTACTTTAGCAGTTTTATTGTTTGCTGTTTCGGCTTTATTTATTAACTTCGCGATGCGAACCGCTCTTTCTGCGAGGAGATATTCTGGAAGCGGAAAGCTGCCCGCCGGCATGCATTCTTTGGAAGCTTAACGGCAAAAGAACGGGCGAGGTACGGCAGATACGCTTTGCCGTTCGATAGTGTTTAGTTGCAGTATAATTTAACAAGACAATATATTATGGCAAAAGTTTATGAATTTCTGGCCGACGGCTTCGAGGAAGTCGAAGGTCTTGCTCCGGTCGACATCCTTCGCCGAGGCGGTGTGGACATAAAGACTGTCAGTGTGACGGGTTCTGAATTTGTACAGACTTCGCACGGTGTGACAGTCAAGGCCGACCTGCTTTTCGAGAAAGCCGACCTCAGTGGGGCTGACATGTTGCTCTTGCCCGGCGGTATGCCCGGCGCGACGAATCTCAATGCCCACGACGGCGTAAAGGCGGCTCTGAAACGTCAGGCCGAGGCCGGCCGTCGCATAGGGGCAATCTGTGCCGGCCCGATGGTGCTCGGCGGTCTGGGGCTGCTGCGCGGACGCAAGGCAACATGTTACCCGGGATTCGAAAAATATCTTGAGGGTGCCGAGTACACTCCCGAGCTGTTTGTCGTCGACGGCAATATCATTACTGGCGAAGGCCCTGCAGCCACGTTGCCTTACGCCTACAAGATACTGTCGTTCTTTGTCGGAGAAGAGAAGACCCGCCAGCTTCAGGAAGGCATGATGTACCTGCATCTCACCGAAGGCAAGCGTCCGAAATGAATGCCAAAGATAAAGACTATGTGGTTATTGTCGCTGGTGGAAAGGGTACACGCATGGGTACGGCTACGCCCAAACAGTTTCTTCCCGTCGGTGGCTGTCCGGTGCTGATGCGCACGATAGAGCGGTTTGTTGAGTATGACAGCGCGATAGGTATAGTAGTCGTCCTTCCCCGCGACCAGCAAGACTATTGGCGCGGACTGTGTCGCAGCTACGGTTTCACCGTCGCCCACACTGTTGTCGACGGCGGGGCTACGCGCTTCGAATCGTCGCGTAACGGCATTTCCGCCATTCCAGATGGCGTGCAGGGCGTAGTTGCCATCCACGACGGGGTGCGTCCGTTCGTGTCTGTCGACACCATACGCCGGTGTTTCGACGCTGCCCGACGTAGTGGAGCAGCCATACCAGTTCTGCCAGTGACCGACACTCTGCGCTTCGTTGCACCTGGACAGCAGCCCCACAATGTGCAGCGCAGCGACTACCGCACCGTGCAGACTCCGCAGACGTTCACAGTCACTCTGGCCAAGGCTGCGTTTGACCGTCCGTATGACCCTGCTTTCACCGACGATGCATCGGTTGTAGAAGCCTACGGACATGCAGTAGAGATGGTCGGCGGCAACGCCGAAAACATAAAGCTGACCAATCAGTTCGACCTTGACGTAGCAGGGCTGATAGCCAGAACCCAGACCGTTTGAACAAATGCAAGACATCCTCTCCCAAGACATAATGTATCTGAGCGGCGTGGGTCCGCGCCGTAAAGAGGTGCTGAGCAAGGAGCTGAACATCAGCTCGTGGGGCGACTTGCTCGAATATTATCCTTACAAGTACATCGACCGCAGCCGCATCTACAGCATACGCGAGCTTACGGCCGACATGCCGTTCGTGCAGATAAGGGGGAGGATTCTCAGTTTTGACGAGATGAAGATGAGCGAACGCAAAAAAGTGGTTGTCGCCCACTTCTCCGACGGCACTGGTGTTGCCGACCTTGTGTGGTTCAGCAACGCCCAGTACGTGTACAAAACTTACAAGACAGGCGAGGATTACATCGTCTTCGGACGGCCAACGGCCTACGGACATCGCATACAGATAGCCCATCCCGACATCGACCGCGCATCGGAACTGCAACTTTCTACCATGGGAATGCAGCCCTACTATGTCACAACCGACCGTATGAAGAAGATGGGACTGCCCTCCCATGCCGTCGAGAAGATAATGAAGACTCTGCTCTCCAAGCTCGCCTCCCCGCTTGCCGAGACACTTCCACCTTATATTATAGGCCCGCTTCATCTTGTTTCCCGTGACAAAGCTCTTCGCGAGGTACATTTCCCTAAAGATGCGCTCCAGATGCAGAAGGCCAGGGAGAGACTAAAGTTTGAAGAACTGTTCTATGTTCAGCTAAACATCCTGCGCTACGCTTCAGACCACCGCCGCAAATGCCGAGGCTATATCTTCGGCAAAATAGGTGATGCCTTCAACACATTTTATAAAGAACATCTTCCGTTTCCGCTCACCGGCGCACAGAAACGCGTCGTCAAAGAAATACGCCAGGACGTGCGTTCCGGTAGCCAGATGAACCGTCTGCTTCAGGGCGATGTAGGCTCGGGCAAGACTCTCGTGGCTCTCATGGCCATGCTCATAGCTGTCGACAACGGCTATCAGGCCTGCCTGATGGCTCCTACTGAGATTCTGGCCGAACAGCATCTTTCGACTCTTCGCGACTTTCTGGGCGACATGCCAGTAAGGGTTGAACTACTCACAGGGGCTGTAAAAGGAAAACGACGTAAGGATGTTCTCGAAGGTCTGCGCTCGGGCAAAATTGACATTCTTGTCGGCACCCATGCCGTCGTAGAGGACACTGTAGTGTTTGCACGTCTGGGACTGGCCGTGGTCGACGAGCAGCATCGCTTCGGTGTAGCCCAAAGGGCTCGGCTGTGGAGCAAGAGCGAAAATCCACCCCACGTGCTGGTGATGACGGCCACACCCATTCCGCGCACTCTGGCCATGACTATCTACGGCGACTTAGATGTGAGCGTAATCGACGAGCTGCCGCCCGGACGCAAGCCCGTCCAGACCATACACCGCTATGACAACCAGATGATTTCGCTCTACAACGGCATCCGCCAGCAGATCCGCCAGGGTCGTCAGGTCTATGTAGTATATCCGCTCATCACAGAGAGCGAAAAGAGCGACCTCAAAAATCTCGAAGAAGGCTACGAGGCACTGAAGGACATCTTTCCCGAATTCCGCATCAGCCGTGTACACGGACGCATGAAGCCGGCTGAGAAGGATGCCGAGATGCAACGTTTTGTCAGCGGCGAGACCCAGATTCTTGTCGCCACCACTGTTATAGAAGTGGGCGTGAATGTGCCCAACGCCTCGGTCATGGTCATACTCGACGCGCAGCGTTTCGGTCTGTCCCAGCTACATCAGCTGCGCGGAAGAGTGGGGCGTGGAGCCGACCAGAGCTATTGCATCCTCGTCACCACCTATCAGCTTTCGGCCGAGACCCGTAAGCGCATCGACATCATGTGCGAGACCAACGACGGCTTCAGAATAGCCGAAGCCGACCTGAAGCTGCGCGGTCCTGGCGACCTCGAAGGCACGCAGCAGAGCGGCATGGCCTTCGACCTGAAGATAGCCGACATAGCCCGCGACGGACAGCTCGTGCAGCTCGCCCGTGAAGAAGCACAGAAGATTGTCACAGCCGACCCAGAATGCAACCGGCCTGAGTATGCTATGCTCTGGAACAGGCTGAAAGAATTAAGGAAAACCAACATTAACTGGGCTGCGATTAGTTAATTAACATATTTCTTGCTTTATGTCAAGAAATGCCGTTGTGTGCGTACCCAACAGCATGCCAACATTAAAGAATATCTTTTTTTTACTTACTATATTGTTAAATGGCGAATAATTTCTGTTAATTATTTATCCTATTCGTAATATTTTGATTAACTTTGTAGCGTTTTGTAAAAAACATGAGACTGCGACAGCAGTTCCATTTGCCTTTTGAGGAGCAGTGGGATGCTCCAATTTTTAAAACAGGGACACCTAAGTATGAATTTAAAACGATTAATTAAAGCCTTAGCCATAGCATCGTTGTTTACAATCTCAACCACACCTGTGATGGGACAGGACTTGTTAGCCCGCCAGGCACCGGTAGACAGAAGGATGAAGACAGTCGATACGATCATGCTGAGGAGCATAACAGTCAGAGAAGAACAAGAATCACCTGCCGCAGATCTCTACGAGAACTGGGATAACAAGTACGCCCACCGTGCCACTGCTCTTCCTGATCATTTCAATATAGACCTCCGGCATTTCTGTATGCCTACCACGAGCCGCGTGGTGACAAGCAATTTCGGGTCGCGATGGGGACGCCAGCATAAGGGACTCGACATCAAAGTGTATATCGGCGACACCATCCGTGCAGCATTCAGCGGCAAGGTAAGAATCGTCAGATACGAAGGCGGTGGATACGGCAAATACATCGTCATACGTCACAACAACGGTCTGGAAACCATTTACGGACATCTGTCCAAGCAACTCGTTGAAGAAAATCAAGAAGTACGTGCCGGCGAAGTGATAGGACTGGGCGGCAACACCGGACGTAGTACCGGTTCGCATCTGCATTTTGAAACCCGGCTCTGCGGAGTGGCCCTCAACCCTGCTTTGATGTTTGACTTCCGCGAACAAGATGTCACCGGCGACTACTACGCCTTTGATAAGAATACATACGACCGTGAGTCGGCCGAGGCAACAGAACTGCGCGGAAAACAAGGCAGCGGCGGCTACACTCGCAACGATGTTTACAGCAAGAGTGTCGTCAATGTCAACTCGGACAACGCTTCGGGTCTGGACAACCAGGTGCTCTATCATAAAGTGAAGTCGGGAGAAACTCTGGAGAGCATAGCCCGCAAGCGTGGCGTAACGGTCGACAAGATTTGTCGTCTGAACCACATACGCAAGACCATGCGCGTACGTCCGGGACAGATACTGCGCTACTCATGATAGAAGATGCTCTGCATATTTTTCGCAATTGAGATTTACGGAATCCGCCATCTGCGTGGGTTCCGTTTTTCATGTATGATTACGAACGTGTCGCAATCACTTTGTCAAGCAAGAACAACAAAACACTGAACGCTAAACATTAGCAACTCTATGTCGTAATGCCAGTTTTATACAGCCGGTATTGTTATGATGTCGTTATTTTTTTGTAAATTTGCAAGCAGAATAACAATAACACATCATACGTATGATTCTTTTTTTCAGGACTCCCAACAAGACTGTGATTGCAACAGAGTGCGACCACAAGCTCAATCAAGAAGAAACAAAGGAACTGTGCTGGCTCTACGGCGATGCAACACCCGTAGACAGCGAGACAATGGAAGGCTGCTTCGTAGGCCCGCGCCGCGAGATGATAACGCCTTGGAGCACCAATGCCGTGGAGATAACCCAGAACATGGGGCTCGGCGGCATTTCGCGTATAGAAGAGTACTTCCCCGTAAGTTCTATGGAGGCCGACCATGACCCCATGCTCCAACGCATTTACGATGGGCTGAATCAGGATGTGTTCACTGTCAACCACAAGCCCGAACCCATCAAGCATGTGGCCGACATCGAAGCTTATAACGAGGAGGAAGGACTCGCGCTATCGCCCGAAGAAATTGAATATCTGCACAAGATAGAAGGACAGCTCGGACGGTCGCTGACCGACTCTGAGATATTCGGCTTCGCACAAATCAACTCGGAGCACTGCCGCCACAAGATTTTCGGCGGAACGTTCATCATCGACGGCAAAGAGATGGAGTCGTCGCTCTTTGCTATGATAAAGAAGACAACAAAGGAAAATCCAAACAAGATACTTTCGGCATATAAAGATAATGTGGCTTTCGCCCAGGGACCGACGGTGGAACAGTTCGCACCAGAGGACCAGTCTACATCCGACTATTTCAAGGTGAAGGACATTGAGAGCGTCATATCGCTCAAAGCCGAGACTCATAACTTTCCGACAACCGTTGAGCCGTTCAACGGCGCAGCCACCGGAACGGGAGGTGAGATTCGCGACCGTATGGGTGGCGGAACAGGCTCGTGGCCTATAGCCGGAACGGCTGTCTACATGACGGCTTATCCCCGTCTGAAGGAAGATGATGCTCTGAAAGACAATCCTGACAATGTGATCAGAGACTGGGAAGAGGTGATGCCCGTTCGCAAATGGCTTTACCAGACTCCTGAGCAGATACTGATAAAGGCTTCGAACGGAGCCAGCGACTTCGGCAACAAGTTCGGCCAGCCGCTTATCTGCGGTAGTGTGCTCACTTTCGAACATCAGGAAGGCGACGAAAAGTATGCCTACGACAAGGTGGTGATGCTTGCTGGGGGTGTCGGCTACGGCACCAAGCGTGACTGTCTTAAGAAAGAGCCACAGAAAGGCAACAAGATTGTTGTTGTGGGCGGCGACAACTACCGCATCGGTCTGGGCGGCGGCTCGGTGTCATCTGTCGATACCGGACGCTACTCTAACGGCATTGAGCTGAACGCCGTACAGCGCGCCAACCCTGAAATGCAGAAACGCGCTTACAACCTTGTGCGCGCTCTATGTGAAGAGGAAACCAATCCCGTAGTGAGCATCCACGACCACGGTTCGGCCGGCCACCTCAACTGTCTGTCCGAATTAGTAGAAGACTGCGGAGGTGAGATAGATATGACCAAACTGCCGATAGGCGACAAGACCCTATCGGCCAAAGAGATAATAGCTAACGAGAGTCAGGAACGCATGGGACTGCTCATCGATGAGAAGCACATCGAGCATGTGCGCCGCATTGCCGAGCGCGAACGTGCTCCGCTTTATGTGGTCGGCGAGACTACGGGCGACGCCCACTTCTCCTTTGTGCAGGGCGACGGCGTGAAACCGTTTGACCTCGACGTGGCTCAGATGTTCGGCCATTCGCCAAAGACAGTCATGAAGGACGAAACAGTCGAACGTCATTATGACAATGTAGAATATGAAGGCTCAGCAAGTTCGCTTGCTGCGTCGCCTTCTACGCTCGACCGTTACGTAGAGCGTGTGCTGCAGCTTGAAGCTGTTGCCTGCAAAGACTGGCTGACTAACAAGGTCGACCGTTCGGTTACAGGCAAAATAGCCCGTCAGCAGTGTCAGGGACAGATAGAGCTGCCGCTGAGCGACTGCGGCGTGGTTGCTCTCGACTATCGTGGTCATAAAGGCATAGCTACGGCTCTGGGACATGCACCACAGGCAGGACTCGCATCGCCTGAAGCCGGAAGCGTGCTGTCTGTAGCCGAAGCTCTCACCAACATCGTGTGGGCACCGCTCGCCGACGGTCGAAAGAGCCTGTCGCTCTCGGCCAACTGGATGTGGCCATGCCGTTCACAGAAAGGCGAGGATGCACGGTTGTACACAGCTGTACGTGCGTTGAGCGACTTCTGTCTGGCTCTGGAGATAAACGTGCCTACCGGAAAAGACTCGCTTTCGCTCACACAGCAGTATCCTAACGGCGAGAAGATTATCTCTCCGGGTACGGTCATTGTCAGTGCCGGAGGTGAAGTGTCAGACGTGAGAAAGGTGGTTTCGCCTGTATTGGTGAACGACAAGAACTCGTCTCTCTACCACATCGACTTCTCCTTCGACAACCAGCAGCTCGGCGGCAGTGCTTTTGCACAGAGTCTGGGCAAGGTGGGCGACGACGTACCCACGGTGAAGAATCCCGAATACTTTGCCGACTGCTTTGATGCCGTCCAGGAACTTATCGCTAAGGGATGGGTTATGGCCGGCCACGACATTAGTGCCGGCGGACTGGTGACGACACTTCTCGAAATGTGTTTCGGCAATGTCGATGGCGGCATGAACATCAATCTGCACAACCTTGTCGGCGACGACATTGTAAAGATACTCATGGCTGAGAACCCAGGTGTGATAATACAGGTGAGTGACGAACATAAAGAGGAACTGCGGGAATTCTTAGAGACGCGAGGTGTGGGCTATGCCAAGATTGGTTATCCGACGCCAAAGGAACGTACCCTCACAATAAAGAAGGACAGTTTTGTCCACGATTTCGACATAGACGCGTTGCGTGACGTGTGGTATAAGACGTCTTATCTGCTCGACCGCGACCAGAGCAGGAACGGCTGTGCAGCCAAGCGTTTCGCCAACTACAAGCTGCAACCGCTGACTATGAAATTCGGACATGGCTTCACCGGTCGTCTGTCTTCGTATGGTATTTCAGCCGATCGCCGCACTCCGTCAGGCATCAAGGCTGCCATCATACGCGAGAAGGGAACTAACGGTGAACGTGAAATGGCCTATTCGCTCTATCTTGCCGGTTTCGACGTGAAAGACGTAATGATGACCGACCTCATCAGCGGACGTGAGACGCTTGAAGACATTAATATGATTGTTTTCTGCGGCGGATTCTCCAACTCCGACGTTTTGGGCAGTGCTAAAGGATGGGCCGGAGCATTCCTGTTCAATCCCAAGGCCAAGGAAGCCCTTGACAAGTTTTATGCCCGTGAGGACACGCTCTCTCTCGGTATCTGTAACGGCTGCCAGCTTATGGTAGAACTGAATCTGGTAAATCCGGAACACGAACACCGCTCCCGTATGCTCCACAACGATTCGCACAAGTTTGAAAGTGCATTCCTCGGTGTTACGATACCCGAGAACAACAGCGTGATGTTTTCTTCGCTCAGCGGCGATAAACTGGGAATCTGGGTGGCTCACGGCGAAGGCAAGTTCTCTTTGCCCGAAGCCGAGGACAAGTACAACATCGTGGCCCGGTACAGTTATGACGAATATCCAGGCAATCCTAACGGGTCAGACTATGCTGTAGCCGGAATCTGCTCTAAGGACGGTCGTCATCTGGCAATGATGCCACATCTCGAACGTGCAATCTTCCCATGGCAGAACGCTTGGTATCCGGCTGACCGCCGTAGCGACGAAGTGACACCATGGATGGAGGCGTTCGTCAATGCGCGCAAGTGGGTTGAAAGTAAGATGAAAAAGTAAGTAAAGAGAGAGAGTAACGTTCCTGCGTTCCTCTCTCTTAATCTGTATTCTATGTCTGTCTATTTAGAATCATTCAAGACATTCTTTAAAATAGGAGCGTTCACTCTTGGCGGCGGCTATGCCATGATACCGATTATCGAGTCAGAAGTGGTAGACAAGCACAGATGGATTGAACGTAAGGAGTTTCTGGACATCATCGCTGTGGCACAGAGTTGTCCGGGCGTGTTTGCCATAAACGTAAGTGTTTTTGTGGGCTATCGTCTGCGCAAGGTGTCCGGTGCCATCTGTACGGCTTTGGCTACGGCTTTGCCGTCATTTCTGATAATCCTTGCCATTGCGATGTTCTTCCACCGTTTCGAAGATAATGAGGTTGTGGCTGCCATGTTCCGTGGAATACGTCCTGCTGTTGTTGCTCTGATTGCCGCTCCTACGTTCAGTCTTGCCCGCAGTGCCCGCATCACGTTCACCAATTGCTGGATACCGATTGTAAGTGCGCTGCTCATCTGGCGTATAGGTGTGAATCCCATCTTGATAATTCTTGTTGCAGGCATCGGCGGATTTCTTTATGGAAGTTTGGTGAAGCCGACAGAGGGCGGAAACGGTTAGCAGTTGATAATTAGTAGTTGGCAATTAGTGATTGCAGATTTAAAATAACAATTACTACGTACTAATTGCTAAATATTTAAATCTTATGATATTTCTTGAACTTTTCGTTACATTCTTCCAAATAGGACTGTTCGGCTTCGGTGGCGGTTACGGCATGTTATCGCTCATTCAGACCGAGACAGTAGTTCATCACAATTGGCTGACATCTGCCGAGTTTACCAATATTGTCGCCATAAGTCAGATGACTCCCGGACCTATTGGAATCAATTCGGCCACTTACTGCGGCTATGCGGCTGCACACAATGCCGGATTCTCTCCGATGATGGCTATGCTGGGCAGTGCCACTGCCACGTTTGCGCTTGTATTGCCTTCATTCCTGCTTATGATTGCGATATGCAAGGTATTGATGCGCTACATGAATACTACAGCCGTGCAGAACGTTTTCTTGGGACTTCGTCCTGCGGTTGTCGGGCTGCTTGCTGCCGCTGCCTTGCTTCTTATGACACAGGACAATTTCTCCTCACCCGTCATCAATCCATGGCGATTCTGGATTAGCGTTGCGCTTTTCCTTTCTACTTATTTCGGTACAAGGGTAGTCAAAATCAATCCTATACGCATGATTTGTTGGGCTGCGTTTGCCGGACTGATGCTGCTTTACTGACGGCTACTTTGGTATCATGAGATACCTTTTGTTTTTCAGATTAAAATTGTTAAGTTTACAAGTAAAAACATTATTACGATGAGAATTTACCTAAATTTGGCCGTTGCCGTCATGTTGCTGTTTGGAGCCGGAACAACGTTGCAGGCTAGAGGCCGCAGCAAACAGGACAATGCTGCAAAGGAGGTTGCTCTGAAGTCGATAACCCAGAATGCAGCCCGCGCCTATGTCTATTTTCTCGCTTCCGACGAGCTGGAAGGCCGTAAAGCCGGAGAACCTGGATCTCAGGTGGCTCGCCAGTACATAATTTCGATGCTCCGGCAATGGGGTATAGCTCCGCTCTCTGGCGACTATCAGCAGCCATTTGAGGCATACAGTCAAGAATGGCAGAAACGCAAACCCTTTTTCGTCGAGCCCGACTCGATAGCCATGTTAAAGACTATGCCCCACAGAATGCTCCGTCTGGCCAATGTGCTTGGTATGATACCCGGTGAGCGCAGCGACGAATATGTCATCGTGGGTGCCCATTTCGACCATGTCGGCACCGATCCGACTCTTGTCGGCGACCAAGTGTATAACGGTGCTGATGACAACGCCTCGGGCGTGAGTGCGGCCTTGCAGATAGCCCGCGCTTTCGCCGTGAGCGGAAGGAAGCCGCTGCGCAATGTCATTTTTGCTTTCTGGGACGGCGAGGAGACTGGGCTTCTCGGGTCGAAGTATTTCGTACAGACCTGTCCTTATATAAATAAGGTGAAGGGCTACCTCAACTTTGACATGATCGGGCGAAACAACAAGCCCGACAATCCTTCTTACGTAGTCTATTTCTACACTGCGTCACATCCTGTCTTCGGCGACTGGCTGCGCGGAGATATAAAGAAGTACGGCCTTAATCTTGACCCCAACTACCGCGCATGGGACAATCCGGTAGGCGGAAGCGACAACGGTTCTTTTGCGAAGAAGGGCGTACCGGTCATCTGGTATCACACCGACGGACATCCCGACTACCATCTGCCTTCCGACGAAGCCGACCGTATAAACTATCCTAAACTGACCGACATCACACGTGCCGCGTTCCTCAATGCCTGGAATCTGGCAAACGAATTGGAGTATTGATGCCTTGTTGTGTTTGGTTGAATGGACTAAACACGAGTCTTACGCAAACATAAAGCCCGGTATTAGTCATCATGACAGATACCGGGCTGAGAGTTTAATAAATATCTACTAAAACTATTTTCTATTTCTTTTTCTGTTCTTCTTGCATCATCTTGTTGAACTCGTCGAGGGTCACTTCCTTCTCGTTGAGCTTAACAGCCTTCTTGACTGCTTCGACAATCTTGTGCTCTACGGCGCGGTCAACGAATCCGTCTACATTCTCGCGCTTCTTCATCAGTTCGTCGGCATAGTTGTTGAGATATTCGTCGGGCACATTGTTCATGCCATACTGCAGGAACTGCATACGGGCGGTTTCGCGGGCTTCGTTCTTCACGTCGTCATCTTTTACCTTGATACCGTTTGCCTCTACGAGTTGCTCTTTGATGAGGTGCCATGTCAGCTCCTCGATGCTCTTTTCATAGTTCTTCTCTACAAACTCTTCGCCTTTGTCCTTGTTGTTTGCAAGCATTACGCGTTTTAGCAGAGCGTCGGGGAAGGTAAGCAGTCCCACTTTCTCCATAGTATACTTGCGCAGATCCTGAAGGAACTTGAAGTCGCTGTTGATGGCGAGCTGCGGTTTCAGGCTCTCGGCAATCTTGGCGCGGAACTCTTCGAGATTCTTCACCTCGTCCTTGCCGAACACCTCGTCGAACATCTTCTGGTCTACTTCGGCTTTCTTGAACCGGCGTATCTCTGTCACCTGGAAGCTGAAGTCGGCTGTGATTTCCTGGACCTCTTCCTTCTTCAGTTTCAGCAGAGCGGCCAGCTCGGCATCATTATCGGGATAAGCCTTGCGGGGATTGAATGTGACAACGTCGCCGGGCTTGATTCCGTCGAAGAGTTTCTTCTGGTCTTCCACTTTAATATATTCGGGCATCATCACTGCGCCTTCGACTGTTATTCCGTCTTCCTTGGTGTTGCCGTCAGCGTCAAGCTCACGCAGGTCGCCTTCTACCATGTCGTTGAGTGACGGATCGTAGCTGTCGGCTTTTACGTATTCGCCGCCACGGCTTGCGAACATGTCTATCTGTTCGTCGATGAGTTTGTCGTCGGCCTTGATAGTGTAGTAGTCGATTTTGTTCTTGCCGTTAAGCTCAATCTTGAATTCCGGAGCCACGGCTATGTCGAACACGAATGTGTATGGTACCGGCTTTTCTAT
>CALBJK010000167.1 GCA_937892695.1 uncultured Prevotella sp.
TCAAATGCTCTTGATCGCAGATTTTTTGCGGAAGTTATTTTTTGAACATTACTATTATATAAAACCAATAACTAATTTTAATATAAAATGAAAACGTTAAGAAATATTCTTTTGTTGGCATTGATGTCAGCATTCGTAATCAATCTAACCTCATGTAGCAGTGATAAAGACGATGAAGTAAAGTTCGGCGACATGAATATGGAGACAGGAACAGAAGAGAACATAAAAAACGGTGATGGCCTTACTTGGAAGTCAGAAAATGACCTTATAGCATCTGTGTCCGGTTCTGTTGTCAGTGCTGTAAGACAAGGCTCTGTCGTGATTGCAAGCGACAAAGGATCGTTTAAGGTGAACGTAACTCCAAAACACACTTTGTATAGCGACCCATGCTTTGAATGGGGTAGCTCTGTCTCACACGTGAAATCCTTCATGAAGGGGTATAGACTGTTTAATGAAACCGATAAAGTCTTACTTTATAATGGTACTGGAGCAGTTGAGTATGTAGCTTATCTTTTTGAAAACTCTAAACTAAATGATTCTGGAGTTTATGTCAAACCAGCTTATATGGACGATTTGGTTGAACATTTGAACGAAAGATATGTATATGTTGGAACGGATGACAATTACAATACATATTATGCAAGTCCCAACAAGAGAATGGCTGTCGG
Source organism: uncultured Prevotella sp. (assembly GCA_937892695.1). GTDB lineage: Bacteria > Bacteroidota > Bacteroidia > Bacteroidales > Bacteroidaceae > Prevotella. The sequence continues at coordinate 669 of CALBJK010000167.1, forward strand.
CGTTGGAGCACAATATTTAGGAGGAAACTATTATTATCTTGTCGTGTTTACAGATGCAAAATCACTGGATACTGCAAAAGCCATGAAGCAAAAGGGTCTGAAATCTGTATTTGGTAATGGAATGAGGAGTAATGACAATGCCAAGCAGGAAGGTTGCAAACACCTTATGCAGAAACTGATACAAAAGACTGGTATAAAATAATTTAAAGAGGTGAAAGGCTGAGGATAGAATCTTGTCTTTCACCTTTTTATTATGTGGCATTGGTTTGTTGTATCTTAAGGTCGCATCCCGTTAGTAATAATAAATAATGTGGGAACGCGTATGTGGCATTATATTGTATGCTCTCAGACGGCATTATGCTTGGGAGACGCACCGGAGTCGCGTCTCTACTGGTGGGTGGCAATCCGTTTGCATAAAATGTCAACGTGGTTGCTATACGCTCCGGTGTTGCGTAATCTCTACGCTGGATGTTCGTGGATAATGTAATTTCTTCTTGTTTCGGACGCACGAGCCGTGCGTCCCTACAGATAACGGCTTAAGCCCAAATCAGAAACTTGAATAAAAATATTGTTCTATTTCGGAACAAGGCTGATTTCTGCCAGATTTTTGGCATGGTCTTTTATTGCTTTGATTCTCAATATGTTATGATTATGGCGAAATGACGCTCTGGAATGCGGCATATTAGCGTCTAATATGCCGCTTATTAGAAGCCAATATGCGGCATATTGGAACATGAAACGGGGCATATTGGAAAACGGAAGAAAAGATTGTTCTATTTGTCAGATTTTTTATCGGAGAATAATGATGTGTTGCAGATGGCACAGATGGATATCGTCGGTGTCAATACGCTTGGGAGACGCACCGGAGTGGAGTCTCTACATGCTGGATGTTCGCGATTGACATTATGTTTGCCATCCTCTTCTAAACGAAATTGCCACCCTCTTGTAGAGACGCCACTCTGGTGCGTCTCTCACCCACGAACACCCTTATTGCCATCCAAGAACACCCTTATTGCCACCTACGAACATCCATATTGCCACATCGTTTCAAAACCATAGTTCGGCGTATATACGTAATAGGCTTTCGCTTATTCCTTTGAAAACCAATCTCTTACACGTAATTGTGCAACGTGGGAATATCAAAATCATTAATCGATGATGGAAACGGGCATAGTAGGGACAGAGATTGTGTCTGCCCGATTATGTGTGTTTCCAAACTGCAGACCATCAACTTGTCCAAATCAGCTAAAACGGAGTGCCGTCTGAACCCGGTTCTGATTAAAACAAAAATCCGGCTGAGGAGAACGTGCGTTCATTCTCCTCAGCCGGATTTTTGTTTGTTCGGTATGAATTGGCGATTAGCAAACTGGGCTTCCCGGTTTCACCTCGCGCAGGATGCTCGTCACGCTGAGGTTGCCGTCGAAGTTTTCGGCCGAAAGTATCATGCCTTGGCTTTCGATGCCCATGAGCTTGCGTGGTGCAAGGTTGGCGATGAACAGCACGTCCTTGCCTATAAGCTCTTCGGGCTGGTAGAACTTGGCGATGCCCGACACGATGGTGCGGTCTTTGCCCGACCCGTCGTCGAGGGTGAACTTCAATAGCTTGTTGGCCTTCTTCACCTTTTCGCAGGCTTTGATATGGCCGACGCGGATGTCGAGTTTCTCGAAGTCGCTGAAGTCGATGGTCTTCTTTATCGGCGCGGCCTTGTAAGAGGCGGCTGCGTTGGCCTTTTTGGTGTCTTCGAGCTTCTTGAGCTGCGCTTCGATGGCGTCGTCTTCGATTTTTTCGAAGAGCAGCGACGGCTCGCCGAGCTGGTGTCCTGGCTTCAAGAGGTCGGTAGAACCGAGCTGACCCCAGTCGCTTTCGTCGATGTTGAGCATCTCTCTCAGCTTCTTGCTGCTGAACGGCAGGAACGGCTCGAAGGCTATTTCGAGGTTGGCAACGAGCTGGAGCGATATGTAGAGGATGGTCTTCACGCGCTCCATGTCGGTCTTGGCCACGTGCCACGGCTCGCAGTCGGTGATGTATTTGTTTCCGATTCGGGCGAGGTTCATGGCCTCTTTCTGAGCGTCGCGGAACTTGAACACGTCGAGAAGGGCTTCGACCTTGGTCTTTACATCCTTAAACTCTTCGATTGCTCGTTTGTCGATGTCGAGCAGTTGGCCGCATTCCGGCACCACGCTATTGAAATATTTCTTTGTCAGCTGAAGCGCACGGTTGACGAAGTTGCCGTAAACGGCTACCAGCTCATTGTTGTTGCGCTCTTGGAAGTCGCGCCATGTGAAGTTGTTGTCTTTGGTTTCGGGGGCGTTGGCTGTCAGCACATAGCGCAGCACGTCTTGCTTGCCGGGGAAATCGACGAGGTATTCGTGCAGCCATACAGCCCAGTTACGCGAGGTCGAAATCTTGTCGTTTTCGAGGTTGAGGAACTCGTTTGCAGGAACGTTGTCGGGCAGGATGTAGCCGCCGTGAGCCTTAAGCATTACAGGGAACACTATGCAGTGGAACACAATGTTGTCCTTTCCGATGAAGTGGATAAGGCGTGTTTCGGGGTCTTTCCACCATTTTTCCCATGTGTCAGGGAGCAGTTCCTTGGTGTTAGAAATGTATCCGATGGGCGCGTCGAACCATACGTAAAGCACTTTTCCTTCGGCTCCTGGCACCGGTACTGGTATTCCCCAGTCGAGGTCGCGGGTCATTGCTCGCGGCTGCAGGTCCATGTCGAGCCACGACTTGCACTGTCCGTAAACATTTGGCCGCCACTCTTTATGTCCTTCGAGAATCCATTTCTTCAGCCAGTCTTGGTATTCGTTGAGCGGAAGATACCAGTTCTTGGTTTCCTTCAGCACCGGCTTGGAGCCGCTGATGGTAGATTTGGGGTTGATTAGCTCTGTCGGGTCGAGGTCAGAGCCGCAGTGTTCGCACTGGTCGCCGTATGCTCCTTCGTGGTGGCAGTGTGGGCATTCGCCTGTGATGTAGCGGTCGGCGAGGAACTGGTGGGCTTCTTCGTCGTAGTATTGCTTCGTGGTTTTCTCTATCAGTTTGCCGTCGTCGTAGAGTTTTTTGAAGAAGTCGGATGCCATTTTTTCGTGCGTCTTCGACGTGGTGCGGCTGTAGATGTCGAACGAGATACCGAATTCCTCGAAGCTCTTCTTTATCATAGAGTGGTAGCGGTCAACCACGTCTTGGGGTGTTATGCCCTCTTTCTTGGCGCGGATGGTGATTGGTACGCCGTGTTCGTCGCTTCCACCGATGAATAATACGTCCTGTTTCTTCAGACGAAGATAGCGCACGTATATGTCGGCTGGCACGTAGACTCCGGCCAGATGGCCTATGTGTACACCGCCGTTGGCATAAGGCAGGGCTGCCGTCACGGTGGTGCGTTTGAAATGTTTCTCTTCCATTATTGTTGCGCGATGTTTGTTTCTGTATGCAAAGTTACAGAAAAACAGTGAGATAAGAGCATTATTTAGATTAAATGAACGTCATCGTGGCAGTGTGAGGACAATTTACCGGATTCGACTAGAGGATATTCCCCTCGATTGGGATGTACATAAAAAACGCAATAGCTCGTGTCGCTATTGCGCTTTGGAAAGTCGTTGCATGAGGTCGGGGGTGGAAAGGCTTTTTGCAGTCACGCGTCCGTCCTTTATAAGTATGTTGTCTGGAATGCTGCTCAGTCCGAGCAGTTTGAGCAACCGGCTGTCAATCATGTCCTGGTCGCAGATGACAATGCAGTCGATGTTGTTACTCTTCATTGTCCGTCGGCATTCGGCTGCACTAGCGTCTGCACTGATGGCTATGACGCGCAGACGGCCTCCCGATGTCTTCTGGCTGGTGCAAAGCTGCTGCAACATGCTGATGCTCTCGTAGCTCCATGTGGCCCAGGTACATATTACGGTTGTCTGAGCTTCAGAGACAGTGGCGTTGGAGATGCTCCGGCCGTTGATGTCGTAGGCCGAGAACTTAGGAACGGATTTGCCTATGGATACGTTGCCCATACCCTTAATCATGTTCTGTAGCCGTCTGAGATAGCCGTTCTTGTCCTGATGGGCAAGCATTGTCTTGATGAGACGGCTGGCAAGGGGGTAGTCTGGAGTGGAGGTCTGGATAAAATATTTCATTACCAGGTATGAACCTACAGCCGATTCGGGATGGTCTTCAATGAACTGCCGTGCATATTTTTTTATTTCAGGCGGCGATGCACTGGTAATTTGCTCACGGAAGCTGTTCATCAGCTTGTTGTCTTTAGTGCCCTTGACGGTCATCTCTTTCAGATGTGAAGCGTCACCTTTGATTGTTACGCTTTTGCCGGGTTCGGCAAATACAGGCTGCTCGGTGAAGTTTGGGAATATGAGCATTAGCGTCGTCGGCCTGTCGCATTCTGTCTCGTAAGTGAAACGTCCGGCCTCTACCTTGATTGTGTCGATGCCTTCCATGCTCCCGTCTGGAGAGTAGACATAAAATTCACCCTGATTAAGGTGAAGGAACTGTCCGTCAATGCTGAAATGCTTGCCGTCTGTTCCGCATGATACCGTAATCAGGGTGAGCAGAAGTATGAAACAATGTTTAATTCTCATTCATCTATTTGAGAATGTCAAATCTTTATTTGAGATTTGCAAATTCGAGGTCGTTGTCAGCGTATGCTTTCAGCGAAGGATCCTTTTCGAGAGCTTCCTTCAGATAAGAGTTGGCTGCAAACTTGTTGCCTTGGCGTGCTGCCACTATAGCGTGGAGATAGCTTGTCAGAGCGTCAGCGTTGGTCACCTTGTCGAGTGTTGCTACAGCCGAAGCATAGTTCTTGTTCAGAAGCTGTGCCAGAGCGGCACCGTTCGATTTGGTATCACCGAAGTCTTTCTCAGCCTGTGCATAGTTGCCTTTTGCAATGTTGAGCAGAGCTACTGCAGCAGCGGCGTTCTCTGAACCGGCAGCCTTAGCGATATTGTTCTCAGCGTTGGCTACGTCGCCGTTTACGAGGTCAATCAGACCCTTGTTTGCGTGAGCTTCTGCAGCGTTGCCGTCGATAGCGAGAGCCTTTGTCAGATAGCTTTCGGCTGCGCTCTTGTCACCCTTGGCCAGAGCCAGAGCTGCAAGGTTGTTGTATGCGCGGTAGTCGCGGTCGTAGAGATCAGAAGTCTTCTTGTAGATTTCTTCCTTCTTGGCGTTGTTGTCTTCGAGAGAAGCTGCATAGAGTAGTTCGTCCGCACTCAGCTTGCTGGGGTCAGAAGCGTACTGTTCTTTTATCTGGTCGTCGCTGCGGCCTACTGTCTCGTAATTGATAATCAGACGTGAACGACGGAGTTCTGGCAGTATTCCGTCTGCCAGCTCACGGAATGCAGCCGACATGTTACGGATTTTCTCTTCACGTTCTTGAGGGTCTTTGTACATTGAAAGTACGCGCAGGATAACGTCCTTGTCCTGAATGTTAGAAGCAGAAACGAGCTTCTGGAAGCCGTCCCAGTCCTGTGCTGTGTAATGAGCGTCGATAGCAGCGTCTACTTTGGTCTGCTTGAGAGTCTTGTTGACATAACTCTGAGAAACGTCTTTACGTTTGTCGGCGAGTTTGTCGTTGAACTTCACGCCGCCGTCAGGAGAGGCGTATGCCTGAATCTCAACGTTGCGCAGGTTGAGTCCTTCGCGGTCTGCATTGATTTTCTTGAGCATCTTCACAAATTCCTTAACGCTGTTGTTGCGCAGTTCGCGCTTGCGGAGATTGGCCTGGTTGATGAGGAACTTGATGTTGGCTTCCTGCTTCTGGGCCTTTACACGCTGGAACGAGTCGGGAGCGATGCATCCGCCGTCACTGAGGATGGTCTTCTTGTAAAGCTCAGATGTAGCGATTACACCTGTTGCAACCTTCACTGCCGGAACGTCGTAGACCTTTTTGCCTTTGCGTGCGTTGAATGTGAGGTACATGTCGCTCTTCTGCATTTCGGGCACATACTCGAAGCTGGTCTTCATTGTATAACGTCCGCCAACCTTATATGAGATGGTCTGGTCGTTGCCCATAACTTTTTCGCCTTGGAATGTTGCGCTCTGACCTTGTACAGTTTGTCCGTTGCCGAAACGGAGTTCCGGAGTTACTGTAACTACAGCTTTCTTCTTCATGTATTTCTCCGGAAATACACCGTTGATGGTAGCCGGAACCTCTCCTGCTTGTGTTTCAAGAGGATTGGGAGTTACCGTAAAGTTGTCGGCCGAAAGAGGGCCGAGCTTCGAACACGATGCAAGCACCAGAGCGGAACATGCAGAAACCGTGAGAATAATACTTTTTCGCATAAGATTTTAATGTTTAGGATTTAGTGCCGCGAGCGGGACTCGAACCCGCACAGCCATTTCTGGCCAAGGGATTTTAAGTCCCTCGTGTCTACCAATTCCACCATTGCGGCCTGTAAATCATAATTTTATGATGGGAGTATCCCATGTCTTTCATTGCAAAGGTACATTTTAATATTTAACTCCACAAAAAATTTACAGTTTTTAATATTCACGTTGATTCTTTGTCAGTTTGTGACTGCTATAATGCCTGTCGCCGCAACGTATGAAGCGTGGTAGCGGGTGAGAGGTCTGCCTTTGTCCCCGGCTGTGATATTGCCTCCTGTGTTCATGTTGTACTGGCGGTGACATACGGCGCAGCTGGCTATGCCCATAGTCGACACTTTCAGCGGACGGCTCTTCACCGGAACGGCATTCGGGTCGAAGCAGTTCGGGCATTCACCGTCGTAGGCATAGAACACGGGTGGGTTGTCGAGGTTGCCGTAACCGATGTAGATGGCATTGTTCATGCCGAGCTGTATTGTCGTCTGGCGGTCGATGTCGTTGAGGATTACCTTGTCGCTCAGTCCCTGATTCGTGGTGAAGCTGTAGTATTGGGCCTGGTTGCTCATCGTTCTTGTAACATTGCAAAAGATGCCTGTCGAGCCTACCGTGCTGCGGAGTGCGGCCGAGTTGGCGTGTTGTGACATGTTGAACACGAAACGGCAGGGGTAGGTCGAATATTCTGACGACACCTCGCCGCACGAGGCTGCCATCAGTATGGCGATTATTGCTGTGGCTTTCTTTATTCGCATGTCGTTATCATTCGGCGGTGAGCAGTGCGTTTTCGGCTTTCTCCATACGCTCGAAACCGAACTCGGAGATTGTGGAATGCATGAGCGACCGAATGCTGTCGTTGCACAGGTTGCCGATGCTCCCGGCGTGGGTGTGGTGTATGTCGTGGCTGGCGCGGAACGTGCCGTTCTCTATCTCCATGCCAACCTTCTTGTAAGCGTCGCGGAAGGGCATTCCGGCAGCGGCCAGACGGTTTGCTTCTTCGACGGAGAACATTGGGTCGTACATCGGGTTGTCGAGTATGTGACGGTTCACCTCCATCTTATTAATAATGTAGGCGGACATGCGCAGACAGTCTTTCAGCTCGCCGAAAGCAGGGAGAAAGACCTCTTTGATTATCTGAAGGTCTCGGAAATATCCCGTAGGCAGATTGTTCATTATGAGCGTTATTTGGGCGGGCAGTCCCTGTAGCTTGTTGGCCTTTGCCCGTATCAGTTCGAATACGTCAGGGTTCTTCTTGTGCGGCATGATGGAGCTGCCCGTGGTGCATTCCTTGGGAAGATGGACAAATCCGAAGTTCTGGCTGTTGAACAGACATGCGTCGTAAGCCAGCTTGGCCAGTGTTCCGGCCACTGTGGCGAGGGCGAAAGCCACGTTGCGCTCCATCTTGCCGCGCCCCATCTGGGCATAGACAACGTTGTAGTCCATCGAGTCGAAGCCCAACAGCCGGGTTGTCATCTCTCGGTCGAGCGGAAACGACGACCCGTATCCGGCGGCGGAGCCGAGCGGATTGCGGTTGACCATGCGGTAGGCGGCCAGCAGGAAGAGCATGTCGTCGGCGAGCGATTCGGCGTAAGCCCCGAACCACAGTCCGAACGAACTGGGCATGGCTATCTGGAGATGGGTGTAACCGGGCATGAGCACGTTCTTATACTCGTCGCTCTTGGCTATTAGTTCGTCGAAGAGCGTGACCGTTTCGTCGACAATGTCCTTCAGCTCGTGGCGTGTAAACAGCTTCAGGTCGACCAGCACCTGGTCGTTGCGCGAGCGTCCGCTGTGTATCTTCTTGCCCATGTCGCCGAGTCGTCGGGTGAGCAGCAGCTCCACTTCGGAGTGGACATCCTCGATGCCTTCCTCGATAGTGAAGGTTCCGTCTTCGCAGGTCTTGTATATCTTGCGCAGCTCGGCGAGCAACTGCGGCAGCTCGTTCTTGCCAATCAGTCCGATCGACTCCAGCATCGTGATGTGAGCCATAGAGCCTAGCACGTCATACTTGGCCAGGTACAGGTCGAGTTCGCGGTCGCGTCCGATGGTGAAACGTTCAATCTCGCGGTTCACCTCGAAGTTCTTTTCCCAGAGTTTCACTGTTCGTAGTGTTTAATTATTAATGTTTAGCGTTTTCTTCAGTCCTGTTCTCAAGCGCGAAGCGTACCTATATTATAAATATAAGATTACTGTCCGTCGCCGTAGTTGATGGCCTGCAGCGCGTCGGCTATCTTTTCGATACCTTCTTCGAGCGGTTTCTTCACCATTCCCTTGATAAACGGGTTCAGTTCGGCTTTGATTGTAAGCTTCATCTTGCACGAGTCGGTTGTCACGGGCAGAAGCTGTATCCAGAAGTTGAACGGCACCGGACTCTTCTCGGTCTCAAACTTTATGCACTTAGGTTCGTCCCTGTCGACAATGCGAAGGCTGATGTTACCCACTGGCGGTGCACTCACCGAGATGGTGTCGCTGTCAAACGTGAAGTCCTTTATCTTGTCTGCGGGTATTCTGTCGCGTATCCGTTCCAGATTGCTCAGGTCGCTCAGCATGTTGTAGACTGCTGTCTGAGGATGAGGAATCTGGCGTATGCTGCTTTCAAATTTACTGCTCATTCCTTATTATATAGAAGCCGTGAAGGCACAATGCTTCCACGGCTGGTTCTGTAAAAAATCTCTTATTTGCCCCATTCCGAAGGGTTCTTGCGCCACTGGTGCAGCAGCTCCACGTCTTCGGCGGCGATATATCCTGTTTCGAGAGCTTGGGCTACAACGTGGTCGTAGTCGGTGAGAGTCTCCAGACGTACACCGGCATCGGCAAATGCCTTGGCTGCAACGGGGAAACCGTATGTGTACGAAGCCACCATGCCCACGACCTCGAATCCGGCCTTGCGCAGGGCTTCGACGGCCTTCAGGCTGCTGCCTCCTGTCGATATGAGGTCTTCTACAACGACAACCTTGGCTCCGGGTTTCAGCTCTCCCTCGATAAGGTTCTCCAGTCCGTGGTCCTTAGGCTTGCTGCGCACGTAGGCGAAGGGCAGCCCCAGTTCTTCGGCCACGAGTGCGCCCTGTGCGATTGCTCCTGTAGCCACACCGGCTACGGCCTCGGCTTGGCTGAAGTTTTCGAGTATGGCGTGGGCCAGTTCTATCTTGACATAGCTGCGCAGAGCGGGGTAGGAGAGGGTCTTGCGGTTGTCGCAGTAGAAGGGCGACTTCCATCCCGAAGCCCACGTGAACGGGTCGTTGGGCTGCAGCTTTATGGCTTTTACATTCAGAAGTTTTGACGCGAAGTCTTTTTTCAGTTTGTCCATTGTAGTATTTCTTTTATTTATTTGTTGCAAACTTACTTAAATTTAGCGGAATGAGCAAATGTTGTATTCCTAAATATTCAAAACAAGAGTTGCGATCGCCGTGAATGGAGTGTATCCTTAAATTAGCAGGCTTTTAATTGTCCGTAAAAGCAAACCGTTGGATAACAATAAGTTGTCCAACGCTTGCATATGTCGGAAATTTCACTTACCTCAGTGCTGCGAAAAACTCAAATAAGGAGTATCTGGCATACGGCAAAGGTAAACATGAAATCTGAGAAACTCACTCCGTTCGGTGGAATTTTATTTCACTAGCAGGGCATTTAACGCCTTCTCACTTGGCAAGGTAATTAACGAGGCTCTTGGAATGCGCAGCTTGACTTATAACGGCTACCAGTGGGACGAGACTGTATCTGCATTGCTCGATGTTTATCTCTGTGTCGGTTACTGAGTGGAGAATGAGAACAGAAGCGAGTGTCACCTACGTGAATCTCCCAATGCCCGTATACCGACAAGTCACATTGTCGGGCGTGCCATAAAGAAACTTGCGTGTAAAAACATAGAATACATGTCTCGTACTGGCAACGTGTTACGGTTTAACGCCAATCCCAAACTATCTTTTGGTAACACAAATTCTTGTTACTTTTTAATTTCATTTCCCTATGGTGAAAATGGGGTTTTGTGTCCAGATTTGAACATCTTTAGATTTTTGCCATTCGCATGCGTATGTGCACACGATATGAATCAAAAGAATATACAGACAATACCTAAAGAACAGTACTTCTTGATAATCAAATATGTTTTTAATCGAAAGAGCCTTGCCTGTTGTCAAATTGCCTATTGGTTTAAAAGTATGTAGTTCGAAAATTTGGATAAAAAACATTACCTTTGCAGCGTAATCTTTTCGACTACAAACCTTACAACAAAAAACAATATGAACAACAATGGACAATCTTCGACCTATTATGGTAAGACTAATTACCGGTGGGTCATCTGTATGATGCTGTTTGTGGCGACAACAGTCAACTACATGGACAGACAAGTGCTTTCCCTTACATGGAAAGATTTCATCTCTCCCGAATTTGGCTGGACTGATAACGATTATGGCACTATCACCGCTTGTTTCTCCATCGTCTATGCAGTGTGTATGCTCTTGGCCGGGAATTTGATCGACCGTATGGGTACACGCAAGGGTTATTTATGGGCTATCGGACTATGGTCGTCGGGTGCTTGCCTTCACGCTTTCTGCGGTATCGTTACGTGTGGTATCGTAACGGGTAACTGGTCGGTGGGCTTTGAAGAGTCTCGAAACTTGCTCAGTGCTTCCAATGCCACCTTGATGGTTTCAACGGTGAGTGTCTACCTGTTCTTGGCGGCTCGCTGCATACTGGCCATTGGCGAAGCCGGCAATTTCCCTGCTGCAGTCAAAGTGACCGCTGAGTATTTCCCGAAGATAGACAGGGCCTTTGCCACTTCAGTGTTCAATTCGGGTGCTCAGATAGGTGCTTTATTGGCGCCCTTTACTATTCCTGTTTTGGCACGTTTTTTCGGTTGGGAGTGGGCTTTCATTATCATCGGTGCCATCGGCTATTTTTGGATGGGTGCCTGGCTTCTCGTCTATGACAAACCTCGGTGCAAAAAACAGGTGAATGCTGCCGAGTTGGCTTATATCGAACAAGACTTAGCAGACGAGTCGTCATCACACGAGACGGCTGATGGGACAAAATCTAAGATGAGCCTTTGGAAATACTTCACCTTACGTCAGACGTGGGCGGCAATCTTCGCCAAGTTTATGCCTGATGGGGTGTGGTGGTTTTTCTTATTCTGGGCACCAGCTTATGTGAAAGACGTGTATGGTTACTCTTCCGACTCCTGGATGGGCATTATGTTGATTTTTGTGTTGTATCTCATTTCGATGGTCTCCATCGGAGGCGGTGCTTTGACAACCTGGTTCATCAGGAAGTGTGGCGGAAAGTCTTACCAAGGACGTGTCAACTCTATGCTCCTCTTTGCTTTCTTCCCGCTTTTGGGCTTGTTCGCCCAACCTTTAGGCAGTGTGTCTTGCTGGTATCCTATCATAATCATCGGTATCATCGGGGCAGCCCACCAGAGCTGGAGCGCCAACGCCTACAACATCGGAAGCGACTTGTTTCCCAAGTCTGCCGTAGCCACCATCACCGGTATCAGCGGAATGGCTGGAGGGGTAGGCTGTTTCCTTTTGAATAAAGGATCCGGCATGTTGTTCACATATACAAAGGAAACAGATATGCAGGTTCTGGGTTTCCACGGCATTCAGGCTGGCTATATGATTGTTTTCTGTATCTGCTCATTGGCCTATCTCTTCAGTTGGTTTATGATAAAAATTCTTGTACCGAAATACAAACCTGTTCAAGTAAGCGAATAAAATATTATCTTTGCATGTCGTGTAAACCACGCATTGTTTACTGTCGTAAAAGAACGTATTTTAATTATACAGCTTATGAAGAAATTTATGGATGAGAACTTCTTGTTGCAGACCCGAACTGCACAGGATTTGTATCATAACCATGCGGCTAAGATGCCGATTATAGATTTCCATTGCCATTTGGTTCCTCAGATGATAGCGGAGAATCATCAGTTCAGATCCATAACAGAATTGTGGCTCGGTGGCGACCATTATAAATGGCGCGCCTTGCGCACAAACGGAGTGGACGAACATTATATCACGGGGGATGCTTCCGACTGGGAGAAATTCGAGAAATGGGCGGAAACCGTTCCTTATACCATGCGCAATCCGTTGTATCATTGGACCCACTTGGAGCTGAAGACCGCTTTTGGCATTGACAAGATATTAAGCCCGAAGACGGCTCGTGAAATCTACGACGAGTGTAACGAAAAATTGAAACAACCGGAGTTTTCCGCACAGGGCTTGATGAAGCATTACAATGTCGAGACGGTCTGTACTACAGACGACCCTATTGACGACTTGCGCTACCACGAACAAATCGCAGCCCATCCTTTCGGGGTGAAGGTGCTTCCTGCTTGGCGTCCCGATTTGGCGATGTCGCCGGAGAAAACAGAGCGTTTCCCCGGTTATGTCGAAGCCATGGAGAAAGCCGCCGGGCAGGCCATACATAATTTCAACGACTATATCGACGCTATCGCGAAACGCCACAAATTCTTTGAGGAACACGGATGCCGCTTGGCCGACCACGGCTTGGAAGAATTCTACGCGGTGGATTATACGGATGCGGAAATCGAGAACATATTCGAGAAAGCCCGCGCCGGGAAAAGCATCACCCAGGAGGAAATGACGAAATTCAAGATGGCCATGTTGTATGTTTTCGGCATAATGGACTACGAATCGGATTGGGCGCAGCAATACCATTATGGAGTAATCCGCGACAACAATTCGGCCATGTTCAAGAAGATAGGCCCCGACACGGGCTTCGACTCGATAGGCGAATTCAACACCGCCAAAGCGTTGTCACACTTCTTGGACAATCTGAATTCGAAGGGAAAACTGACCCGCACCATCCTGTACAACTTGAATCCGGCCGACAACGAAATGATTGCCACGATGATCGGCAATTTCCAGGACGGCTCTTGCCCTGGCAAAATACAGTACGGAGCCGGGTGGTGGTTCTTGGATCAGAAAGACGGCATGACCAAGCAGATGAACGCTTTGTCCCTGTTGGGATTGTTGAGCCGCTTTGTGGGTATGCTGACCGATTCGCGTAGCTTTGTCTCTTACCCCCGACACGAATACTTCCGCCGCACGCTCTGCAACTTATTGGGCAACGACGTGGAAAACGGAGAGCTGCCGGCTTCCGAGTTGGACTTTATCGGACAGATGGTGGAGAACATCAGCTATTACAATGCGAAGAACTATTTCAAGTTCTGAAAATCAGATATTCGCTCTATATCAGGAGCCTAGTTAGAATGAGATAATTAATGTACGGCTTCGATGCTTTTCATAAGCGAAAGACCAGAAGTTTTGCTACATAACGAATGATGTGGGTAATAAACCGTCGGGAAGCACGGCTCGTGCGTCCGCTGCCAAGGCTATACCGAATGGTGTTCGTAATAAAGGCCCCAAAAATTAAATATCTTACTTTTATAATATTGCGAAAGAATAATGGAAAAGACATGGAGATGGTTCGGCAAGAAAGACAAAATCAGCTTGTCGATGCTCAGACAAATAGGTGTGGAAGGAATTGTGACCGCACTGCATGAGGTTCCCAATGGAGAAATATGGACGTATGAGTCCGTCATGGACTTGAAGAAATATATAGAAGAAGCCGGCTTGCGATGGTCTGTCGTGGAAAGCCTGCCGGTAAGCGAATCTATCAAGTATGCCGGGAAAGACCGTGACCGGTTGATAGAAAACTACATCGTCAGTTTGGAGAATTTGGGAAAAGCCGGTGTCAAGACTATCTGCTACAACTTTATGCCTGTGCTCGACTGGGCTCGTACAGACTTGGATCATCATTGGGCTGACGGCACAAGTTCTTTGTATTTCGACCGTATCGAATTTGCCTATTTCGAGATAAAGATTCTGAAACGCAAGGGAGCGGAGAATGATTATACAGCCGACGACTTGCGTAAAGTGGAAGAAATGGACAAGACCATGACAGCCGAAGGCCGCCACCGCTTGGTGGAAAACATCATTGTCAAGACTCAAGGTTTTGTGAATGGTAATATTTCCGAGGATGAGAAAAAACCTGTCGAAGTGTTTCGTCATCTGTTGTCGCTTTACGATGGTGTCGGCCGTGACGAATTGAGAGAGAACATGCGCTACTTCCTCAATGCCATTATGCCCGTTTGCGACAAATACGACATCAACATGTGCGTGCATCCCGACGACCCGCCCCGTCAGCTGCTTGGGCTTCCGCGTATTGTGACATGCGGCGAGGACATCAGATGGTTCCTCGATGCCGTGGACAATCCGCATAACGGGCTGACCTTCTGCGCCGGTTCGCTGAGCGCGGGCGCACAAAACGATGTTCCTGCCCTGGCCCGCCAGTTCGCTTCGCGCACCCATTTTGTGCATCTGCGCAGCACTAACGTGTTGCCAAACGGCGACTTCATCGAAGCCACCCACCTTGGAGGGCGCGCCCATATCATCGAACTGGTGCGCATTTTCGAGAAAGAACGTCCCAATGTGCCGATGCGTGTGGATCATGCACGTCTTATGTTGGGCGACGAAAGGCGCGGCTACAACGCCGGTTACTCGTTCCACGGACGCATGTTGGCTTTGGGAGAAGTGGAAGGCATAATGGCTACGGTAGACGATGAATTGGGAATAAAGAAAGAATACAAATAAAACAAATATTCATATATGAACGAGATGTTTAGTATTGCCGGAAAAACAGCTGTTATCACTGGGGGATCCGGCGTATTAGGTAGCAACATTGCCCGTGGCTTCCTGCAGGCCGGAGCAAAGGTTTTCATCACCGGCGCACACCAAGACCGGGTGGACAACATGGTAAAAGAGCTGACTCCTTGCGGCGATGTGTGCGGTGCTGTGTGCAACGTGCTGGACATTGAGGAGTTGAAGCGTCTGAAAGACCGGCTTCTGAAAGAATGGAGTCATATCGACATTCTGGTCAATGCAGCCGGCGGCAACATCCCCGGCGGAACTTTGACACCCGACCAGACTATTTTCGACATGAAGGTGGAAGACTACGACAAGGTGTTGAATCTTAACCTGAACGGAACGGTCTATCCTTGCCTGGTCTTTGGTGAGGCCATGTCCCGGCAGGGCGAGGGAAGCATTGTCAACGTGTCTTCAATGGCTGCATACGAGACTCTGACCCGTGTGCCTGGTTATTCGGTGGCTAAGAGCGGTGTCATTACGTTCACCAAATGGCTGGCCACAGAGATGGCATTGAAGTTCGGCGAGAAAATCCGTGTCAATGCCATCGCTCCAGGCTTCTTCATCGGACATCAGAACAAAAAGGTTCTCATCAACCCCGACGGTAGCCTGACCGACCGCAGCAAGAAGGTCATCAACAAAACTCCGATGCACCGTTTCGGCGACATCAGCGAGTTGAACGGTGCCGTACAGTTCCTGTGCAGCCCGGCTGCAAGTTTCATCACCGGAGTCACTCTTCCCGTGGACGGCGGTTTTCTCGCCTTTAGCGGCGTATAGTGCTGAATTTCTTGATTGTGGATCAACTTAAAATTATACCCGGGTAGCTGGAAAGCTAACCGGGTTTTTGCTTAGAGCTTATGAGTTTTGTGCCTTATTCTATAGTTCAAAATTGTCGTTTTGACTGGAAGCGTAATTCTCGTCCTGTTCTAACTTGTCAAACGTCGTGTCAATAAATGTATTTTGTTTCATTTTGTTCGTGTAGATGCGCTGTATCTTAGAGAACTGCTTGCGCACGTACCTAAGTATAAATGCTATACGGAGTTTATCGCCAGCATCATAACCCTTTGCCTCTTTGCTTGTGATTGTCCGCACTTGGGTTATCTCGTACACGTCGCGCACACCTTTCTCCTTGATGTATGGCATGAAGAAGTGCAGGTCTTGCAGGGCGATAGTCGTCGGAAACTGTTGACCACTGTAATACATTGTGGCACTGCCGTCCAAGAACTTTTGATATTGTGGGTTATCTTCTTTCACCAAGCCTATGAGCACACGGTTGCCCACTTCGACATACGCCCCTTTTTGTGGTATGACGTGGGCGATGGTTTCGTATGACTTCATATTGATTAGCTCTTCTATGAATTGCTCCAAGAGTCTGCGGTTCTCTACATCCTTCGGACGCAGTGGAAACGCGCCAATGTTTACCTCATTGATGGTCTTGCGGAACTTCGACACTGCCACCTTAGTCGGCTCACCGTCACCGGGGAAAAGTATGTAACCGCCTATCACCTCCTTCTTCAACGCCTTAGCGTCATAGTCCTTGTAATAGATGGCATCCCGATAGCGGTGCATCTGGTTGATGGCATCGTCAGGAGGAACGTCCACGCCATTGTCCTTACCGTCTATGCGATACTTCGCATCGAAGAGATAGGTCATCTTCATGCCCCGTTGCAGGTCGTTCTTGGTCAGTTGCAGCACTATGTCAGGCTTCTGCGGAACGGTCGGCACCTCCCAGTCTTTCATGCCCCCACTGTCATCAGCCCTGTCCGTATTCTTCGGGTTATACACCAGCTCTGCCAGCTCTACGCCATCCTTACGGAAGAGTATGTGCGAGTGTTCACCCTTGCCCAATTCCCATGTGAACACTCCGTTCATCTCCATGCGGTTCTGATGTTCCACGTCATCGTCAGCCAAGTGCAGTTGTTCTTTTACGATGTGACTGACCTCGATGAAGCACCATATCTCATACAGCGTGGCTATGTCTTTGGTCTGCAACCGATACAAGCCATCGTTCAGCGAATAGGCTCTGCGCAGCAAGTTCCATGTGCGATAAACCTGACTGTAGCCTGTGGCCTTCTGCAACACTAAGCTCTCTTGATTCATTCCTTTGAACTTGCCCACCGTACGGAAAAAAGGATTTTGCAACAAGCGTTTCAATGTTTCTGACATGGCGAGCATCTCCTGCCTCTTCGTGTCCGAAACGGTCTTCGTGGCTTCAATGCGTTGTCTGAGATCGTCATACCGCTTGCCTATCTGTTTTATTGCGAACTTCAAGAAGCGGTTTTCCTGTGTATCGTTCGTCTGAATCTGCTGCTCCAAACGATACAGGTGGGCTGGCTCCTTGCGATGCTCTGCCAACTCGTTCTCGATTTTGTGGGGTATGTGCTTCAACTTGTCGGCTCTCACATACGCCTCCTCGCCATGAAGCCTGTGGCGCGGACGGTCAATGATGTTTCGGCAAGCCTTAACAAACTTCTGCTGTTCGCCCTCGAAGATGCTCCACCACACTATGTCAGGATGCTCTCCGTTCTGGTCGGGACTGAATCCGTGGAAGGTTCGCCGCAGATAGTCCAACGACAACATTCGGTATTCACGCTCGATGTCTTCCGCTATGGCACGCCAATGCCTGTGATAGTCGAGCTTCGTGCTGAGCACTTCAAAGCCGAAGCGGAACGTCTTGGCTTCGTTGTCCGTGTGATAGTTTATCTGTATCTCGCTCCGCCCTATGTCGTTGCCATAGTTGATGAAGCCTGCCAGAATGTGGCGACGGAATGAGAAACGGTCGTTGTCGTTTTGCAGGATGGAACCAAACTGAGCATCTTTCACACTGTTGTTGAACTCCACCCAAACAGGATAATCCGTATTGTCGAAGAACGTGGCAGGGGCTTTTCCTCCATTTTCAATACTGATTTCTTCATTGCCGTCTGCCGTTCGCCTTACAGCCGTAACGCCTTCCGACCAAGAGTAAGTGGAATAGAGATCATCTTCACCCACATTGCCCTTAGCCTTGTTCCAGATGCTGTCGAACTTGGTGCATTCGACAATCATCGTGAAATCCTCATGCTCAATGGTCAGCAAATCCATCTTACGGCAGTATTAGCTCCAGAAACTTGTATAGCCAGAAACAAGCCGCTCCTTCATCTCCTTCAGCTTAGCCAAGGACACAGGCCGCTCCACCTGATGTTCTTCACCCGACACAGCTTTCAGCCCTTCTTCTATCGTCTTGCTCAGTTTGCCGAGTAAATCGTTTTTCATTTTATATTCGTCGCCCTCTATGCGTGACAGCAATTTCATGCTGGTTATCTCATCCAAGGCACGGGCTATGACATAGCCTTGTGGCAGTTCGTTGCCGTTCTCATCCTTATTATAAGGCAAGTTGTTCACTACGTACAGCAAGAACTCGTTGCGTGTTCTGTAAGCCACCTTAAACGGAGTGCCTTCCAACACGGTATTAACGGCTTCAAGATACGTAATAACCTTATCGCACACCTCCTTGTTGGCAGCATACACGTCCACGCCTTCCACGGCAGTGCCGATAAGGTCATCCTTGCCAAGTTTGCCTATCGGTTCATGGCGGTCGGTCAACCCTCCGTGCAGGTCCACCTCATTCATCTCAATGGTCATGGCACGGTCGAGCACCTTGCGTGAGAACGAGAATGTGGTTTCGTCCATATTGACCGTGCCCACAACTATTAGGTTCTGAGGAATGCTGATACCCTCATTGATAAACTGCTTATTCAAGGCGTAAGCCTTATCTGTGGGGCAATCAACAAGAAGTTTATCAACAAGATTTTTATACCACTGCGTGGGTACATGCTCACCTGTCTTTTCGTCACGCTTTACTTCATATTCCGGATAGAGTATCGGGTCTGTCGTCACCGTTCCGTCATCATTTCGCTTGCGGGTCTCTATCACGCTGAGATATTCAGCAAAGTACTGCTCCACTGGAGCAAGGTTCATTTCGTCCAGACACAAGAAATATGGCGTGTCCAGATTCTCCCAAGCCTTGGCAATGAACTTCAAGAAGTCTCCTGCCACAAACTCCGCCTTGCCCGTGACACGGCTCACATAGCCTATCAGCTCGCTCGAGTCATGCCAGTTCGGCTTCACCTGCACCAGTTGGTAGTTCTTCGGTTTTGGTTCTTTATATTCCTCTGAGCCTACATCCCAACAAGCCTTCGCCAATTCCCTGACAATACGGCTCTTGCCTGTACCTGAAATGCCAGTAAGAAGGAGGAATGGCTTGGATTTGATCGCGGTGATGTAGGGGCGGTAAAGTATTATATGCTGAGAGCCTGGGCTTTCACCGGAACTTTTTACTTTTCCAGTATGGGAGGTGCGCAAACATTCCTGTTCGGGATTGAGAATCATCTTTGCCATCTTGGTAAGCGTGGCATTATACCCATATTCATATTTGTCAATATCTGTTTTTCCACTAAGGGCAGACCTTGCTTCGCTGGCATTACGTTCAGGATTATTTCTAAAATAATTAACGAACTCCTGAACCAAACGTTTAGATATAGTACGAATACCGTAAGCCCCATTATTTTCAGACTTTACTAAATAGCAAAGCCTGTCCTCATCGACAATCTCTGTTTTTAAATCTATGGATTTATCCCCAACATTTAGTTTTTCGCTATCTTCCATCACCGTATGCTTAACAACTTATTCAATTATAATTTATCTATGAGCTTTGAGTAGAACTTTGGCTTGAAGTAGCAATATGCTTTGTTTTGAATGAACAAAAGTAATTTAAAAACAAATACTTCGTCTTCCATTTATTATTCTCCAAAGCCTTTTTCTGTTCACTTGCCAACCTGCGCTCTACCTTTTTCACACCCTCTTCGGCTGGGAGGTTTTCTGGCACAATAACACGCTGCACGAGCATGTCACGGACTGCGGCATCACGTCATCTACCTGACGCTCTGCACCAGAACCTATAATAGCCATTTTGTTGACGCCAACAAAATGGTCGTCCACTTTATGCCCTACGTTGCCACACGCTTCCTTTGCCTTGCCTATCACTTTAGCGAAATTACTCCATTCAGTGTAGCCCAACAATGGGAATAGCTCTCGCGCACTCCAGC
>CALBJK010000168.1 GCA_937892695.1 uncultured Prevotella sp.
AGTATGCCATCGCCAAGATTGCCGGACTGAAGATGTGCGAGAGCTACAACCTGCAATATGGAACCGACTACATAGCCGTCATGCCGACAAACCTGTACGGTCCTAACGACAACTTCCATCTGGAGAACAGCCACGTCATGCCGGCCATGATGCGTAAGATATTCCTCGCCAAGCTCATACATGAGGGCGACTGGCACAGCATAGAGGTCGACATGAACAAACGTCCCATCAACCCGACCGACAAGCTTCGCGCCATTATCGGCGAGGGCAACGTGGACGGCAGCAACGACCATGAGCGCATATTGAAGGCTCTGGAGTTCTACGGAATCTATGATAATAAGGTGGTACTTTGGGGTACAGGTAAGCCTTTGCGCGAGTTCCTTTGGAGTGAGGACATGGCCGACGCAAGTGTCTATTTGCTACTGAACGTCGATTTCTCCGACATCATCGGCATAAAGAAGTACTCGTCGGTGTTCTACGGCGCAAAGACAGACGGCGCCGTGGACCGCAACAACTCGGAAGGCCGTGGCGGTGCAATACCATCATTAGGCGAGATTCGCAACTGCCACATCAATGTCGGCACTGGCAAGGAGCTGACGATAAAGGCTCTCTCCGAACTTGTCGTCAAGACCATAGGCTTCACCGGTACGATTGAGTTTGACGCAAGCAAACCAGACGGGACGCCTCGTAAGCTCATCGACGTGAGCAAGCTCCACTCTCTCGGCTGGACACATAAGGTCGAGATTGAGGAAGGCGTAGAAAAGCTATATGAATGGTATAGGAACAGTCTGAAAGACTAATTCCAAAGCAAGGGCTGCCACCCTCTTGTTTCTCTTGTGTATGGTGAGGAAAGGGAGGGCGGCAACTTTTTTATTCCAAATCGGTCATTAGAAATGATGGTATTAGTCATTTCTAATGACCGATTTTGGTTTAAGGTGGGTTCTATAAAGCGAATGTCGGCACTCTTGTTGAGTTTTAGCTCCATTATATATAATGCATGTGGGGCGCGGAGAACAATGTCAACCAGACCTCGTGGTGTACGGACTTCAACATCGGTGTACATTCCCAGTATGCTGAATATGACATAGAGCATCTGCTGGTAGTGACCCTCATAGTCAGTGTGGTCGCAATAAGGCACGGTGGAGAGGTATGTATGCAAGAGCCGCAATGCTCCGTACATATCATCCTCATAGATGCACCCATACATCTGGCCGATTGTAGATAGGCCCATGTTCGTATGAATGCCAACATAATTTGACAGAAGACTCTTCATAAATCCTACCCTCACCTCTTTGTTCGGAATGTCCAAGGTGTAAAGTTCGGTTATTTCAGAATAGTCCTTGATAGTTACGTATCCGCTTTGGTACAGGAGTGGAGCTATATCCGTCAACCGTTCCGTCGGAGCATCAAAGGCATCTGATGGAATCTTCATGCCGCCTATGTTCTGAGGTATGACATTGTATTTGCGTAGTAATTCTATAAGGTAAGTGGGTGTACCGCTGCCGAACCAATATGAATTCATTTTTCCATCAGCAAAGGCGTTAAGAAGACTGAAGGGGTTGTATATGTCTGGCGATGGCCACGTGAAATGATAGCCATCGTAATTGTTCTTCAGTTTAACCAAGACTTCTTCTCTTGTCAGCTTCATCTTTTCGGCCAACAGATTCAAGTCATTGTCCATCTGGGTAAGCATCTCTTCTTCCGTAATTCCATATATAGCTGCATAATGCTCATCCATGCTGATATTCTTAATATTGTTCAGCTCGCTGAAAATACTCAGTTGTGAAAACTTAGTGATGCCGGTGAGGAAGACGAAACGTAGGTAAGGGTCACAACCTTTCAGCGGACTGTAGAAGTTGCTCATCACGTCGCGAAGTAAGGGAAGATTCTTCTCTTCATGCACCACATCGAGCAACGGGGCATCGTACTCGTCAATAAGAATGGACGGCTAAGGAACACATATGTGGCATCGTTGTGTGTCATTCGGTAGACATACTCTGTCTTATCAATGTACAGATAATCGCCTTCGCGTATATTCGAGAAAGTCTGAATTCCGATTGGGTATAGTTTCCTGCACCGTTCCATAATGCCTTCAATATTGCTTACATTGCGAAGATAGTGATTTAAATTTTTATATGCAAACAAGATGTCATTCAAATTTCTCCAGCCGGTGCTCTAAATGCATTACCACATTGGTTTTCACATCCGTTTTAGTTAATCAATTATTTAGAAACCCTAATTCGGGTTAATCCTACTAAAAAATCGTCATAAATGTGTGCTAATAAAGCACTACACTCCCTGTACTTTTTCATTGGTTTGAAAAAGCACGAATGTATAATATGTCCCAAAGTTCATTATTTAACTGATGAC
>CALBJK010000169.1 GCA_937892695.1 uncultured Prevotella sp.
AGAGGGCGACGTTCTGACTGAAGACTTCATAAAGAAGCAGCCTAAGGACAAGCAGGAAATATGCAACCAGCTCAACCGCCGTACCGAGTTCATCGTCCTGCGCACCACGTATGGCATGTTCGACGAGAAAGGCAACCTGAAGAAACAAACTAAACCTGTCTCTTCGGACCAAAAGAAGCAGACCGGCGAAGATTTCGACTTTGTAGTAGAATGAAAGAACGACGCATGTCCGTAGCGGTAAAGGCTTCGGGCGCTACGCTTCACATACTGTGTCGTCAATGCACGACGACAGATTAGGGAATGGACGGACACAAGACAATAACCGACAAAAAGAACAATCTTTTTTATCGCATTCCAATATGCCCCGTTCTGCATTCTGATATGCCGCATATCAGAACGCCAATAAGCATCGTTTCGGAACGTTGTTCTGATGACTTCCATAATCCACTGACTTTCGGAGGATAAAACAAATAATCTAAATATTTTGCAAACATTGATTTTGTTAGCAAATATAACAAATTTATCAGGTTTAACCCGACAGTCTGAATAAGTCAAGATTGAATTTGGGACAAATAAAAAGTATCCACCCTCACGAGCAGATACCTCCGAAATCAGTAATTAACTCAAAATTTTTATAATCTAATTCTCACTAACTGTCTTGCGTATCGGTTGATACTTTTAATAATATATGGAATCTGAAATAAAATGTAATCGTAAAACAGAAAATGCGACTCCAATGTGGGTATAAGCTTCACGCCTTCCCTCTATCACACTGTCATAATGTCGGAATCTCTTGTTTTAAATTACATTGCAAAGATAAGAAAAAATATTAATACCATGAAAGTTTCTTCAATGAAATAGCGTTTTTTATCAATGAAATAGATATATTATATATTCATGTTCTTTTTTTACATCAGGAGAACATGAATTTCATTGAAAAAGATAGTTGTGAATAGAAGTAAGCCGACAAAAGCTTACGGCTTCAAATTTTGAAAAGGGTGTGCCCATTCATTTCTGAAGTCGGGTACACCTTTAGATATTAAATGCAAGCCGAAACTTGCACCCGTCTTTCCATCTGCTGCATCCGTAAGCAGTCTTACCTTTTATGATAGTACCTTTTCCACAGACAGGACACGGCTGACCTATCAGATTGTCTCCTGGAACCAGACCGGATTCCGGTGTTTTCTTTGTTGGAGATGTTGCGGTCTTGGATGTACGTTTTTTGGACGTAGAAGTTTTCTTCGAGCTTTTCTTCTTCAAATCTTCATCTGTGGTTATTGCGACACGTCGGTTGCTGTTATCTCTCAACACATCGTTGACAATATTGGTAATCTGTTCCTTCAAACCATTAATGAAATCTGCCGCTTCATATTTCTTATGTTCTATGTCACGCAATTTCTTCTCCCAGATACCTGTCAGTTCGCAACTCTTGAGCAGTTCCTCGTGTATGGTATCAATAAGTTCCATACCTGTAGCCGTGGCAAGAAGATTTTTCCGTTCTCGGCGAATGTACCGCCGTTTGAAAAGAGTCTCTATTATGCCGGCTCGTGAAGACGGACGACCGATACCGTTCTCTTTAAGAGCAGCACGTAGTGTTTCGTCCTCGACAAACCTCCCCGCCGTTTCCATTGCCCGAAGGAGTGTAGCTTCGGTATAATACTTTGGCGGAGTAGTCCATTTTTCAGTAAGCGTCGGCGTGTGAGATCCGCTCTCGCCCTTGACAAACGTGGGTAGAGTACGTTCTTCGTCAGCATTTTTCTTGTCTTCCTCATCGTCCCTACACTCTTTCGAATAGACTGCACGCCATCCAGAACTAAGTATTTCCTTACCTGTTACCTTAAACTCCACGTTGTCCACAGAGCCGAGCACCGTCGTGGTAGAAAACTTGCAGTCGGGATAAAATGCCGCAATGAAGCGCAGAGCTATCAGGTTGTATACATTACGCTCCATGTCGGTAAGAGAGGAGGCAGACACACCTGTCGGAATAATAGCATGGTGGTCGGTCACCTTAGATGTATCGAATACGCGCTTCGACTTTGTAAGTGGCTTAGCTGACAGAGGCTTGACCAACTGTTCAAAACCACGAAGACCGGCAAGGATATTCGGACACTTCGGATAAATGTCGTCACTTAAATATTGTGTGTCAACACGAGGATAGGTAGTGAGTTTCTTCTCGTACAGACCCTGTATGAGATTGAGAGTGGTCTCGGCACTGTAGCTGAACTTACGGTTGCATTCTACCTGAAGCGAAGTCAAATCGAAAAGACGCTGCGGAGCTTCGGTTCCGTTCTTCTTCTGAACGTCCGTAACAGTAAACGGTTTTCCGGCAATGGCACCAAAAGCCTGCTCTCCCTCTTCTTTCGTGGCAAAACGTCCTTTTGTCGCAGTAAAAAGAGTGTCGCGATAAACCGTGGAAAGTACCCAATAAGGTTCGGAGACAAAGCCGTCTATCTCTTTCTGCCGAGCCACGATGAGCGCAAGAGTAGGAGTCTGGACACGTCCGATACTGAGCACCTGACGGTTCTGTCCGTACTTCAGAGTATAAAGCCGAGTAGCATTCATTCCGAGAATCCAGTCACCGATTGCACGACTTAGTCCTGCAGTGTAGAGAGGCTGGTACTCGCTTTGGTCTTTAAGAGAGCGGAAACCTTCGCGTATGGCTTCGTCGGTCATTGACGAAATCCAAAGCCGTTTGACAGGACAAGTGGCACGAGCCTTCTGCATCACCCATCGCTGTATCAGTTCGCCTTCCTGACCGGCATCACCACAATTGATGATACTGTCAGCCGACTGCATAAGCTTCTGGATGACGGCAAACTGACGTTTTATGCCATCATCGTCAATAAGTTTTATACCGAAACGGGCAGGTATCATCGGCAATGCGCTCAGACTCCAATGCTTCCAGTTTTCAGAATAGTCATTTGGTTCTTTCAGAGTGCAAAGATGTCCGAAAGTCCATGTGACTTGGTAGCCATTGCCTTCCATATATCCGTTATGAGAGCTTGTCGCTCCGAGAATACGCGCTATATCCTTAGCTACGCTCGGTTTCTCTGCTATGCAGACTATCATTTATCAGTTTTGCTTAATGACTGGCGGAGACAAAAAGCCCGCTTAGTGAATCAGATTTTTGATTTTAGGGAATATCCTTACAGCATTCTTGCTGGTTTTATCAGCAACTGCATCCTCAGATGTGGAATAACATTCAGCAAGTTTTCTTATAATATAAGGAACAAACGAACTCTCATTGCGCTTTCCACGCATAGGGACGGGTGCCATATAAGGGCTGTCGGTTTCGAGCACAATACGATCCAATGGCACATTGGCTGGCAACACTTCAGGCAGATGACTCTTCTTGAACGTGAGAACACCACCGATGCCAAGCACGAAATTGTCGAAAGACAGAAGTTCGGCTGCTTCATGGGCGTTACCTGTAAAGCAATGGAAAACTCCGCCGGGAAGTTCTTTCTCATAATGGCGCATTATGTGTACCATTTCGTTCTGGGTCTTACGGCAATGTATCATAAGAGGAAGGCGAGTCTCAACAGACCATATAACCTGCTGTTCAAATACCTTGAGCTGTTCGGCCTCAAACTCGCGCGACCAATAGAAGTCGATCCCCACCTCACCGATAGCGATGAAAGGCGCATCGGCCGCATAGAGCAAGGGTTTTAGACTGTCCAGCTGTTGCTGCCAATCGCTCTTCACTTCTTCGGGATGAAGTCCGGCCATGGGCAAGACGTATCCTGGATAACGATGGCAAATATCCAATATGGGACTGACCGACGAAATGTTGATGCCTGGTACGAGCAGACACGATGCCCCGGCAGCTTTGGCACGACTGATGACATCTTCCACATCGGAAGCGAACTCCTCGACATCAAGATGGGTATGAGTATCAATAAACCGCATGTCAATACTTACGTTTCATCATCTTTGATACGTATGCGTAAAGTTCGGCTTTACGTTCTTCACCGACACTTACTGCAGCAAGATACTTGCGGCTGCCTTCAAAATATTGGTTTATCTTCTCCTCTGCGAGTTGTCTTATTCCGATAACGTCATAAAGACGGGTAACGGCTGCTATCTTCTCAGCAGGATCGAAGTCTTTGGCTTCAATCCATTTCACCAGTTCGGCACGTTGTGCGTTGTCCGCACGGTTGTAGGCATTGATGAGCATGTATGTCTTCTTGTTGGAAACAATGTCGCCTCCGATTTTCTTGCCGAAGACCTTCACGTCGCCGTACACGTCGAGAAAATCGTCTTGAAGCTGGAAGGCCAGACCGACTTGTTCACCGAACCGATAAAGATTGTCGGCATCGGCCTCGGGTGCGTCGGCCAGTATGGCTCCGAGCTTCAGTGCGCAGGCCAGAAGAACGCTCGTCTTAAGCCTTATCATCTCGATGTACTCTGCTTCGCTTACATCGCTACGCTGCTCAAAGTCCATGTCATACTGCTGCCCCTCTCCGATTTCGAGAGCTGTCTCGGTAAAGAGAGAGAGAACATCTTTCAGCTTAGACTGGTCACAGCCTTCCATCATTCTGCTGTAAGCAAGCACAAGCATGGTGTCTCCTGAAAGTATGGAAGTGTTCGCATTCCACTTTTTGTGCACTGTCTGATGTCCACGTCTAAGATCGGCATTATCCATCAAGTCGTCATGAAGAAGTGTGTAATTGTGATAAGTTTCGAGCGCTATGGCTTGTCCCAGTACAGCTTCCGGGTTTTCTTTATACATATTGTAAGCCAACAGCACCAGCACCGGGCGTATACGTTTTCCGCCCATTGAAAGAGCATACTTTATTGGCTCATAAAGCGACGACGGCTTACGGTCGTAAGGCATTTTACCCAACCGACCGTTTATCAAGTTGAGTATCTCTTCGGATGTCAACATATTTTAAGATATTAAATTTTAAATACTACAGGAATGGCAAAAAGTGTACGACAAGGTTTGTCGTTCTCCACGCCAGGCTTCCATTTTGGCATTATCTTTACTACACGCAATGCTTCGCCGTCAAGTATAGGATTAACCGATTTCACGACCTTTGCGTCGGCTATTGTCCCATCCTTGTTTATGATAAACGAGACAACGACCTTGCCTTGTATTTTCTGCTTTTGAGCTGCTGGCGGATAACGCAATGTCGCCGTGAGCCATTTCATCAAGGCTACCATTCCTCCAGGAAATTCGGGCAACTGTTCTACTACGCGGAAATTGAGAGGATTATCTTCTTTATCGACAGCGACAGGAGACAAGGCTGTTTCGTTCTGGCTGGCTTCGGCATGTCCGTCAGCAGCGTTTCCGCTACCGGTCTGTCCGTTACCTACAGTACGCAAATCGGTAATTTCTTTCAGCTTCTCCATCTTCGTCTTTGGCTTCTCCGTTACATTCAGCTTTGCCGATGACGACGCTGCAGGTGCTGCGGCAATCATGTCATGGTAGTCAATGGCAGGAAGAGTCTCTATATCCTCCGAAAGGTCTTCATCCGGAGCTTCTTCATCGCCGGAGGATGACGACCGGTATTCAAGAGCCGCCAACAGCAAAGACAACGCTACCACCAATCCGAACAAGAACATTGTCGGACGTTTACCTTCGAGATCTGCCTTTTTTGTTTTTTTTATCTCCACTGCGTTTATGTAATAAAAACGATGTCTTTACGTTATTATAAAGTATGCTGACTGTCCGCCATTATTGTCAGGGCATGAGTCTGTACAACGCTTTAAGCTTAGGCATAGCACAAGAAGAGCGGAAATTATTCTCGGTTGTCCGAGTGCTGCCTGTCTTTTGCAAAGGTAGTGCAATTTTATTACAAGACAAAATGTATTAATTCATTTTTGCATAAAGAATAGCCCTATAATGCAATAAATACACGATACAAGGCCAGACGCAAACAAACAAGAAAAGATGAAAAAACTGTACATAAGTATAATATTACTCGCCGTCGCGCTGTCAGCAAAACCCCAAGACAGCCAGACAGAATACAATTTTCTACGGTTGCCAGTGAGCGCACATGGAGCGGCTCTGGGAGGCGAAAACATCTCACTGATTGAAGACGACGCATCCCTCATATTTGCCAATCCTGCGTTGCTTTCATCTGTAAGCGACAAAACTATAGGGCTGAACTACATGAACTATATGGCAGGAGCGAACATGGCAAGCGTGTCATTCAACCGGAATGTGAAGGAACGGGCCTCATGGGCTATATCCGGTATGTACATAGACTACGGTTCAATGCGACAGACTGACGAGAACAATGTACAATATGGGAAGTTTTCGGCTAAAGAAATATCCATGGCCGGTTATTTTTCTTATTTTCTGACAGACCGCATTGCAGGCGGCATTACTGCAAAGTTTGCCACCTCTTATATTGGCGGGTATAATTCTATCGGTATTGGCGTAGATCTCGGCATCAACTACTACGACCCCGACTTAGACCTTTCCCTTTCAGCCGTGGCAAAGAATCTAGGAGGACAAATCAAGGCTTTCGACGAAGAATACGGGAAGATGCCTATCGACCTGCAAGTAGGGGTTAGCAAAGGTTTCGAGCACATGCCCTTCAGAGTGTCTGCCTCTCTCGTCGACCTCAACCACTGGGACTACTCTTTTATCGACCACGCGGTATTGGGAGTGGACATACTACTGTCTCAAACGATATGGGTAGGAGGAGGTTACAATTTCCGCAGAGCCAAAGAAATGAGTATAGACAGCGGCGAAGGCAAGGCAAGCCACGGTGCAGGCCTGTCATTCGGAGCAGGCATCAACCTCGAACGTTTCAAGATAAATCTGGCATACGGCAAATATCACGTGTCCAGTTCGTCAATAATAGTAAACGCGGCCTATTGTCTATAAGCCGTCAGACACCTCTTTCTTCATGGGCGAAAATGTAGATTTACTGCATTATGCAACGCATTTATCCATACACGACCGACATTATCCGTGTCGGACACAATGGCCAGCATGTCTTGAAGACGTTATGTTTGAGATGAAAAGAGCAAGAAACAAAAGCCGAAAAACAGAACAATATTTTCACGGTATTCTGAGATGCCCCGTTCTGCATTCAAATATGCCGCATACCAGCGTCCAATATGCCGCATATCAGACGCTGAAATGCCGCATTTCAGAATCTGTTTTGCCGTTTTCGTAACATATTGAGTATCAACGCTCTCAAACAAAAAAACAAAAACGCCTTTTATTTATCTATTCAACACTCTAAGCGACTGAGAAATGGCTTAAAGAATGGAGAAAGTAATGAAGATGGGTTTGGAAAAAGGGAAGGAATAAGGATTAAAGGATGGGCTAGAAAAAGGAAAATCAGCAAACTTACTTTATATGCCGTTCTAAATTAACTGTGGCATAAAAATCTTGATGAAATTACAGATAAGGTGGCTTATGACGACTTGCATACATGCTTACATCGACATAAGCCACCCCTTATTTTATTCAAGACTTTGACTCAGAATGCGGTCGCGACAATGTTCCATTAGCCATTTGGGCGTACTTGTCGCACCACAGATGCCAACAGTTTTTGCTTCGGCAAACCAAACCATGTCTATTTCCTCGGCACGTTCGATGTGGTAACTATGTGGATTTACACTACGGCATTCGTTGAAAAGCACCTTTCCGTTACTGCTTTTGCGTCCACTTACAAAGACTATCACGTCATGACGTGATGCGAAAGCGGCAATGTTTGGCATACGGTTAGCCACTTGGCGACATATCGTATCAAAACTTTTGAATACAGCTTCTGGAGAAATATGTTCCTGGATGTAATTGATGATACGATGAAATTCGTCAAGACTTTTCGTAGTCTGAGAATACAGAAAGATGTCACGGCCGAAATCGAGACGCTTAACGTCTTCAAGACTCTCCACCACCATCGCCCGACTGTGTGTCTGGCCGACAAGACCAAGCACTTCGGCATGTCCGCTTTTTCCGAAAATAACAATCTGTGCATCTGGTTCGGCATCATATTGACGCTTTATCCTACGCTGCAACTGAAGCACCACAGGACACGTTGCATCAATAATCTCAATATTATTCTGACGTGCAAGTTCATACGTCTCTGGCGGTTCCCCATGAGCACGAAGTAAGACCTTGACATTGTGAAGGCCGCGCATTTTCTCATGGTTTATGGTCTGAAGACCGCAACTGTGCAGACGTTCCACCTCCATGCCATTATGCACTATGTCGCCCAAACAATAAAGTCTGTTACCCTTGGCCAGTTCTTC
>CALBJK010000170.1 GCA_937892695.1 uncultured Prevotella sp.
GGGTATAACCGAGAGCGACGAGACCTTTTTCGACAAATCCGACAAGGGGAACCTGCATCTGAGCCGCAAACCGCACAAGAGAGGCGGATGCTGCCATACACGTGGCATATCCAAGGATAAGGCCACGGTAATGGCTACAGCAGACCGTAAGAACGACCTGAACATGACTTTATGTGGATATTCAGCATGTCAATGCGCTGCACAACTTATTGAAATGTTGGATTGACAGGACTTTCTTCGGGGGCACCACAAAGTACCTTCAGGATTACCTGAACTGGTTCAAGGCTTATCATACAGTACTGAAGCAATGCCAAAATCAAGCCGAAAAGATATTATGTCTATCAATGAGCGATAATTGGGGTAAGTTTGCAACGCATTAACTATAGCCTTATCTTTTTCATCTTCACTATATTCTTCAGCCTGATTGTTATTCCAGCACCAACGATTTCTTTTCAAATGGGATAGGATAGGCTGTCAGCCACACTTCGGGCTTAAGTTCCTTACCTTCAAACGACAGAGTCCAGACTTCGATGTCCTTTCCAATCATATTGCTCGTTACAGGAATATAGTAAGTATAGTTCCGGTCTGAATTGGCGGTTCTGTATTCCCAAGGATTTGCCGTAAATGAAGGTGCTCTGTCCGGACAGCCCACATAGCGGCCATCAATTTTAAGAGCCGCCCACGCACCCTCTTGACCGTGATAACCATTGACGGCTACGCAGAGATAGGCTCCAACCGCCGCTTCGTCTATCCGAAATTTTCCCTTCCATGCGGCAACGGCGTTGCAACCGGCATTGCCATAAGTACGAAACAAATTGCTTGCTCGCCATTTTGAACGATCAAGTTTTTTGCCATCCTTATAGCCTGCAACCTCTGTCAAACGGAACGGACACGGATTGAAACGGAAATAGCGGAACTCGCCTACATCCTTAGTGTCAATGACCATGCGCTTTCCTCCTATAAACTTCACGTATTTCCAATTTACCAAATCCGCAGAGAATTGTGCCGTAACGCCTTCTGCCGTCTTCAACGGCGTAATGGAAAATTCGTCGAATGATTCAACCACCAATTGATCCATTGTTGTCAATTCTCCCAAATCCATACAAAACGACGATTCGCCGTTCATACGAGCATCGCCATGGCGAAAAGAAATAGAAAAAGCCGTTTCCTTATTACCGTCAAAAAGATAACGATCCCATAATTCGCGTGCTTCGAACAAAGGCTGCTTAAAAAAAGCTTCGCGAGCTTCTTTCACTTCAGGTATATGCGTGTCGCCCGA
Source organism: uncultured Prevotella sp. (assembly GCA_937892695.1). GTDB lineage: Bacteria > Bacteroidota > Bacteroidia > Bacteroidales > Bacteroidaceae > Prevotella. Next base: position 1,280 of record CALBJK010000170.1, read on the forward strand.
GCGCAAAAGCGAACGTACCTCTAAAGCATTGTTATCGGCTGCAAAAACTGTAGCATAGTAAATGGAACGCGCATCTTCCGGCACATCACAAGCCTGTAAGTCGACCATTTTACGATGATAGTTTTCCTTCAACCTGTTTCCCGGAAAAGAAACCTTGGCTGTCTTTCCTTGTTTCAAGACAGCTATCGGCTCTCCGTCCAGTTGCGCAGTACGGAATTTCCCTTTACTTTTGCCCAGCTTCATTTCATAAGTGCTGCCAGGCATTCCAAGCAATTCGACCTCTGTTTTCTTGCCGACCTTGTCATTGACTATGCGGTAAGGGATTCCGCTAAGAGCCACTTTGTCGCGTTCAGGTTCGACAGTAAGCTTCACCAACGCTGCCCTAAACGGCTCAACTGTCACCTCTACGGTTGAGCCATAGCGGTAAGAACCTAAATCATACACATATGGATGGTACTGACGCACTTTTACCGGCTTTCCCGTTTTTTTCAAGCCTGTTTCGTTGTTCAGTGAAATCTTGTATGTCACAGGATTCCATGTCAAATTACGCAAAGTAAGGAACTGGGTTTTGCCATCTCCGCGCGTAAGGGCTTCGGGACCGTATTGCTGCTCCGGCAAACGTTTTCCGTTGACCAATATTTGATTGTATTCACGGTGTAAATTAAACAGAAATGCAAGATATGGATATTCATCGTCACGCAAGAACCATGGATTTCCATATATTTCGGGCGAAAGAATCAAGTCACGCCCGAAAGCTTGCAACACAAGGTCATCTTCCCAATAATCCAAACATGATGAGATGCACACACCGTGATCCTCAGTCAAACGCGTCAGATTGTCGGGAGCTTTACGGCTGATGGCCATTGCACGGTGGTGAGGAGCGGTGATATTGTTTGTCATATGAACGTCAATATACGTTTCTGCTCCACCAAGAAGGAACGTTGTTGAATGTTTGATTCCCGGTCCTAGTTCCAAACGGTGATTAAGAAGCACGAAATCGGGTGAAAGTTGGCGTACGCGCGTCATCATTTCATCGAAATAACCGTATTTTTCCGGACGCAACTGCCCGCATACAGCATCCATCTTGAACAAACCAAAATTGTATTTATCAACCAGACCGACCATCATATCCACACGTTTTTGGGCTTCGGCCTCTGTTTTACCAAATCCGTCGGGGCCACACCAAATGCCCAATCTCGTTTTCATTGCTTTGGCTTGTTGCGAAAGCGGGCCGAACCCATTTGGGAACTGACGCTTAAAACGTTCGGATTGCAAATCGCCATACATGCTTGAACCGTCTATGGCTCCGGCATCAAAGGCATAAAGATCCAGCTGCATACCATAACGTTTGTTCAGCCAAGCAAAAAAATCAAGATTTTTCTTTGTCTGGCCTTCTGTTGCTCCTTCGTTCGTATTATTTATCCATGAAAAATACTCAGATTTAGAAGGAGTCTTTTCGTTTGCACCACCTGATGGAATAACTTGTCCTTGCGAAGGGAAGGCGTATGCGCATAAAAAAAGCGCAAAAAGGAAAATTCTATTCATATGAAAACTATTTATAGTCAAAAGTATAGTCAAAAAGAAAAGGTTTGAGAATTCACCAATCTGAAATTGAGAGTTAGAAGTGACTCCAACTCTTCCAAACCACTGTCCTGATATTGACCTATGTAACGGTAGATTGTGGCAGGGCTTATGCCCAGATCTTCAGATATGGTCTTTGGACTTCGGCCATTGGAAAACATAAGGATACAAGTTACCTTCACATAGTCGGGAGTGCCGACCATGTTACGTTTAAGCTGACGGACTTCAGCATATTCAG
>CALBJK010000171.1 GCA_937892695.1 uncultured Prevotella sp.
TTCGCCTTTGAAGGTTGTCCATCCTCCATTTCCCCATACGAGGAAGTTGAGAGTATACTTAGTACCGGCCTTCAATTCGATTTCTGGAGAAATCAGCCAGTCGTCGGTTTGAGGGTTGTACTCTTGAAGCGAATGAGCTAAAACGGCAGCCTTGTTGTTGCCGTCGTATGCCCAAGCCGCACCGCCGTTGTTGTTGAGCACGGTGAAATCAAGGAAGTCGTCCTCGGTGTCGAATGTTTCCGAGAAGACCGCATTCGCCGTGACGCTTTCCGTTCCCGGTGAGGTACTGCCCTGCGCATTCATCCCGAGAGGAGTGATGGCAAGGAGCGAACCCATTAAAAGATTTGTAAACCTTTTGTCCATAAAATACTATTTTGGTTAGACAAACAGAAAAATTCTATATTGCAAAAGTATCTAAAAGTAAAATAACTGCAAAGAATATAGCCTTCGGCCGAGTATAAATTCATGAAATTATACGTAATCAGTTGTATTCTGACAGAAAATTGTACGTTGGGATGTATGTTTAGTTATTAATGTTTTGTGTTTCGCTAATGTTTAGTTATTAGTGTTTAATGTTTAATTACGGGCATCCTGCGTGTTGCGTCAATGTTTAATTGTCAATGTTTGATGTTTAGCTGCGAACATCCAGTAGAGACACCCCTCCGGTGCGTCTCACAACAAGAATGCCACCTACGGTGGAAACGATGTGACGGGCAAAAACATTGATTGTAATTTTGTTGACATTTCCGCTTTGGAGATGCACCGGAGGGGCTTATCTACACGCTGGATACCCGTTAGTAAACAGCAATGAATAAGCCCGAATTCCAATATGCCGCATTTCACGTTCCAATATGCCGCATATTGGAAGCTAATATGCCGCATATTGCACTCTAATATGCCGCATATTGCAAAACGGTCTTATAGCAAGCGGCGGTTGCATCCTTAATGAAGAGGATTTTGTTTACGCGCATGCCTGTAATTCTAATCACAAATCACGCTTGACAATCCATCTAAAAAGAATCAAGAAAAGCTATGACTGTGCGCGGCGTTTCTCCTTAGACAGACGGATATACTCGGAAGGTGACAAGCCGGTGTTGTGCTTGAAGGAGGTGAAGAAAGACATACGCGACCTGAAACCGACGCTGTTTGACAGGGCTTCGATTGTAAGATTGTCGTAAGCTCCACTATTAATGCGGCGGCAAGCCTCTTTTATACGGTAGTCGTTGATGAAGGCACTGAAGTTGCCGCCGGTCTTTTCGTTTACTACCTGTGACACATACTTATAATTGCTATCTACCAGTTCGGCCAGACGAGCCACTGAGAAGTCAGAAGAATAGACCTCGTCACTGTCCGTCATCACTTCGACGATAGCAGACATCAGCGCGTTTTTATCATCCTCGGAGAGTCCGCTGTTCTTATATTTGGCATTGGCCGAAACCGAAGGAACAGTGCTGCCGGCTGAAACATCCTTGTCTTGCTGTGCCGTAATGCTCTCATACGCTATACGCGCGGCCTCGGTACGGGCATCGGCGGCGGCTTTCTCTGCATCGGCCTTGGCGGCCATCAGTCCGCTGATTTCCTTTTTGTGTAGTTTGCGCAGCTCATCCTCGGCATCCTGTATCTCGTTGTTCTTCTTGAACAGCACCCGGTTGGCCTGGTTAAGCTCGCGGTTTTTTCTGTAGACAACGGCAAGCAATGATCCGACAACACCGACCACACACAACACAACGACAAATACTATGAGTCCTACACGCTGACGTCGGCGCATGTCCTCGATTTGCTTGTTGGCTTTCTCTATCCTACCGAGAAACTCCAGTTCGCTCACTCCCATCACCTGCTGATAGTTCTGGAGCGAATCCTTCAACATGAAATATTTACGCCGGTAGTCATCAGAGGACTTATGGTCGCCGGTTTTGGCGTAGTACTGCTGCAACAACTGATAGACTTCCAGCTTGCCATCCTTCATGTTGTACTGATTGGCAAGAACTTCGGCCTTAATCATACTACGTATGGCTGAGGTATAATCGCCGGCTGCAGCATGGGCTACAGAGATATTCTCGTAGGCATTGAAACGGAGACGGAGATGTTCCACCCTCTTGCTGACAATTGAAAGCTGACGGGTGAATATTGCGACAGCCTCACGTGGACGTTTCTTATATATCAAGAAGTAGCCTTGATAGAGCAGTTCGGTGTACTCAAACTCTACATTCTTCTTCGACCGTGACATGTATCTGAGATATTCGTCTTGCAAACGGACTACGTTGTCAAAATTGCCCAGAGTCCACTCTACAGCTATCAGATTGGCAAAGGCAAGATTGGCAACCTCATACATCTTTACTTTGCCTGCATTCTGTAACGCCTTGCGGAAATTGTCGACAGCCTTGCGGTTAAGGTTGTCGTCTTTCCACTGAGCAGCCATTGTCTGATACATGTTGCCGTAGTTCAGATAGACGCGCGGAAGTATGTCGTCGATACCTTCGGCTGCCTGCTTCGATTTTTCGAGATAGTCGAACGACTTGGAATAGTCAAAATAGGAAAAGAAATATACCATCCATAATCCCATATATGCCTCGCACAGTTCGCGCCGCTCTGCCCTGTCCTTTGCTTTTGACAGACGGTTGGCCACAATAGAGAAGCATACCAGCGAGCTGTCGGGCTTCTGCCGCTGTGCAAAAAAGTAGCCGTTGCCCTTGTCTATAAGCTGTCGCGACGGCATATTCTGCCAATGCATGTACACTTCGGTCTGAGCTTTTACTCTTTCTGAGACAAAGGACAAGACCAGTGTCCATATTAATATAATAGACATACAAAACGGCTTAATACGGTTATTTCGCATATCGTTTAGTTTATCATCACCCTGTTTATCAATTGCAAAAATACAAAATAATTATATTTCGGACAATTTTTTGTCAGGAAATGGCAACAAAAAACAACAAGTAAACATCAGTAATCAAACATTACAGTTCCTACCGACGTACAATAAAAAGCAAAAAGAGGAATCGGAAAGTACATTTTCATGAATTTAGACACAAGCAACGAAACTTTTGTCGAATAAAAGAAAGAGAAATAATACTTTTGCGAAATCATGTAAGAATCAAAAGCAAGCAAATATGAAGAAAGGACTACTTTTAATCTCTTCGCTGCTCGTTTCGTGCAGCCTGGCAGCACAGACCATCGACTGGCTGCCTTCAGACGACACTCACGACTATCAAGGCATAGCCCTCTCTGCCAACGGCAGATACATAGCAGGACTGAGTAAGGCCACAGCTAGCGGTTTTGTGTGGGATACTACTGACAAGAAAGAATATCTGAGCGGTGAAGAGAACGGCTCCATTCTTACCGGAGTATCGGACAACGGAATAGCCGTAGGCTACGACACCTACGACGCTCCTACGATTATCGACATAACGACTAACCAGACTTCAGTCATAGAAGAAGGCATCGCGGCAACACCCTATTCCGTGTCGAGTGACGGGAAAGTTATAGTAGGATACATGACCGGCGACGACGGCAATGTACACGCCTGCCTCTGGAAAGACAGACAACGCACCATGCTACCCGAACCGACAGCCGAAGAAGCCGGACTGGGCGGCGTACTGGGTACAGACGCAAAATGGGTGAGCAAAGACGGTTCTGTCATTCTCGGCAACATTTTCGAAGATATGTACGGACAGGGATGGCCGCTGGCTATGATATGGAGACTGCAGGAAGACGGAACGTACAAGCCAGATTGCATCTACAGCGACTTCTACGACGTGGAGAGCAACGCCTCAAAACCTTACTACTCGTTTGAGGCAGCAGGCATAAGCGACAACGGCAAATGGGTGTCGCTGAAGACAAAAAGCTATGGGACATACCAAGGACAGACGGCTCTAAATCCCGACCGTCTGGCAAGGATGAACATAGAGACGAGACAGGTGAAGGAATGCGTACCGGGCAACGGGCTGCTAGAATTGGGATACATAACAGGTGGTATCTCTAACGACGGCACGGTGGTCGGAGCAATCAACCCGAACAATCGTCAAGCTGTAATATGGAAAGCAGGAGAGGCTTCAGCAAGGACTTTGGCAATGGGCCACGGCCTTATGGAGATTAGCGAATTATACAACAGTGCGGCAATCGGAATATCAGCCGACGGACGCTACATAACTGGATTCGGAAAAGTAGAAGAAGGTGCTTCGAAAACGTTCTGGATTGACACAAAGGGCACGACAAACGGAATAGCAAATGCCGAGACGACAGCTAAGCACGTTACAACTTCAGTGTATGATGTAGACGGAACATTTGTCGGTTCGTCAACAAAGAGTCTGCCAAAGGGCATTTACATCGTAAAGACGAGTGGCGGAAAGGCCACAACATCAAAGAAGATTATTGTAAATAAATAAATTGAATCAGTTTATCATCATGAGAACGCCCGGCATACAGCGGTATGCAAAGGACGTTCTTTTAACATTGTACGATTGGCGCATTCAAACAAAACGCCAGAGAACAGCTCATTTACGAAACAGAATGATTAACTTTGCAACCAGTAACACAACATATTATCAATAAAAGATAAAAAGATTATGACAAAATCTACAAAACTGAAATGCACAGCCGCCTCTCTAATGGCCGCAGCACTGTCTCTCACGGTTACAGCCCAGACAGAAGAGACTGAACTGAAACTATTCGATGCCGTCACTTTCTACGATGGTTATCTGTTCGACAAGAATCCGGACAAAGACCTCAACGACGGAATCCTTCGTCACAGCACGTCGCTCTACGCAGTGAAGATGACCGACGAACAGCTAGACAAAATCGGAAGCAAATTTGATATTGCCGTGACCGTAAAGGCTTGTTGCGACAACTACGACCGCATAGGCAACATCAACCTTGCGCTCGTACCAAAGGACAGCACTACGTACAACCCCGACTATAACACACGCATAGAGCTAGGACGCTTCATCACGCCGTTCATGGACAAGAACAAGAAGCCCGACGAGGTGCCATACAGCTATTCGACCGACTATCTGAGCTACATTCTGCGCGACCGCTCGCTTAGAGACAAATACAACTTTTGGGTTGAGTTTGAACTGTTCGGTGTGCCCTACGCTGCCAATGAGCAGATAGCAGGATGCGCCGGACGGAGCGACGTGTTCAAAGGAACGCTCGTGTTCAAGACCAGCAAACCGGCCGAACCAGAGACCGACGACGACGTGCTAGTGCCTATCGTAATGAAGAAGCCCGAATATAAGGGCGGCAACCTCAACAACTACAGCGAGCAAGGCACCGACACCATCGGCAAAACCACAAAGACATGGGAGTTTGACGTGCCAGAGGATGTGGCCGACGGACAGATTGTGCTCATAACATCTAACCACGGAGCTAACAGCGGCGGCGAAGAGTATAACCGCCGGTGGCACTACGTTTATGTGGACGACCAGCTGCTGCTCAACTACAAGCCGGGACGCAGCTCGTGTGAACCGTTCCGCAAGTACAACACTCAGGCCAACGGAATATACGGCTACTACAAGAAGAGTGACGCAGCATGGCAGTCGTTCAGCAACTGGTGTCCGGGCGACGTGATAGACAACCGCATCATCGGTCTGGGAGCAGTAAAGGCCGGGAAACACAAAGTGCGCATCAGCGTACCCGATGCAAAGTTTAACGGGAAGCAGGGCGACATACCAGTATCGATGTTCTTCCAGGGACTGAAGCAGGGTACACTTACCGCAATTTCGACCCCGACAACAATGAAAGAGGAAGTGAAAGTAAGAATAAACGGAGGACGGCTGTCAGTAAGTTCCGACGAATATATTGTCAGCACTGAGGTGTATGACACGAACGGACGCTGCCTCTACCGTGCTGACAACGGTAACGACATAGACGTAAGTTCTTACTCGCACGGCATCTATCTCGTCAATGTAGAGCTGGCCGACGGCATCATCGAAACTCACAAGATAGCACTGTAACCAGACGTATGGGCAAAAAAATGGGGCACCGCTGTGTCCCAACCTTTGTTAACCTTAAATCTAATACCATGAAAAACGTTACAAAATTATGAATTTTATTTTACACGGCAAATTTTTAAGCCGACATTCATCACAATTCATCTCGTTTTCATTATTTTATTGATTTACGTCAATGATTCATCTAAAGACTGCAGAGTCTATTGTTGTTCTGCTGCCTTTACTTCCATTGGCTTGTCTACGTCTTCAATCAGCTTGACAGCATCAACGTAGATGGCTATGCCTTCGGCCACTTTCTTGGCATCGCGCATGGCAAGCACAACCGTAGAAGGACGGTTGACAACGTCGCCACCGGCGAACACGCCTTTGCGCGAAGTCATGCCGTAAGGGTTCTCACGGGTGAGCACGTAGCCACGCTCGTCCACTTCTATCCCTTTTGTGGTTGATACTATGCGACTTGCAGGTACTGAACCCACAGCGAAAAGCACCTTGTCGGCCTTCTCTTCATGGGTTTCTCCTTTGCACTCGATAACGACTCCGACAACTTTGCCGTTTTCACCTTTAACCTCGACAACGTTAGATTCCCACTCGAACTTGACACCTTCGGTCACAGCTTCTTCATATTCGGAATGGAGAGCCGACATGTCGTTGATGGTGCGGTGGTATACAATCTCTACATCTGCACCCAAACGCACAGCCGTGCGCGCACTGTCCATAGCGGTGTTGCCGCAACCGATGACGATGACGCGGTCGCCACGCTTTACAGGAACATCGTCTTCGCTGATGCTGTTCTCATTGAACAGACTTACCTGACGCAAGAAATATATGGACTGGTGAACACCCTTCAAGCCGGCACCTGGAATGTCAAATTTCTTAGGTTTGACCGTACCTGTACCGATAAAGATGGCATCGAAGTTCTGGGCGAAGAGCTGGTCGACATTGAGGTCGACTCCGATAGTAACGCCGCAATGGAACACCACACCGAGTTCTTCAATCTTCTTGATTTCACGACGGACGACCTCTTTCGGCAAACGATACTCCGGTATGCCGAACATGAGGACACCTCCTGGCTCGGGTTCCATCTCGAAAATCTCGACATTGAATCCCTTACGGGCCAAATCGCCGGCAACAGTAAGTCCGGCAGGGCCGGAACCAATGACGGCAACCTTACCGTGAGTCTTCGGAACAAGGCT
>CALBJK010000172.1 GCA_937892695.1 uncultured Prevotella sp.
GTCGCAAGCCAGACGCAGTCCGCTATAGAAGTTTTCCATGTCTTCAACCTTGAAACGTTTGCTTAGGGCTATGCTGACTGTCAGCTGACGCGGAGTACCGTTCATAGCGAAAATATCACTAATGTTCACCATTGCAGCCTTATAGCCGAGATGTTCCATGTCGATGTAAGTGAGATCGAAATGTACTCCCTCCATAAGCATGTCGGTGGTAACAAGCACCTGACTGTCGGGATAATGGAGCACGGCACAATCATCTCCGACACCTTTTATGGTCGAAGTATTATGGATTTTAATGTCTTTGGTAAGCCGGTCGACAAGACCGAACTCACCAAGTTCTGATATGTCCATTCTGACTACGAATTGTGTATCATAGCCCGCATTATCTCGGTCATTAGCGGCTGGGCATTATTGGCCGCTACCTGCACCTCTTCATGGCTTACTTCTACCGGAGTGTCTTCAAGCCCGAGGTCAGTAATAATACTTATTCCGAATGTCTTTATGCCACAATGATGGGCTACAATGACTTCGGGAACAGTACTCATGCCGACGGCATCGGCTCCGAGACGATGATACATTTTATATTCAGCAGGAGTTTCGAATGTCGGACCCTGCACTCCTATATACACGCCATGGACAACGCGTATGCCCTTTTCACGTGCGATTTCATCGGCCTGAGCGATGAGGGTGCGGTCGTATGTCTCGTGCATATCCGGGAATCGCGGACCTGTTGGAAAGTTCTTGCCACGCAGAGGATGTTCGGGGAAGAAATTGATATGGTCGGTAATTATCATAAGGTCACCGATTTTGAATTCGGGGTTCATTCCACCAGAGGCATTAGATACGAACAGAGTTTTAATGCCAAGCTCGTACATAACCCGGATAGGGAATGTCACTTCTTTCATAGAATAGCCTTCATAATAATGGAAACGGCCTTCCATAGCCATAATATCCTTGTCGCCAAGCGTTCCGAATATCAGCTTTCCGGCATGACCCTCTACAGTAGATATAGGGAAATTAGGGATGTCTTTATAAGGAAACTCGTAGCTGTCTGTAATCTCTGTTGCAAGTTGTCCCAAACCCGTTCCCAGAATGATGGCCGTCTTAGGATGAGTGGTCATCCTTTGCTTTAGCCAAGATGCTGTTTCTTGAATTTTTTCGTACATAACTTATTATTTTTTCATTGAAAATTTCTTCACCATCCTGCATAAACTTCACCTCAATTGGAAGAATGAACAAGTTGTCTTTTGCTTCTTTTGAAAGTCCTTCACCCTCTTTCAAACGGACACTGTCTTTTTCTGTAGTTATTATTATTTTGGGTGAAGACATTGATTCGAATACCTGACTTACATTTTCCAGATCATTCTTCGTAAAGGCATGGTGATCCCCGAAAGACATTGGTACTATGCAGTTTACATAAGGCTGCACATCAACAATGAGTTGCTGAGGCGAAGCTATTCCAGTAAGCAAGAGCACATTGGTCGATTTCCCTATGTTGCCCAACTGTATTTGACGTTTACCATATGTCTGACGCAATCCGCAATAATCGATAGTCGTGAAAAACATATCCTGATAGGGGAACAGATTCATCGCACGTCTCAGTACTCGGAATTCCATAGGATTCAAGTCATGCGGACATTTCGTCACAATTACAATGTCTGCACGCGAAGTACCCTCTTTCGGCTCGCGCAAACGCCCGGCTGGAAGCAAACGGTCATAAATGATGAGTCTGTGATAATCGACAAGCAGGATATTGATTCCCGGACGTACATAACGATGCTGGAACGCGTCGTCAAGAAGAATTACATCGACATCGTGAGTCTGTTCGTCAGACAACAGACAATCTATGCCATGACAACGGTTACGGTCCACGGCAACGACTACATCCTCAAACTTATGTTTGATTTGGTATGGTTCGTCACCTATATCTCTCATCGGGGTATCCTCCGCAGCAAGCACATAGCCATGACTCTTGCGCTTGTAGCCACGGCTAAGTACAGCCACCTTCATATCCCTATGTAACAGCCGTACAAGATATTCGACATGAGGAGTCTTGCCGGAACCTCCGACTGTGATGTTTCCGACCGAAATGACAGGTACATCAAAACAGCGGCTTTTCAATACGCCTGTATCAAAAAGCAGATTTCGGAACCTTACTCCTAAGCCGTATATCCAACTAAGGGGAATCAGACATTCGTTTATCTTGATAAAATCACCTTCGGTTCTCATTTCATATTAATAATATAAGGGATGCGCGCTTGCAGTACTTCCCTTCCGTTCAGATTGCGTAATAGAGAGAACGGCTCATAAAAGTCGCCCAATATAACACGCATCTGGCTGTCGAGGTTACTACCTTGGTTTACAGCACCCAGCAATTGATCCTGCCACCCGAGTACAGCCGGGTATTCGGATGTATGATATTCGCTGAGTTTGGCCAGACTGGCTGCTTTTGCAACCGCATCACGCAAACCTCCAAGCTGGTCAACAAGGCCTATTTTGAGGGCATCATTGCCAAGCCATACTCTTCCTTGCGCGATTTTCTCAATGTCTGAAGTATTCCTATGACGACCATCAGCCACTCTTTTACGGAAAAGGGCATACCCACGGTTCACGTATGATTGCATATATCCCAGCTCTTCACTACTGAACGGACGCGCGAAAACGTTGCCGAAAGTACTGTTGCGGTTTGTCTTGACTTCATCAAACTTCACTCCAAGTTTTTTCGTAATGAGACCGCTCATGTCCGGTATCGCGGCAAATATGCCGATACTTCCAGTAAGGGTATTGGGCTGGGCTACAATCCAATTGGCATTACAACTCATATAGTAAGCACCAGAAGCAGCGTAGTCACCCATAGAAATGACGACAGGCTTTTTTGCCTTCAGTTCCTTTACCTGATGCCATATTTGTTCTGAGGCGAATGCATCACCACCGCCAGAATTGACACGAATGACGACAGCCTTGACATCGTCGTCATCCATAAGGTCTTCCAAATCCTTACAGACATTTTCAGACACGATGCTGTGTTCTTGAGAAAACGCAGAACCAGCATCCGTCTGTACGATGCTACCATAAGCATAATAGACGGCAACAGTCTCGCCTTTGGTATCCGTCCGTTTTACGTTTTTCATATCTGAGACAGACAACTGATTGATATCTTCGTCTGCACCAAGACGGAGACGCTTCTTTATCTCATCTTTCATCTGGTCGGCGTAAACGAGGGCATCGACCAGTTTGTATTTTTTCATATTCTCGGCAGGTTCAAAAGAGATAAGTCTGTCGGCGTAAGCGTTGAGCGAATCGGTGCTCAGCTTACGGCTTTCCGACACAGCCTTACAAACATTGCTCCACGTTCCGTTTATAAAAGCCGATACTTGCTGACGGTTAGCGTCACTCATTTTGTCTTCGGTATACATTTCGGTAAAGCTCTTGTATGTGCCTACCTTGACTACTTGCATACGAACACCGACCTTAGCCATAAGGTCTTTGTAATATTCGGGCTGGGAAGACAGACCGTGCCAGTCTATCATACCTTGCGGGTTAAGATAAACCTTGTCTGCCACTGAAGCAAGATAATAAGCCCCCTGCGAATAGACATCACCGTATGCGACAATCCATTTTTTACTTTTCTTGAAGTCGAGAAGCGCATTGCGTATTTCCTGAAGTGTCGCATAACCAGTCTGCATTGCTCCAGCTTCAATGTAGATTCCTCTAATTTTATCATTTGTCTTGGCTTTGTCAATTGCCGACAAGATATTGTCCAGACCAGACGTACTTACCACGTTGCCCGAAAACCTATTGAACAGGTTGTCTTGGCCTTGCTCTTCAATAAGACCCGACATTTTGAGAACCAATACTGAATTGTCACTGACATTCTGGGTGGCTTCACCAGATGCAATCATTCCGACGATACTCATTACACCGAATATGGTAATGATGATACCAAAAGCAATCAGTCCCACGACAGTCGCCAAAACATACTTAAAGAAATCTTTCATATTTGGAATTGTTAGTTATTGACTCTGCAAAAATACTTATTTTTTTGAAAAATCAAGCATAAGATGTTATACAATTTAGTGTCTCCGAAATATTATGTAAGTAAGATGCCTACAAGTCTCGCCAATGAAGTAATTACCGCCTTATCATACGTTCGCTATTGACATTATGTTTGCAAACACACCGGCTGCCGTAACGCCAGCCCCCGCTCCATAGCCTTGTATCAGCATTGGGTATTCCTTGTACCGTTCTGTTGTAAGCATGACAATGTTGTTGCTTCCGGCAAGATTGTAAAAAGGATGATTGCTATCGACCTCCCTCAGTTCTACCGAAGTACATCCGTGATCCATCATTGCTACGAAACGCCAACGCTTTCCTTCTTTTTCCAGACGACGACGTTCTGTCTCGAATCCGGCATCGAGTTTTGGAAGATTTGACCAGAAATCATCCAAAGAACCTTCAAAATAAGAATCTGGAACAAACAGATGTTTTTCGACATCCGCTTGTTCTACCTTATAGCCGGCTTCACGTGTGAGGATTACAAGTTTGCGTATGACGTCAGTGCCGCTCAAATCTATTCGCGGATCGGGCTCGCTGAATCCTTTCTCTTTGGCCATTCTCACTGCTTTAGAAAATGGTACTTCAGCCGATATTTCATCGAAAATGAAGTTCAGTGTACCACTGAGTACAGCCTCTATCTTCAATATTTTGTC
>CALBJK010000173.1 GCA_937892695.1 uncultured Prevotella sp.
TCATAATAAGGACACAAAAATGTACCAAGTTATTTTTTAATCATTACTAAAACACAGAACCACCTAAAAAAAGTGTTACATCCTTTGCCGAGACAAATTAAAGTGCTAACTTTGCAACGTGTTAACAAACAAACGGAAATTCGTTTTTATAAACATATCATTATTATGGTAAACTACAAAGACTTAGGCTTGGTGAACACCCGCGAGATGTTCAAGAGAGCCATCAACGGCGGTTATGCAATCCCCGCTTTCAACTTCAACAACCTCGAACAGCTTCAGGCTATCATCAAGGCTTCTTCTGAACTGAAGTCGCCGGTAATCCTTCAGGTTTCAAAGGGTGCACGCAACTATGCAAACCCAACACTTCTCCGTTACATGGCAGAAGGTGCTGTTGAGTATGCTAAGGAACTCGGTTGCCATCATCCCGAAATCGTTCTGCACCTCGACCACGGAGACAGCTTCGAGCTGTGCAAGAGCTGCGTAGACATGGGCTTCTCTTCAGTTATGATTGACGGTTCTGCTCTGCCTTACGACGAGAACGTTGCTCTGACACACAAGGTCGTTGAATATGCACACCAGTTCGACGTAACAGTCGAGGGTGAGCTGGGCGTTCTGGCCGGCGTTGAAGACGAAGTAGCTTCTGAGGTTTCACACTACACAAAGCCTGAGGAAGTAATCGACTTCACAAGCAAGACCGGCGTTGACTCACTGGCTATCTCTATAGGCACAAGCCATGGTGCTTACAAGTTCACACCGGAGCAGTGCACACGCGACCCGAAGACCGGCCGTCTGGTTCCTCCTCCATTGGCATTCGACGTACTCGACGAAATCATGAAGAAACTCCCCGGATTCCCCATCGTGCTCCACGGTTCTTCTTCTGTTCCTCAGGAATATGTAGATATGATCAACCAGTACGGCGGCAAGCTGCCTGATGCTGTCGGCATACCAGAAGAGCAGCTCCGCAAGGCAGCCAAGAGCGCAGTTTGCAAAATCAACATCGACTCTGACTCTCGTCTGGCCTTCACAGCAGCAGTTCGTAAAGAACTTTCTGAGCATCCCGAAGTATTCGATCCTCGTAAATACTGCGGCCCAGCTCGCGACCTCATGGAAGATATGTACAAGCACAAGATTATCGACGTGCTCGGATCTGACAACAAGCTCGCCAACTGCGACTAATAAAAAGATATGCGGAACTTTGCGGCGCATAGCATAGCCGTATAATAGTCTGCACCAGCTGATAAAGAGACTCCTTGCAGGGACTAATTCCTGCAAGGAGTTTTTGTTTATAGAGTAGGATTATGTTTCACGGGGTGATTCATCCATTTATGCCTTTTCAACCCCATTTTTACGATTTTCAGCTTTCAATCTGAAACCGGCGAAGACATGACGCACCTGACATTTGTAATCAACTGATTATCAATAAGATTCAGATTAGCCTCATTTCGCGTTCTGGAACGGTGCATTTCGCGTTATAATATGCCGCATATTAGACGCTGAAATGCCGTGTTTCAGAAGCCAATATGCCGCATTTCAGAAAACAGTGACTACAGAAGGCAAAACTGACAATAGTGCTTACGGATTGAAACATGACTCGTGAAACAAAGCAATCCCTATATTTTCTCTTTAGTAATGGCAAGAGAAAATTTTCCGAAACAACCATACTGATTAAAGTCAAGAACATGTCCAAAAGAAACAGACGGTTAACATTTTGATAGACAAAGACACACGCTACAACTTTTTTTAATTTAATTGTTTGATATTCACTTTCTTTCATGCTGAAAATAAAAGAATAATATTTATCTTTGCAGCGTTGTTCATTGAAAATGACAACATAGGTATTAACTTTAAAATTAAAGGAGAACAAAGAAATGAAGAAATTGGTTATGGCAGCAGCTCTGGCCATGGTTATGGCCGGCGGCGTTTATGCAAACGTAAATAACAGCGAACCTCAGAAGAAGGCAACAGCCAAGACAGAACAGAAAGCTTGCTGCAAGGCAAAGAAAGACAGCAAGTGCGCAAAGGCCGCTGCTGCAAAGGCTGGATGCAAGAAAGCAGCAAAGACTAATTGCAAGAAAGGTGGAAAGTGCTGTGCAAGCAAAAAAGCTGTAGCAAAGAAATAAAAACATCGTTTGGCAAAAACATAAACATTGCATTGTTTTTGCCACTGACGATTCACACTATTATTAATGGAGGCTGTATCCAAGGCGTAAGAAGCTTTTGGATACAGCCTTTTTTATGTATTCGAATACTGCACTGCAAAGATTTCGACCTTACACGCAAGACAGGACATAATAAGTCTTTATTATTAATGTCCGCTTCTGGCAATAGAATGACGGTAAACATTAATTCTGTCAGCCCAACACTCCGCCCATTTTGTTTTGACAAGAATGGGAACATCCACTTTTTCTTATTCCGGACGGTATATAAATCAAGATTTTTATATAAATTTGCAATATAAAAAAACAACAAACGTAACGAATATGAAAAAAATTATCTGTATTGCCATCGGACTGTTGGCTGTAGCCGGACTACGCGCACAGCAAACGCCCGTCTATCTTGACGATACAAAACCTGTAGAACAACGTATCGACGATGCTTTGTCACGCATGACTTTGAAAGAGAAAATCAGAATAATCCATGCACAGAGCAAATTCTCATCAGCCGGAGTGCCGCGTCTGGGATTTCCCGACTTCTGGACAGATGACGGTCCTCACGGAGTGCGTCCCGACGTGCTCTGGGACGAATGGGAACAGGCCGGACAGACCAACGACTCGTGTGTGGCCTTTCCTGCACTGACGTGTCTGGCCGCTTCATGGAATCCGTCAATGGCACGCATCTATGGGGTGAGTCTAGGCGAAGAGGCTCTTTACCGAGGTAAGGACATGATTCTCGGACCCGGTGTCAACATTTATCGTACTCCGCTCGGCGGACGCAACTTCGAATATATGGGCGAAGACCCTTATCTGACCTCACGCATGGTGGTGCCATACATCCAAGGCCTGCAGTCTAACGGCGTGTCGGCCTGCGTGAAACACTATGCCATGAACAACGACGAGGAATACCGTCACCAGGTAAACGTCGTGATAGACGACCGCACTCTACACGAGATATACCTTCCGGCCTTCAAGGCTGCCGTCACCGAAGGCCACGCTTGGGCGATAATGGGAGCGTACAACCTTTACAAGAACGAACACAACTGCCACAACCAGTATCTCATCAACGACGTACTAAAGCGCGACTGGGGCTTTGACGGTGTTGTGGTGAGCGACTGGGGCGGTGCTCACGACCTCGACCAGGCCGTAAAGAACGGACTCGACATGGAGTTTGGCACATGGACCGACGGTCTGACCATGGGGGCAACCAACGCCTACGACAACTACTTTCTGTCTATGCCATACCTCAAGGCCATACAGAGCGGCAAGTACTCGACAAAAGAACTCGACGACAAGGTACGCCGTGTACTGCGGCTGTTTTACCGCACTACTATGAACAGCCATCGCGGACACGGATTCCTCTGCTCAGACGCCCACTATGCTGCGGCTAAGAAAATAGCCGAAGAAGGCATCGTGTTGCTGCAAAACAAGGGCGGCGTGCTGCCTATCAATACGGCTAAAGCCAAGAGGGTGCTCGTCGTGGGCGAGAATGCGGTTAAGATGATGACTGTCGGCGGCGGTTCGTCGTCGCTGAAAGTGCAGCACGAAATATCGCCTCTCGACGGCATAAAGGCACGGTTGGGCAAGGATGTAGAAGTGGAATTCGAGCGCGGCTATGTGGGCG
This sequence comes from uncultured Prevotella sp., assembly GCA_937892695.1. Lineage (GTDB taxonomy): Bacteria > Bacteroidota > Bacteroidia > Bacteroidales > Bacteroidaceae > Prevotella. The sequence goes on from CALBJK010000173.1 coordinate 3,778, forward strand.
ATACCACCGGCGAATACAACGGTGTGACAACCGGACAGGACCTCTCTGAGAAACGTTCGGCCGACAAGCTCATAGCTGACGCAGTGGCGAAAGCCCGCAAGGCCGACTATGTTGTCTTCTTTGGCGGACTGAACAAGAGCGACTATCAGGACTGTGAAGGTCACGACCGCAAGACCATGGATTTGCCTTACAATCAGAACCGTGTTATAGAAGCTTTGACCAAAGCCAACAAGAATTTTATATATGTCAACATTTCGGGCAACGCCGTAACTATGCCTTGGAAGAACCGTGTGCCGGCAATAGTGCAGGGATGGTTCTTAGGTTCGGAGGCCGGTGAGGCTTTAGCCTCGGTACTTGTTGGCGACGCCAATCCTTCCGGGAAACTGCCGTTTACGTGGCCGGCGTCGCTTCAAGACGTTGGAGTGCACAAGCTTAACGCCTATCCCGGCGTGTGGCGCAAGGACAAGAAGATTATCGACGAAGAATATAAGGAAGGAATCTATGTAGGCTACCGCTGGGTTGACAAGGAGAAGACCAATCCTGTGTTCGCTTTCGGCCACGGTCTGAGCTACACCACGTTCAAGATGGGCAATGCCCGTGTAAGCAGCAAAAGTATGACTCGTGACGGAAAACTGACCTTCACCGTCAATGTCACCAACACCGGAAAGCGTGCCGGGGCGGAAGTAGTGCAGCTCTACATCCACGATGTGAAGTCGTCGCTTCCTCGTCCGGAAAAAGAATTGAAGGGATTTGCCAAAGTTGAGCTCGCTCCCGGCGAAAGCAAGGATGTCGACATCACCATCGACAACAGCGCACTCAGTTTCTATGACGACCGTACTGGGAAGTGGACTTCAGAGAATGGCGACTTTGTTGCCTTGCTGGGCAATGCATCTGATAACCTTCCGTTGAAGCTTAAATTCAGCCTGAAATAATATAGCAAATTCTGCAAATTATCATCGCTGGTTCTTTTCTGATGATAATTTGCAGAACATACATTAGATATAAAGAAAAAGAGGTAAAGCGTTTTCGACATTAAGTATTGCTTGTAACGAATAACGCTTTACCTCTTTTTTCTTATTATCCGATTGCATTTGTCTTATTCAAGCGGTTCGGTCCGAAGCTTTAAGACAGTACCTGCGACTGGGTCGACGATGATGTGGGATGTCATCTTCTTGCCGAATAATGAACCGCTAAGCAGTTCGGTACGTCCGAATTGGGCGGCGTACGTCTCATAGTGAGCCGTCGGTTTCTGTCCGTCGCTGACAGTAAGGCGAATTTTTCCTGGCAGGCACACTCCGATTACCATGTCGTCCTTCTTCTTTGCTTCTTCTGGCAAGGTGGGAAGTTCGGGCATAACGTTCAAATCTTCAGTCAATAAATAGTAAGGGTCACCCGATAGGTCATCGCTGCCGACAAGACCGAAATGACGAGAGAAGCGGAACAGAACCTGCTTGCTTATACCCTTTTCAGGAACAAAAGTAAGCACTGTCTCTGTAGTATCTGTAACTGTCGAGCCTTCGAACATCTTCAACAAAGCCGACTCTTGGGTATTGAGGTTATCAAGCATGATTTTCAGCTGTTCTCCATCCTTTGGCATAAAGTCGGCCTCGCCACGTGACAACTGGTTACGGCTGTCGCGTATGTCGTATATTTCCTGAGCCACCATACGCGCCATCTTGGGTAGATTGCCTGACGACAGAATGTCTTGACTCATGTAGTCGTGAGGATCCGGCTGTGCCACTTTAGGCGAAGGTTTGAACGGTGTGGGCACAGGTGAGTCGGCAGCCTTATCGTTGATGGCTTTGAGAACGCCGTTACGGTCGCACTCGACACTTACCATGCTATGTTTCTTGTCGATGAACAGTTCATACTTCTTCTTGTCGTCAGGCAGTCCCACAGACGAGAACGATGTGCCGACGATACGATATGTTACAGAAGGCTCGGTCGGAGCTGAGGTTTTGAAGTACATGTCTGAATAACCGGCAAGTTGCCCTGGCGTGAACGTCTTCTTTTCTATGAGCAATGACATCCTCACCGCAGTCTTGGGGAGGAAGTAGCTGAAGTTGCCTTGTTTCTGCGCATTGACCGACAACACGACAGTCGATGCAACCAATAAGGCTGAAAGAATTTTTCTCATATTCCTTTATTATCTTTATCCCGACAAGCATGAAAGCCAAATCGGGGAATTATGTAAAACCAATTCAAGACTGATAGTAGTACACCCAGCCAAATATTCCTGCAGAGTTATAACAATCAGTCTGACAGATGACGGAATGCCTGCGGCAGATATTCAACAATATCGCCAGCCACAAGACTTTCCTCGCCCTTGTCTCTTACGGCAAGGTCGCCAGCCAATCCGTGAAGATAGACACCGAGCAGACATGCGTGGCGGCGGTCATAGCCACGAGCCAGAAGAGCAGTGATTATGCCCGTAAGCACGTCGCCCGAACCGGCTGTTGCCATTCCGGCATTGCCAGTTGTATTGAAGACGACCCGGCCATCTGGCATGCAAATAGCTGTATAGTGGCCTTTGAGAACGATATAGGCACCTAGCTGTCCAGCCATCTGACGAGCTTTGTCAAGACGTGCGTAGTCACAGGAGAAGCACATTCCGGCCAGCCGGTCGAACTCCTTTGGATGTGGAGTCATTATGAGTCCTTCTGGCAGCTGCTGTATCCATGCCTGATGTGTGCTCAGAATATTTAGTGCGTCTGCATCGAGCACGACCGGGCAATGAGTGTCGCGAAGCTGCGTAACCAGTGCTATGGCAGTATCCTCATGAGTTGCCAGTCCCGGACCTACCCCAACTGAAGCATAGCGGGACGTGTCGATGTCATCGGTGAACATATCGTCGTCACTGTCGAGATGCAGTACAGCCTCGGGCACTGCTGTCTGCAATATAGTACAATTACGAGCCGGTGTGTGTACTGTAACCTTGCCTACACCCGAACGCAGACAAGC
>CALBJK010000174.1 GCA_937892695.1 uncultured Prevotella sp.
AACCGGGGATGGGGCACTGTGTAGTTACTACAGTCTTAAATGAAAGAGCCGTGATCTAAGTTGAAAAAATACAGCCAAATGTTTGGCAGTTTGAGAATAAAGAATTACCTTTGCACTCGCATTAAAGAAACGAGTGCTTCAGCGATCTGAATAACTCCGAAATGGAAGTTTGGGTGAGTGGCTGAAACCAGTAGTTTGCTAAACTGCCGTACGGGTAACCGTACCGGGGGTTCGAATCCCCCAGCTTCCGCTCCGTTTCAGATGCAATAACCAGATGGTGGATTCATCTAATGGTTAGGATACAAGATTCTCAATCTTGGCATAGGGGTTCGATTCCCCTATCCACTACAAGAAAAGCTTCAGGAACTAAGGTTCTTGGAGCTTTTCTTGTAATTGCTGACGGCCTCCTCTGTTTGAGAGACGCACCAAAGTGCCGTCTCTTGGATGTGGTACTATGTCAGGAAAAGGTTGACACCCACACCGGAGAAGGCACACCTCCGGCGTTTCTCTTCATATTTTAATCATTAAAAATCTTTATAATCGGTTTGGTGTACTTGTGGTACGTACTTCTTTCGATTTTTTCAAATTCTTTTATAATATCTCGGTTTATATCCGGCGGACGGGACAGTACCGAAAAGGGCTGTCAGTTCTCGCATCAACAGGTCGGGGCGGAACGTCGACTCTTCAAAATAAAGGGTGGCTGTGTTGCTGCATCCGAATATCCTCCCTTCCGTAAACGCCTTTATCTGTTTGTAGCCTTCATATTCGGCAAGGAGGTCGGGGCGTGTCGGAGCAGTGTTTCCGCTGTAGGCAAAGAGCCAGATGTCTGCATTGTGGGCCTTGTCGATGACTGTCTCAGAAGACAAGGCCAATGAACCGCTGTGATTGTCGGAAGCAAACGGATAGCGTGCTCCTGCGTCGGTGAGCAGCTGCGACATGGTGCTGTTGCCGCCCGGACAGTACCATACGCTGCCGGTCTTGCGCTCGGTGATGACCGTGGGGCGGTGTTTGGCACGGCTTGCGGTTCGTTTCAGCGCGGTGTAGGTGCTGTCGACGACGTGAAAAAGGGAGTCGGCACGTCGGCCGCAGCCGAAAAGCCGACCATAGAATCGCATCCATTCGGCACGTCCCAGAGCAGAAGTCTCCATGTACTCGGCGCAGAGGATGAGCGGTGTTCCGGTTCGGGTGAGTTGGCTGTAGTTGCTGTTCTCATATGGGGAGAGCAACATCGCTTGCGGACGAAGTTCGACTATCCGCTCTACGTTCGGATTCATGCTGTTGCCGCAGTCGGCTATATGGCCTGTTTGTACGCCATTCCGGATTGACTGCAGATTAATATATTTCGCATCGCATACTCCCTTGATGCAGCTTTCTGCACCGAGAGCTGACAGTAGATAGCAGTGGGGCGAGGTGAAGACAACGCTGCTCTTAACCGGCGTATATACCACGGTGCCCTCTGGCAAATCCTTTACCCATGCCGAATCCTTGCGGTCGACGAGGACGTAACGTTGCAGGGTCTGACCCTCTTTCCATGGGTTTTCGAGCGACACGACTGTGTATTTGTCGTATTCAATCATCGTGATATGTCTGGCGTAGGCCATCTGTATGGTGTCGCCTCCGATGGTTTGCCGTTGGCTGTCCGTGTTGTGTTTGCAGCCAATTAGAGTTGATGCTAGCAGCAGAATGAAGAATATTGTTTTTCTCATGCGTTATATTTTTGCTTGTTGTCCTTATTTTTCGTCCGACGGCTTGGGGCGGCTGTTATGGTTGCTCCTGTACGTATATGGGGCGGTCGGGAGTACTATCCGATGTATTGTAGGTGAAGCCTTCGAAGCTGAAATCGCGTAGCTTGGATGGGGCGCTTATCCGCTCTTTTATGAGGTAACGCGCCATAGCTCCACGACACATTTTGGAGTAGATTACGATGGTTCTGAGCCGTCCTCCACGGCTGACGTAGAATTCGGGACGTATTACCCTTATCTTTTTTTCAACTTTGCGCCAGTCGAAGAGCCGTCTCATCTCTTTGCTTGCGATGTCGACCAGTGTGCCGCCGTCGGAGTTGACTGCGTCGATGAGGGTGTCGGTGAGAAAGGGCTTCCAATAGTCGAACATGGTCTTGTCGTTGTCGGGCAGCTTGACATTGCCTTCCATCCTGTAGCATTTTATTTCGTCCATAGGACGCAACAGACCGTAGAGGAACGATGTGATCAGAAGATGTTTCTGTGCGTAGGCGAAGTCGTAAGTCGTGAAACTTTCCGGTGCGATGTATTTGAAGACTATTCCGGTGTAGGCTAACAGTGACTGCAATCCTTTGTCAGGGTCGGCGAAATGGCGGTAGCGCAGCAGGTTGTCGTTGGCAATCTGGGTGTTGCATCCGAGCATGTCGGCTATTTCCTCGGCATCATATCTTGTCATTTGCAGAGCGTTGGCAGTAGCCTGTTCTTTGAACATAGGTTCGCTGACGAGCCTTGGCCTTGCATTGCTCGTCTGGCTCATGTCCTTTGCGCATCCTATAAGTATTTTCATAAAGCCGGTTTTGTCGTTTTATTAATAACGCCCGAAGTCGTAAAAGATTGTGTGAGGTTCATGTTGTGTCGCTTGACAAATGCGTTTTTCTGTGTGTTTTCCTGTTTTTTGCGAATGCGTAGTTTAGATATTGCGTATGAAAAAACGTGGACTGACATGCTGTTCGGCTTGCCAGTCCACGCTTTTTGCATTGTCTTGAATGTTTTTCTGTCTTGATTCTCACACCACAAGATCGTGAAGAATCTCTGATAGGGTAGGGTGGGTGTAAACGATGTCGGCCATATCGGCGGCTGTAGCGTCCTTGTTCATGAGTATTGCCACTTCTTGTATCAGGTCGGAAGCATGTGCTCCGAAAGCGTGACAACCGAGAATTCGGCCGTCAGCGGCGACCATCAGTTTCACCATACCGTCTGTTTCGTCCATGGCCAGAGCTTTGCCGTTGGAGCGGTAGAAGCCTTTCCGACATTCATATCCTACGGCAAGCTCTTTGCAACGGTCTTCACTCAGTCCGACGCATGCGGCTTCGGGATGGGTGAAGATGGCTGAAGGCATTATGTCAAACCTGATGTTATCGGTCTTGCCGAGTATACGGTTGACGACATGCAGCCCTTGGTATGTGGCTGCATGAGCCAGAAGGCAGCGTCCGTTCACGTCGCCTATGGCGTACACCCCGTCGATGTTTGTCATGAAGTTGTCGTCGACGACGATGCCTTTACCGTCGGTGCTGATACCCGCTTCGTCCAGACCGAGACCATCAGTAGAGGCGGCGCGTCCGGTAGCTATCATTACGGCGTCGGCTTCTACGCTCTGTTGCTTGCCTTTACGCTCGAACAATACGGAGAGTGACGGCTTGCTGTCAGAGCCAGAGCGGGTTATCGACTGGACGCATGACTGCATGAAAAATTCTACTCCACGCTTCGATATGGTCTGACGCAGACGCTTGGCTATGTCGCTGTCGAGCGAAGGCAGAGCTTCTTTCAGATATTCGATTACGGTAACTTTGCTGCCGAAACTGCTGAATATTGACGCAAATTCCATTCCGATGACACCGGCTCCGATGATGCAGAGTCTTTGAGGAATAGCCTTGGCGGCAAGCAGTCCTGTCGAGTCGAGAACGCCATGGAGTTGTGTCCCCTCTATAGGTGGTGTCTTTGGACGCGACCCTGTTGCGATTATGACATTGTCGGCTGTGTACTCTTCGTCGCCTATCTCGACGGTCTTTGGCCCTTTGAAGCGGGCAAAACCGTGAAAGAAAGTTATTCCCGGCGACTTCATCAGCTGTTCCACACCGCTACGCAGTGTGCTGACAACGTTGTTCTTGCGCTCTGTTATTGCTGCATAGTCGATGTCATAGCTGAGGTTTTCAAGTCCTAAAGCACTGGCTTTGCGCAATGTATCGATAATTTCAGCGTTCTTGCACAGCGTCTTTGTCGGTATGCATCCGTAGTTAAGGCAAGTACCTCCGGCATCTTTCGCTTCGGCGATGACGACGTTTTTACCATGTAGGGCGGCATGGAGTGCGGCCCTATATCCCCCCGGACCGCTTCCGATGATGATGATGTCAGTCTTTGTCATGCTCATTCTTCCGCTTTGAGTTGCCTGTATGTAACGATCGGATGCTTTGCGGCGAGCACGTCGTCTACACGTCCTATCGGAGTTGAGACAGGAGCCGACTTCACCGTTTCGGGTTGTTCTATAGCTTCTTTTGCTATTTTGTGCATTGTGTCGATAAAGCCGTCAATGGTTTCGAGACTCTCGCTTTCGGTCGGTTCTATCATCATCGACTCGTGGAAGAGCAATGGAAAATAGATTGTCGGAGCGTGGAAACCGTAGTCGAGCAGACGTTTGGCCACGTCCATTGTCGTTACTCCAGTGCTCTTATCCCTCAGTCCGTCGAAGACAAACTCGTGTTTAGAAAGTCCGCTGATAGGCAGAAGATAGTCGTCTTTGAGCTGTTCCTTTATATAAGTGGCATTGAGCGTGGCGAGCGGACCTACTCGGCAGATATTCTCTTTTCCCAGACTCAGAATGTATGATAAGGCTCGCAACACTACGGCGAAGTTGCCGAAGAAGCTGCTTATGCTCATTTCCTGGCTATTGTCGACCGTGTAGCGTCCGCCTTCTTTCTTTATGTGGGGCGACGGAAGCAGTTCTTCCAGACCCTTTCTCACGCCGACCGGACCCGAACCAGGACCTCCTCCGCCGTGCGGAGTGGAGAAGGTCTTGTGCAAATTGGTGTGCATCACGTCGAATCCCATGTCTCCCGGACGACATACTCCAAGCATCGGGTTGAGGTTGGCACCGTCATAGTACATCAGTCCTCCACAGTCGTGAACGAGCTGCGCAATCTCGGGTATTCCGTGTTCGAACAGTCCGAGCGTATTAGGATTTGTCATCATCATTCCGGCTACGGTTTCGTCGAGCAGCGGGCGCAGGTTCTCTATGTCAACCAGTCCGTCTGGCGTGCTCTTCACTTCGATTACTTCGAGTCCGCACACCGCCGCCGAAGCTGGGTTGGTGCCGTGAGCCGAGTCGGGCACAATAATCTTTGTACGTTTGTCGTCGCCGCGATTATGGTGGTAGGCACGTATAATCATCAGTCCGGTAAGTTCTCCGTGTGCTCCGGCAAATGGGTTCAGGGTGAACTCGCTTAGTCCTGCTATCGACGAAAGAGCCTTCTGCATAGTGTACAAAGCTTCGAGAGCGCCCTGGCAGGTAGCTTCGGGTTGAAGCGGGTGAAGATTGGCGATAGCGGGCATGGCCGCTATTTCCTCGTTGATGACAGGGTTGTACTTCATCGTACAACTGCCTAACGGATAGAATCCGTTGTCCACACCGAAGTTGTTGCCGCTAAGGTTTGTGTAGTGGCGAACAACCGTCAGTTCGTCGCATTCTGGCAGTTCGGCATCGTGGCTACGCCTTAGCGATTCGGGCAGTTCGTAGTCGCCGAAGTCATCTTCAGGCAACGAATAGCCTTTACGTCCCTTGTGGGACAGTTCGAAAATGAGGTTTCCGTATAGTCTGTTGTTCATCTTGAAGCCTCCTCGGTTATCAGTTTGACAAGTGTGTCGATTTCTTCTTTAGTTCGTTTCTCCGTCACGGCGAACATGAGGACATCGTCGGATACTTTTATTCCACCGAAAATGCCATTGTCCAACAGATGCTGTTGCAGTCTGTCTACGTTGCCGTCGTATCTTACGCAGAACTCGTTGAAGAACGGCCGGTCGTACGCCAAAGCGAAATGTGCGGTCGCTGTCAGTCTGTCGCACAGGTAGTGGGCACCTTTGTATGATAACATTGCTGCCTCCTTCATACCCTCTTTGCCCATGAGCGACATGTAAATGGTGACGAACAGAGCCATAAGACTCTCGTTGGAACATATATTCGAGGTTGCTTTCTGACGACGTATGTGCTGTTCTCTGGCTTGCAGCGTGAGAACGAAGCACCGTTGTCCGTGACTGTCTAATGTCTTTCCGACGATACGTCCCGGCATCTTTCGTATGAGTTTTTCGGTGCAGCACATGTATCCTACTGACGGACCTCCGAAATTCATCGGTATGCCGAGTGACTGGCCGTCGCCCACAGCAATGTCTGCGCCCCATTCTCCGGGAGTCTTCAACAGGGCAAGGTCGGCGGCGATACCGTTGACAACAAACAGCGATTTGGCTTTATGGCAAGAGTCGGCAAAGCCCGAATAATCTTCGACAACGCCGTAATAGTTGGGTTGTTGCACTATAACTCCGGCCACGCCACCCTTTGCAAGCTTAGTCTCCATGTCGTTTTTGTCGGTTATGCCGTTATCAGAATCGATGAGTTCGACATCGAATCCATGGAATCGGGCATACGTCCTGACCACCTTCAGTACTTTGGAATCGATGGTAGACGATACGAGAACTCTGTCTGTTTTCTTTGTTGCAGCCATAGCCATGATTGCTGCTTCGGCTGTAGCCGTGCTGCCGTCGTACATCGAAGCATTGGAGACGGCCATGCCTGTAAGCTCGGCCATCATGCTTTGGAACTCGAAAATATAGTGCAGAGTGCCTTGTGATATTTCGGCCTGATAGGGTGTGTAGCTCGTGAGGAACTCGGAACGGCTTACTATCGACGGTATTACTGCCGGGGTGTAATGGTCGTACGAACCGGCTCCGGCAAACACAGTGAGCTGCTTGTTCATGCGGCCCAGCCGCTCGAAGTACTGTCTCACCTCAATCTCGCTCATCGACGATGGCAGCTCGTACTCGCCCCTGAAACGCACACTTTCGGGTACGTCGGCATAAAGATCGTCGAGCGATTCCATGCCGACGGCCTTGAGCATACGTGAGATGTCCTCGTCGGTTTGTGGGAAATATTTGTATGCCATATCAGTAAGGTCTACTTTTCACAGAAAGTCTTATACTCTTCGGCGTTCATAAGTTTGTCGAGTTCGCTCTTATCGGACAGCTCGACCTTTATAATCCAGTTGGCGAAAGCGTCTTTGTTGACCAGTTCGGGGGTGTCTTCGAGCGCTTCGTTCACCTCGACAACTTTTCCGGAAACGGGTGATATAAGGTCGCTTGCGGCCTTGACGCTCTCTACTGCGCCGAAGTCGTCACCGGCTTCAATCTCGTCATCGACTTCGGGAAGGTCTACGTACACTACATTGCCTAAAGCATTCTGGGCATAATCGGTGATGCCGACGTAGCCATAGTTGCCTTCTACCTTTACAAACTCGTGCGACTCTGCATAAAAGAGTCCTTCAATTACCTTTGCCATATTCTTTTGTTTTATTTGTTTATACTTTGATTGTTGATTCTACGACATTCACACGATACCGTAGGAATGTTATGTATCGCATCTGACGAAAATATAGTCAGACCGTTATTTCTTGTAATGTTTGTCGTAGAAACGTTTTTTTACGACAGTTCCCACGAATGTCTTTTTGCGTATTTTCACTTCTACTTCGGTTCCGAGCTTGGCGTAGGCAGTATCAATGAGAGCCATGCAGACGCTTTTGTCAGTCGAGATAGAATGGTATCCTGTCGTAACTTCACCTATTTTCTTGCCGTCCTTCAGCACTTCGTAGCCGTGGCGGGGTATGGCTTTGTCCTTCAACTCTATGCCTACGAGTTTCTGTACTGTGCCTTCAGCTTTTTGTTTTACGAGCGCTTCTTTGCCGATAAATTCTGGCTTGTCGAGTTTACAGAACATTCCGAGACCTGCCATGACGGGCGATATGTTCTCAGACAGTTCGTCGCCGTAGAGCGGCAGACCCACTTCGAAGCGCAACGTGTCGCGGCATCCCAGCCCGCATGGCTTGCATCGTCCGCTCGCGATGAGCTTGTCCCATGCGGCACGAATGTAGTCGTGGTCGCCGTAAATCTCGAATCCGTCTTCGCCGGTATAGCCGGTACGGCTGACGATGAGTTCGTGGCCGTCCTTTTCTTCTGTCTTTCCTGTGTAAAAAACAAGCTCCTTACAGTCAAGTCCGAGCACCTTTTCCACTACGCTTTCGGCTTCTGGTCCCTGTACGGCCAGTTGTCCATAGTAGTCCGAACAATTGCGAAGCTCTATGTCGAAACCCTCGGCGTGTTGCTGCATCCATGCAACGTCTTTGTCTATGTTGGATGCGTTGATGACGATGAAGTAGTTGTTGGTTCCCATCTTGTAGACGAGCATATCGTCGACCGTGCCACCGTCCTGGTAGAGCATCATGCCATAGAAGATTTTTCCGTCGGCCGCTCCTGTCACGTCGTTTGTGAAGATGTGGTTGACATATTTCTCGGCATCAGGACCTTTTACGGTCACTTCGCCCATGTGGGAGACATCGAACACTCCGCAATGTTGCCGCACTGCGTTGTGCTCTTCTATTATTGATGAATATTGTATCGGCATGTCGAAACCGCCGAAAGGCTGTATCAATGCTCCGAGAGCTACATGCTTGTCGTAAAGACATGTTCGTTTATTTTCCATTGTCTGGTAGTTTTATTTGTTCGTTTAGGGTTCTTCTTTTCAAAATGTTGAGTGATTGTCCTATTTCCTGTTAAGTTCAGAAAAACATATGCGGCAGCTACTTTTCTGGTTCGTCGCCGCTGTAGTCGTCGCCTTGCATCATCAGTCCGATGAAGTCTTCTTTCCGGAGATTGAGGATGATGTCGTCGAGGTGGCTGGGTAGTGCTTGCTCTATGGCCTGTCGGGTGAACGGGACGTTGTGCAGTTGTTGCAACATCTGTCTGTCGATGTCTCCTGTAAGGAAGTAGTCGCCCATAACGTTGACCGACTTGATGACATTGTTTTTAAGTTCTATCCTTATCTCTATTTCTCCGACATTCTCAATGCGTCCTTTTCGTATGACGGTGTAGCGTGGATTGTTGCCATAAACGAATTCGTCGGTGAGATATTCCTTTTCTATTTCCTCTATCCCGTGTATGTCTTCGTCGTTGAGCCGCAGCAGGTCGTTGCAAAGATTCTCGCGGACGAAAGTCTTAAATGCCTCTATGTCCAGCGACGTGTAGTTTTTCAGCAGATTGATGTGCTGCCTGACGCTCTGTATGCCTTTGCTCACGAGTTTTTCGTCAGAGGGTGTGATGCTGCCCACCATGTTCTGCATATCGGTGTCGTAGAGCATCGTCCCGTGTACTATGCTTCGTCCGGGTATGTGATAGAAGGCGTTGCCCGAAACCTTGCGCCCATCTACCATGATGTCGTTGCGTCCGTTGGCCACTGCCGGTATGCCGAGCTTCTGCAGCACTGCCACCACCATATTAATATAATGCGTAAACGTGAAGTTGACGTTCTCGTCCTCGGTGATGTATGAGAACATTATGTTGTTCATGTCAGCATAGACGCAGCCTCCTCCGCTCTTGCGGCGTACCATGTCGATGCCGTGCTTGCGGCAATAGTCCTGGTTCACTTCGTTCTCGATGAGCTGGTTTCGTCCGAAGATAACGGTCGGTTCTACCTGCCACATAAAGAAATAGTCGCCGTCAGGAAACATTCTCGCCACATGTTCTTCCATGGCGAGATAGAATGGCAAGCGTCTTGTTGTGTTGTCTGGCAATGCAACGTA
>CALBJK010000175.1 GCA_937892695.1 uncultured Prevotella sp.
GCTTACTGCGCGTCGCATATTGACGTTAGTTGCAGCGACAATTCTCACGTCGGTCTTCATTATTTTCTGTCCACCTACACGGATATATTCGCCTGTTTCGAGAACACGCAGAAGTCTAGCCTGAGTTGCAAGTGGCAATTCTCCCACTTCGTCAAGGAATATAGTACCCTTGTTGGCTGTTCCGAAATAGCCGTCGCTTTCGCCGACAGCTCCGGTGAATGCCCCTTTTTCGTGTCCGAAAAGTTCGCTGTCGATGGTTCCTTCTGGTATTGAACCACAGTTAATAGCGAAGTATTTCTCTCTCTTTCTTGGAGAATTGTCATGGATGAGCTTAGGAACAATCTCTTTTCCAACGCCGCTTTCTCCTACGATAAGAACTGACAAATCTGTTGGCGCGACTTGAAGAGCCACGTCAAGAGCGCGGTTCAGTTCGTCGCAGTTTCCTACGATGTTGTACCGCTGCTTTACTTTTTGAAGTTCGTTGCTATCCATATTGTTTTACAAAATTACTAATTTTCTCTGACAGAATAACAAACGAATCCTTTCTTTTTGATGTTTTTCACAACCGCTAACCTTATTTGCCCTGCTCGTTATGGAGCCTCGCAGAGGGTGACGAGATGGTGCTCGTGTGTGCTGCATTTTAGTTTTTCTATTCTTTGTACGTCGTTCGTTTTCAATTCTTGTAAGCCGTAAGAATATAAAAGCATGATGTCGTGAAGAAATCACGGATATATGGCAATTTGACGATAAGTTTGGGCAACAGCCGGGGTGTCAGTCCGAATTTTGTCTTATAGTGAGGATTTATCAGCCATAACGTCCTGTCTGCTATTTTCAGACAATTTGTCTGGGCTATTATTTGCTCGAAATGTTCTATTGTCAGACGTGTGTTGCGGATAGACATCAGTTCTTTTACACATCCGTCATCCTCATGGCCGGTTTTGAGAATTGCCTTGTACAAGAATCTGGGAAGCAGGTGAATGAATGGAGCGTGGCTTAACAAACGGTTACTGCATATCTGTTGGTGTCCTCCGAATGGCATCATCCAGGCAGGAAAGGCCAAGAAGATAACTCCGTCTTTGGCGAGAAAATCATGAAGTGTAGCCAACAGTTTTTCTTTGTCGGGGATGTGTTCAATCACGTCGTGACAAAGGATTACGTCGTACTGGTGCTCGGTATTAGCGAGGTGGAATATATTAGATGCAATAAAATCTCCTTTTACATTGTTTGTCTTGAACATGTTTTTGGCACACATTATGCGGCTTTCAGCCATGTCTACTCCGAGTGTATGACATCCTCTTTTGGAGAAAGGAAGAAGGTTTCCACCATCTCCACAACCTACCTCTAATATTTTGGAGTCAGGACTAATTTTATGGAACTTCTCTATATAAGGAATGAAGAAGTTCTTGCTGCTTTCTGCGAGTTCATAGAAATATCGCTTTCTGTCTTTATGTCTTTCTTGCATATATTTTTTGTTACTGTCAGTATATTGATTCCTACTAACGGTAAACACTGCTTTGAAAGTGAGAAAATATTTCTAGAATTCGAATCTTATGCCGAACGGTATGCTGAATGTGAACGGCTTTTCTGTCCAGGACGACCTGGTGTTGCTGCCTGTCGGGATGTAATAGTTGATTGTTGGCTCCACATAGATGCACAAACCAGAAGCAAGCTCGTATTGCAGCCCTAAGCTTGTTCCTACAGACCACTGGAATGGTACTCTTGTACTATGCTTTCCTATCGTGATGGAAGCAGAGTCGGTGAAGAGTGTTTGTTTCGTACTTCCACCTAAAGGAATATTCATAGTCAGTCCGGTGGATGTTTTAATTGAAAATTTATGATAGTCGGTTACACGATATGACAAGCGTAATGGTACACCGAGATAATGGAGTTTTTGCGTTTTTCTGATATAGTAGCTACCTTCACCAGTTGTAAATGCTGATTTAAGCAATGTGTACTGTATTCCGCTCTCGATGCCCCATCTGCGGCAAACTCTCTTTTCGATACATAATCCGAATGTTATAGGTTTGTCGTGCTTTTCACGTTCTATAATCTTTCCTTTGTTGTTCTTAGCGATTTCCAACAATGCGACGGAGTCTTTCGGAGATGTGAAATCAACTCTCTTTTTCAGATATTCGTAATATATTTCCCATGTGTCTATGTCTTGATTTCCGCTTGTCATGTCACCGTCATCTTTTCCTTTTATCAGCCGGTATGCGTTTCGGGCTAACTCCGGACCTATTGAACCGACAAGTAGCATTTTCCATTTCGACACTCTATTTTTGTCAGACGAAACAGTCGGAATGGCCGTAAGGCGTTCGTTTTCTGACATTTTTTGCTTTTCTTCATGCTCAGTAGTTATTTTATCTGTTTGAGCCATTGTTAGAGACAAAGTGTCATTGACAATATTGCATGTGTCTTGTTCTCTACTTCTGTTTCCTGTATTAAGTATTGTTGGAGCAATTCTGCTGGCGTGGAATTGGCTCGGAGTAGTTGTATCTGATAGTATATCAACTTCGTGCGTTTTTCCAAACGTGATACATCGCTTGCTGAAATTCTGATACTTGTTGACCGGGGTTGCGAATATGGCTGTAAGGATTAGCGTAAAAGTCTTGTTTCCGGACAACATTTTCCTGAGCATCATTTTTGCCCGATGTAGCTGCGAGGATGACGAATGAGGTTCTATGTCCAGTATCTTGGCTATTTCATTATGCGATAATCCTTCTAGTACAGACAGCTTGAATACTCGTTTGTATCCTTCAGGTAGCTTTTCAATTGTTTTGAGTATTTCTTCAATGTCTCTGGTCTTATCCTTTGGGCATCCGTCGTCAGATAGCGTTTCCGTAATGTCTGACAAAGTAAAAACATGTGTCTCTTGTTTTTGCTTCAAGTATTTTATCGACAGATTTCTTGTTATGGTAGTCAGCCATTCGCCGAATCTGTCAGTGTCGCGGAGCTTCCCGATAGACAAGAAAGCAACTATAAAAGCATCATGTACAATGTCTTCGGTGTTAGCATTCTTTGATTTAACAATGTTGGCACATACTCCCCTCATTTTTTGTGCGTATGCATCGTATAGCTTACCAAAGGCTTTGGCGTTTCCGTGTTTTGCAAGTTCTACGAGTTTTTTCTGTTCCATGTCGCTTTCTTTATCAAGAGATATAGATAAGAAAAACTGTAAAATACTGCACCGTATCCGCAGAATTTTGACACAATCGCGTCAGTATTTCATTTTCTGTTCTTTTCCAGTTTGATTAACAACAATCCGATTGCCGTCCATACGAGTTCTCTCAACCTGACGATAAGGGCGACGATAATGCCTGTACTTGCAGTCAGTCCAAGGCTGGTTGCGGATATCAGAAAACCTCCTTCGCGTCCTCCGAGCTGTAAAGGAATGAAGAACAGCATGTTGGCAAAAAGCGTAGTGAAGGACAGAATGAATATACACGTCATGTAGCTCACATTTGCAGAAAGCGACACGAGGACAAAGTAGATTTCGATAGCCGAAAATATTCTGCATAAAAGTTCAAGCAGTACGGCTGTGAAGAAATTCTTTCTGTTCTGTTTGTGAAGTGATGCTATTTGTGTATCAATGGTGTGAAGGCGTTGGCTGTTTTTTTCGATGAAACCTGTAGCCCAACGTTTCACGTATGGAATGTGTCTTAGCAGATTGACTGCTTTAATGGCCAGACCCTTACGATAGCCTGAAATGAAGAACCAGATGCCGGATATGCAGAACACTGTCATGGCCAAAAGAAAAAACGATGTAAGTAGTGTCAGCCGTTCAGTAAAAAGAAAAAGAATGACAGATAGCAGCCAGAACCAGAAGTGGCTGAATATGTGCGTCATGGCATAAAGTATGACAGACGATGAGGCTCGCTCTGTACCTATGTATTGGGACAACTCCATTATACGGTATGGTTCGCCTCCCATAAGGCCTCCTGGCGTGGCATAATTGAGGGCAAACCCCGAGACCGTAATCTTATAGAGCCATGAGAAACGTATTGGTGACTTGCCGCCGGCACGTATGATAATATACCATGAGAAGGTATTAATGACATAAAGAAAGACCCATAATGAGACAACTGCCACAAACCATAAGCCTGTGTTACGCAGACAGTCAACGGTCTGAGCGAAGTTGAGCTGTGATGCCATTATTGCCAGAACGGCTATTCCAAACCAGAAGAAGCCGTTCTGGTATCGTTTTCTCATGATTCAGCTTTTTTTATTTCTTTTGATTCGGTGTCTGCAGACTGATGTGTGTCGGTCTTTACCGTAGTAACATCTGGCCTATCATCCTTTTTTACAGTGACTGATGATTCGGCTATCATTTCTATCGTATTGGTTGCAACTATCTCTGTCGGATTGGCATTTTCCTTATTCTCCTGCTGGTGTGTCTTAGATGTCGGCTTTGACTTCTTGTATATGCGCGATTTTGTCTTGTCGAAACATTCTTTGGATGGTATCGTTAGTTTGTTGCGCAGTTCCGGCTTGTCTTGTTTTTTCTGTACAGAGAAGCGGGCCTTCTCGCTTTCGTCGCGTCTCTCGTGATAGAGCTTTTGCAGTGGGTTGGCAAAAGGTTCGTCGTAGTTCTTCCTGTTGCGGTAAATGTCGATGGCCTCGAAAATGGCGTGTCTCAGACTAGTTTCGTCGGCTTGGCCTTTTCCTGCAATAGAGAAAGAAGGGCCTTGTGACGGTGCCGTACATACTAGCGGCAGACCGGCAATGTAGACAATGCCGCACTCGCTTGCTAATGTGTGGAACGGTATAGAAGCCTGGCTGTCGTACATAGCGAGTATTCCGTCAAACGCATCAGTCTGGTTTCCGTCGAAAAATTCGCCGCTGCGGTATGGACCGAAAGCATAGATGCCGTTTTCGGCCATCTGTTTTATGGCCGGGGCGATGACCTGCAGTTCTTCGTCTCCGTCGGCATTCGGATTAAGACCGAGAAGGGCTACGCGAGGTTCGGAAAGCATGAAGTCGCGCTTCATACAGTCAAACAATATTTTAGTCTTGCTGATGATGTTGTCTGAAGTTATGGCCGGTGCGACGTCTTTCATCGTGAGGTCTTCTGTTGCCGAAGCTATACGAAGAAAGTCGTTGATGTAGATACTGAGAGCCTCTTTCCCTTCACCGATGCAAGTCTGTATGTAATGTCTTACGGTCTTGAAGTGGACATCCTCGTTGCTCATGTTCGAATTGCATACAGGGCACGAAACCAGTACGTCGAAGGCGTTGTCACGGTAGTCGGTCATCGCTCTGTCGAGAGCCTTGAGGGCTGCTGCTCCCGATTCGGCAGTCGGCACACCCATGTCCACTTTGACCTCTTCGTCGAAACAGGTCAGAAGGTTGACCCTTCCGTCGCGTGCATCTTCGGCATTGTTGATGATGCTGAAGTTGGCCTGTAGGTCTAGAGCCTTTCTGTGATAAGCTGCAATCTTAGGCGAACCGTATATTATGGGTGTACACAGTTCGAGCATTTCTGGCTCGACGAAGGTTTTAAATATAAGTTCATATCCGATACCGTTGGTATCTCCGTGCGTTATGGCAACGCGTATTTTTCTTTTATTCATATTTATTGTTGGTAATTTCTCGTTTTATTTCTTTCCTGAACTGGATCCGGTTTCAGAGTGTAAAGTGCAGCTTCTATGGCCTTTATCTCGTTGCGCTTTGACATTTCTGGGGCATACACGAAAGCCATAGCTACGACAATCTTTCCAGGTACCTTATTCTTTATAAAATGTAACCGGACTGGTCCGCCCATAATGTCGTCCTTCATCTCCCATAGTCCGGTTGCCTGGACAGTGGAGGAGGGGATAGCGGAAAGGTGGAACAGTCTGAAGTGTTCTTTATCTATGCTGAAGTACATTCCGTCACACTCCCCCGGAATATTTATCTTGGTAACACTGTCGCATTTTTCTGCCAGCCTTTGCAGCGGACACTCCGGGATTGTAAACACGCAGATATTCTGCATTCCAGTAGTGGCATTATTGGAGAACCATACGAAATTGCGTCCAACTTTACTTGAAGTCATGTCGGCAGGAACATACATCGTGCATCCGAATATTTTCCTGACAGTCGCATCGGCTTTGGGGTTGTTCTTTCTTTTCAGAACAGATATGGCACGGTTCAACTCCACTATGTCTATCAGACTTGCAAGTCGGTTGTCATTTTCTATAGCTTCTTTCAATATTGACACGGAAGGGGCGTGTAGCCTTATCTCTATCTGCGGTTCGGCATTGATGTTCTTGCTGTAGTCAATGCTGAACGAAGTGTACACTTCCGGATTGATGTCGACACGGATTATGTTGCGTGCCAGTCGGGCAGAAGGCAACTTGTCCAGATCTGCTATTTCGGTCACATCGAACATCGGTTCGGGCTGTGGCAGTCCAGGCGTGTCTTGGCTGAGATACTGATAGACTATGCTGTCCCTGTCGCCAACGACCACGACATCGTAGGGTTGCCCGCCACTGTCGGGCAACAGTGTCTTTTTGCCTTTGTCTGAGCAAGAAAACAATAACGTCGTAAATACGGCAAGTATCAGACAGACAGCCCTCATCGTCTTATTCCTTTTTCCTCTTTTTTTCTATTTTCCGTGCTGTGCTAAGCAGTCCGCAAGCCGCATAGATGTCTTGTCCCCGGCTGGCACGTATCGTTGTGAACACACCGTGAGCTGTCAGATAGTCGCGGAAGCTTTCCATCTTGTGCTCGTCGTCGCCGTGCAGGTCGACATCGGGTATCTGATGGAATCGTATGAGATTGACGCGGCAGTATAAGCCCTTAAGCAGTTTTATTATTTCTTTGGCATGTTCCAGAGTGTCGTTCACGCCACGGAACATGATGTATTCGAACGACAACCGTCGCTGGTGGCTGAAGTCGTAGTTGTGTAGTAGGTCGATGGTTTCCAGAATCGACATTCCGCGTTCGGCCGGCATGAGCATGGCTCGCTGCTCTGGGTAGGGCGAGTGAAGGCTTATGGCCACGTGGCACTCGCTTTCGTCGAGAAAACGTTTCAGTTTTTTCTTCACTCCCACGCTGCTCACCGTTATCCGCTTCGGGCTCCAGGCGTAGCCATAGCTGGCTGTGAGCACGTCGGTCACTTTCAGCACGTTGTCCAGATTGTCCATAGGTTCGCCCTGACCCATAAAAACTATGTTGGTGAGCTTGTCGCTCTCTGGCAGCGAGTAGATCTGATTGAGAATGTCGGCCGCGATGAGGCTTCCCTCGAATCCTTGCTTGCCTGTCTGGCAGAACAGACAGTTCATCTTACACCCTACTTGTGACGAGACGCAGAGCGTCGCCCGGTCTTTGTCGGGTATGAAAACTGTCTCCACCTTTTTGCCGTCATGGGTGGGGAACAGATATTTTATAGTTCCGTCTTTAGATTTCTGGCAGTCTACTGGTTTGCTGCATCCTATTTCGTACTTGGCTGACAGCTTTTCCCTGTTGGACTTGGATATGTTTGTCATGTCGTCAATCGACTTTACATGGGCCGAGTAAAGCCATTTGGCTATTTGTCCGCCGGTAAAGGATGGCATACCCAACGACTTGACCACTTCCTTCAGCTCGAAGAGAGTCATTCCCAACAGCGGTGTATTGTTTTCTGTCATATTGTCACGATGTTTTCTTTACGAGGATAATGTCAGCTGACAGCATGGAAACTTGTTTCCTGATGTCGCGTCGCTGCTTATCTTCTGCAAAGTTAGTGTAAAAGAGCGGAATATGAAACAAATGTTTATATAAAGTGACTCAAGTATTCGGATTTAGTATTTAGGTTGTTACAAAACAATTGATGACAGCATCTACCGTTAAAGTGATTTCAAAAGCATTATTGAAAAGATACGGAGGATGGGGTTGGTGTTGCATGGACAGTGTACGACTTTACCTGATGTTTAAATTCTCCTAAGAAATGAACATTGAAGACGACGTAACTATTGTCAATCTTTATGCGCTTTTAGCTATCAGTATTGGCTATAAATTAGATGTAGGATTGCTGGTACATATCGGCACTGGATCCATATTGGCAATTTTAGCTATATTGGTTTGTTACAATGTAATGATTAAGTACCAACGTTGTTGAATGCAAGAAAAGAATCGTACTTATTATCTTCTTGTTTTAGATATGATATGCTGTATAAAAATTCTTTATGGAGCTTATGACTATTGACAACAAGCAAAGTGGCAATAGCATGGCTAATGTAAAACGTTGTTTAGGGTGGGTGTGTAGAATAGCGTACCCTACCGCAATGTGTTGAGATTATGGCATTGCTCAAATTTTAACAAAAATCGGAAGAATAGAACAATTCTTTTTCCCGATTTCCGATATGCCGCTTATTGCGTTCCAATATGCGGCATATTGGAACGCAATAAGCGGCAAATTGGACGCTAGTATGCCGCATTTCAAAACGCTAAATCGCCACAGCCGTAATTCGCTGAGAATCAGTATGATGAAAAACTGTGCCAAAAATATGGCTAAGAAGCACTTTGTTCTGAAATAGGACAACTTTTTATAATCACTAATTTATATAGGAAAACCCAGTTAACAACATTGTTTTGACTTAGAATATCAGTAATATGCTTAGGCCTGTAATGACGGAATAGCAGTACTTTTGCATCCGAAAAAATCAATAGCTTTACTGTTTGTTGAAGGAAAAATACGGATAGAAGAAGAAATAATACTCGGCCTTGTACTGCTGAGCTATTTCATCACGGCAATAGACGGATCTATTGTGATAACCGGACTGATAAAGATTACTGCAGACTTGAATCTTAGCCATACCGAACTGTCATGGGTGCAGAATGCCTACCTGTTGTCTTTCGGCGGTTTCATGCTCATGGCGGACTGGGCGAT
>CALBJK010000176.1 GCA_937892695.1 uncultured Prevotella sp.
ACCATGTCGTCGACACGTGCCAAAGCCTTGCCTTCGGCGGCAATGCCCGTTATGGTGACATTCTCTAATAGGGGTAACGGTTTCTTCTTTCTTGACATTCTATTTTCGTTTCTGTCTGATACAAACTGCAAAGTTACTGCAAATGAGTGGAATATAAAACAAACCACGTTTGTTTTTATTCCCGAGTGCCGCGTAACTTATCCAAAGTTACTGCAAATGAGTGGAATATAAAACAAACCGCGTTTGTTTTTATTCCCGAGTGCCGCGTAACTTATTCAAAGTTACTGCAAATGAGTGGAATATAAAACAAACGGGGGATAATGTTTAGTTATTGGCGTTTAGTGTCTAATCGGAATGTCATCCGCGTTGTACGCCACTCCGGTGCGTCTCCCAAGCGAATGTTCGTGAGTGGCATTCCTTTTAGGAGACTCACCGGAGTGGCGTCTACACGTTGGATGCTCGTGGGTGTCAAATTCGATGGCAAATCACATTGTCACGTACTTCTTCCCACCTTTTATATATATGCCATTTTCTGGCTTTCCTGCAATGCGCCGTCCTGTTATATCATAAACTGGTGCGTCATCAATTGCTGATGCTTCCTCAATTCTTGTAATGTCTGTAGCCTGAAGATATTCGGCGTATTCCTTCCGCGATTCGTCCCACGACTTTTCATATACCACGGTTCCGCCTTTTTCCAGCCGTATCAGTGCTCCGTAGGTTATGCCTCCCTGTATCGGTGAAACAACAGGATTGAGCCATGCGGCAAACAGGCCAGCACCCGATGTACACCCAATGCCTTCCATTATCTCTACGCCGTTGCTCAGAACAATGACAGTCCTGCTGTTCCCGGCATTGTCCTTGCGCTCGGTCACTTCCTTCACCGTGAGTTTGCTGCCATCCCGAGAGGGTAGTTCGTCGCCCTTCTTCATCGTGAAATCATAAAGAATCAGTTCGCCGTCAATCCAAAACGAGTAGGAAGCCGAACGTAACCCGTTACTACCGTCGGCAATGTATTGCTCAAAATCGCCGGCATACTCGTATTGCCAGTTGGGCTTGCCGTCAAACATACCGTCGGCGTAGACCACAGATACGCCGAGGAGCATCAAGATAGTAAGTAGATGTTTCATTGTCTGTTATTTTATTTGGTTAAAGTTTTTCCAAATATAGACGTTTTGAATGATATGAAGAAGCGATTTTCTCCGTTTTTATTTCAGATTGCCATTTTTGCGATAAAATGCTGCTTTATGGTCTATTGTTAATGTATATCGTTTAAATGGAATGCCACTCACGCGCCGTACCCGTTTGTAATTAAGGGTTGCCATCCACGTTGTAGAGACGCCACTTTGGCGCGTCTCCCAAGCGTATTCAACCATTGAATGCCGTCCACGTTGTCGGGGCGCACCTGATAGACACATACCTTTAAGGAGACGCACCAAAGTGTCGTCTCTACAGGCTGAGCCATGTTCGTTTGTAATTAGGAGACGCACAATGTGTCATCTCCATTACCGATAGGACCGATATTTTTAATTTTGATTGACACATCCGCAACTTTCGTTGTTTTTATTTTGTCGTTCGTATGGAAAAGGCTAATTTTGTAAACGTCTTATCGAACCACCTTAAAACATTAAGATATGAACTATCCGGCCGAAGTAGATGTCTCTGTATTAATACTTTTCTTTAACCGTCCCGACCATTTGGAGAGGGTTTTCGACGCTGTGCGCCGGGCACGGCCTTCTCGCTTGTTTCTCTATCAAGACGGGCCACGTAGCCAAAAAGATGTTCCTTTAATGCAGCAATGCCGTGATATTGTAAATGATATTGATTGGCAATGCGAGGTTCAACGTAACTATCAAACCCAAAACCAAGGTTGCGACCCTTCAGAATATCTCGCACAAAAATGGGCTTTTTATATATCGGACAAATGTATAGTGTTAGAAGATGACGATGTGCCTTCTTTGTCGTTCTTTTCTTTTTGTAAGGAAATGCTTGACCGTTACGAGAACGACGAGCGCATAACAATGATTGCAGGTTTCAATAGCGACGAGGTGACTCCCGGCGTAGAAGACGACTATTTCTTTACTTCGGTATTCTCTATTTGGGGTTGGGCATCGTGGCGACGGGTCGTTGACAAATGGGATGCAAGCTATTCGTTTATGGACGACCGTCAGACTATGGTTCGTCTGCAAGGCGTTATGAAGCAGCGGAGCTATTGGAAGGGTATGCTGGAGCTATGCGAAAAACACCGGGCATCGGGAATAGCCCATTATGAAACTATATTCTGGTCGTCGATGGTGCTCAACAGCGGACTCGCCATAACCCCAACACGAAACATGATAAACAACCTCGGATCCGAGGGCGAATCCACCCATTATGGTGGTAGTCTGGCGGCCATGCCGCGTAGGGTGAGGCAGATGTTCACGATGAAACGCTATGATGTCAATTTTCCCTTGCGTCATCCTAAGTATGTGATAGAGAATGTCGGCTATAAAGAGAGCGTCTATCGCACCTACGCCTACGGTCACCCGATGATAAAAATAAGCCGGTCGATGGAGGAACTCGTGCTGAATCTGCGCTACGGCAATTTCAAATTCATCTTCAAGTCGGTGCGCAACCGTTTGCGCAAATGGGGGATTATGTGATAGAAGTAATAAAGAATGATGTCATGTAGGCGATATTCCGTTTGGAAGATGTGCTTTTGGGTGTAAGTCCGTTTGGAAGATGCGTTTTTGGGTGGGTGGCATGTCCTCTCGGGAGACGCACCATAGTGACGTTTCTACGGGATACACGTGGATACGATTTAATAGCAAGCCATATTTATAAGAGGATTGCCACTTTCAGTAGGGACGCACGGTTCGTGCGTCCGGAATCAATTCAGAGAACGAGAAGAGTGTATATATGGTTAAAAGCAAATCCGAAACTTGAATAACTGATTGTAGGGAAGCTTCCTGTTTCCCGACAGGTTTCAATCTGTAAGCAGTTTTCTCGTTTTTAGTGCTCTGAAAGGGCGAATTTCAGAAAATCAAACGATTCCTGTTGCTCATAACTCGCGTTTTTTCGACGACTTTATCTTTTGGCTGAAATATCGCAAAAATGAGGATTTTATCCTTAAAATAGAATCACTTGATAATCAAGGATATAGCAGTTTAAATAATAATAAAAGCGTATTTATTATGCATCTATATGCAGTAAATGCTGTAAAATGCGGTGTTTTCTCTTGAAAGAAGCGTCATTCTGAGTTCTGAAATGCCTCGTTTCACGTTCTGAAACGGTGCTTTTCAGAATTCAATATGCCTTGTTTCAGAATTTGACAAGCTTTGTTTCGTGTTTCAAGCCCGTTTTTTACGTTTGTCGACATCTATTTCGCGAATTTATTTTGTCAAGAAAAAGTCACAAAAAGAAGAAATTTTCGAGGTTTCAGTTTGAAAGTTACATGTCAATAGTAGGGACGCACGGCTCGTGCGTCCGCAACGTTTTCCAAATTCCGCAATTTGATCACGACTGAACATAACGCGTTTATCATACTCACGATGTCCGACGTATATTGCGGACTCACGAGCCGTGCGTCCCTACAGCTCAAAAGGTATATATGTATGGTGACAATTGTTTCATTACGAAAAAAGGCGGCTCCCTTTATGGAAACCGCCTTTTTCGGTATCGGTGTTGTTAAACGTCTTACTTATATTCTTCCCAACTCTTGATGTCGATGTCGTCGAGCTTCAAGGTACAGAAGGCGTGGATGAACGCGCTGGCCAGACGGCTGTTGGTGATGAGCGGAACATTAAGGTCGATGGCCGCACGGCGAATTTTGTAGCCGTTGGACAGTTCGTGTTCAGTGAGATCCTTAGGTATGTTCACCACCATGTCAATCTTCTTCTCGTGGAGCAGCGACAGAGCCTGGGGCTGCTGTCCTTCTTCAGAAGGCCAGTAGACACGGGTGTTCTTGATGCCGTTGTCATTGAGGAATGTAGAGGTGCCTCCGGTGGCATATAGTTCGTAGCCGTGAGCCACAAGTTCCTTAGCTGCATCGAGCATGTCGGCTTTCTGCTTCGTACTTCCGGTGGAGAGCAAGATTGTCTTCTTGGGTATGCGCTGTCCTACCGAAATCATGCTCTTTAGCAGGGCGGCGTTGGTGTCGTCGCCCAGACAGCCCACCTCGCCCGTCGATGACATGTCTACGCCGAGCACAGGGTCGGCCTTTTGCAGACGGTTGAAGGAGAACTGGGATGCCTTGATGCCCACGTAGTCGAGGTCGAAGAGGTTCTTGCCCGGCTTTTCTACCGGCAGACCCAGCATGACCTTGGTGGCCAGGTCGATGAAATTGATCTTGAGCACCTTGCTCACGAACGGGAACGAACGCGAAGCTCTCAGGTTGCACTCGATGACCAGAATGTCGTTGTCGCGGGCCATGTACTGGATGTTGAACGGTCCGGAAATGTGCAGTTCTTTGGCTATTTTGCGGCTGATGCGCTTGATGCGGCGCATGGTCTCGACGTAGAGCTTCTGGGGCGGGAACTGTATTGTTGCGTCGCCAGAATGCACACCGGCAAACTCGATGTGCTCGGATATGGCGTAGGCCAGAATCTCGCCCTTGTTGGCCACTGCGTCCATCTCTATCTCTTTGGCGTGTTCTATGAAGCGACTGACAACGACGGGATGGTCTTCGCTGACGTTGGCTGCCAGTTTGAGGAAACGTTCCAGTTCTTCCATGTTGGAGCAGACGTTCATGGCCGCTCCCGACAGAACGTAGGACGGACGCACAAGCACGGGGAAGCCCACCTTGTCGATGAACTTATGAATGTCGTCCATAGACGTGAGTGCGCTCCATTCGGGCTGGTTTATACCGTTACGGGTGAGCATGGACGAGAACTTGGCGCGGTCTTCGGCGTTGTCGATGTCTGACGCTGCTGTGCCGAGGATGGGCACGTTCTCTGCATCGAGCTTCATGGCCAGGTTGTTAGGAATCTGACCGCCGGTAGAGACGATTACCCCGTGCGGACATTCGAGGTCGATGATGTCCATGACACGCTCAAAGGTCAGCTCGTCGAAGTAGAGGCGGTCGCACATGTCGTAGTCGGTAGACACGGTCTCGGGGTTGTAGTTGATCATCACCGAGCGGAAGCCCTCTCGACGGATGGTGTTGAGGGCCTGAACGCCACACCAGTCAAACTCTACAGAACTACCAATGCGGTAGGCTCCTGAACCGAGGACGACGATAGAACGTTTGTCTTTCTCATACTCGATGTCGCTCGACACACCGGCGTAGGTCATGTACAGATAATTGGTCTGGGCCGGATACTCGGCTGCGAGGGTGTCGATCTGTTTCACAACCGGGAGTATGCCGAGATGCTTGCGCAGGGTGCGGATGGTGAGCATAGCCTTGTGCATGTTGCCCAGTTCGGCTTCGAGTCCAACGGCGCGGGCTATCTGGAAGTCGGTGAATCCGTAGACCTTGGCTGTGCGCAGCAGCTCCTTGTCGAGGTTGTTGACGCTCTTGAGGCTTTCGAGCTGACGGTCGATGTCAATGATGTGCTTCAGTTTCTGTAGGAACCACTTGTCTATCTTGGTCAGTTCGTGTATCTGGTCGATGGTGTAGCCTTTCTTCATGGCCTTGGCTATGATGAAGACACGCTTGTCGGTAGGTTCGCGCAGAGCCGAGTCGATGTCAGGAATGTGCAGCTCCTTGTTCTCGACGAAGCCGTGCATACCCTGGCCTATCATGCGCAGACCCTTCTGTATGGCTTCTTCAAAGTTTCGGCCGATGGCCATTACTTCGCCTACTGACTTCATAGAAGAACCCAGCTCCTTGTCTACGCCGTGGAACTTGCTGAGATCCCAGCGCGGTATCTTGCAGACAACATAGTCGAGAGCAGGTTCGAAGAATACGCTCGTGGTCTTGGTGACAGAGTTTTTCAACTCGAACAGTCCGTAGCCCATACCGAGTTTGGCGGCAACGAAAGCCAGAGGATAGCCGGTGGCCTTGGAGGCCAGAGCCGATGAACGGCTCAGACGGGCGTTGACCTCGATGACGCGATAGTCTTCGCTCTTGGGGTCGAAGGCATACTGGACGTTACATTCGCCGATGATTCCGATGTGACGGATTATCTTGATTGACAGTGCGCGCAGCTTGTGATACTCGCTGTTGGTCAGCGTCTGTGACGGCGCGATGACGATACTTTCGCCAGTATGTATGCCCAGCGGGTCGAAGTTCTCCATGTTGCAGACCGTGATACAGTTGTCGTAACGGTCGCGCACAACCTCGTATTCGATTTCCTTCCATCCTTTCAGACTTTTTTCGACAAGAACCTGTGGAGAGAACGAGAAGGCTTTCTCTGCCAGCTTGTTAAGCTCGTTCTCGTTGTCGCAGAATCCGCTTCCGAGTCCGCCGAGGGCGTAGGCTGCACGCAGGATGACCGGGTAGCCCAGATCTGCAGCTGCTTTGCGGGCCTGTTCGATGGTCTCGCAGGCTTCGCTCTTAATGGTCTTTACGTCAATCTCGTTCAGCTTTTCGACGAACAGTTCGCGGTCTTCGGTGTCCATGATGGCCTGGACGGGTGTGCCAAGTACCTTGACGTTGTACTTCTCAAGCACACCGCTCTTGTAGAGAGCCACGCCACAGTTGAGCGCAGTCTGGCCGCCGAAGGCCAGAAGGATGCTGTCGGGGCGTTCCTTCTCTATGACCCGCTCTACGAAGTAGGGCTGCACGGGAAGAAAATAAATCTGGTCGGCTACTCCTTCTGAGGTCTGGACAGTGGCGATATTAGGATTTATCAAAACAGTCTTAATGCCTTCTTCACGCAGGGCTTTGAGAGCTTGCGAACCAGAATAGTCGAACTCGCCGGCTTCGCCAATCTTCAGTGCGCCGGAGCCTAACAGCAGGACTTTCTTAATATTATTGTCTTTCATTTTCTCTTACTTTAGTGTGTCCACAAACTTGTCAAACATAAACTCCGTGTCTACAGGGCCGGAACATGCTTCGGGGTGGAACTGACTGGTGAACCACGGGTTGGTCTTATGCTTTATCCCCTCGTTGGAACCGTCGTTCATGTTGACGAACAGCTCTTCCCAGTCTTCGCCTAGAGTGTTGGCATCGACAGCGTAACCATGGTTCTGACTTGTGACATAGCACTTTGTCGTGCCCACCATGCGTACTGGCTGGTTGTGGGAACGATGGCCGTACTTCAGCTTGTAGATGCTTGCCCCTCCGGCTTTGGCGAGCAGCTGGTTGCCCATGCAGATGCCGCAGATAGGCTTGCGTGAAGAACTCATCTGTTTGCGGATGATGTTGACGGCATCTTCACACATATCGGGGTCGCCGGGACCGTTGCCAAGAAACAGTCCGTCAAAGTCCATTGAGGTATAATCGTAATTCCATGGGACGCGCACAACTTCAACGCCTCTGTTAATAAGGCATCTGATGATATTGGCCTTGACACCGCAATCGACTAGAACCACGCGCTTGCCTGCGCCCTCGTTGTAGCGTATTATATGCTTGCAGCTCACCTTGTCGACGAAGTTCACTCCCTCATATTCGGCTTCGGGAATGTTGTCAGGTTCGTCGTCGAAGAGAATCTTGCCCATCATCACTCCGTGTTCGCGAAGCTTCTTGGTAAGAGCACGTGTATCTATGCCTGTGATGCCCGGCACGTGTTCGCGTTTGAGCCAGTCGGCCAGACTCTCAACTGCATTCCAGTGGGAGTACTCCTTGCTATAGTCGGCTACAATTATCGCGGAGGCGTGAATCTTGTCACTCTCCATAAATGTGGGCAGGCCGTTGGCCTCGAATGTGAATGGGGGGACACCGTAGTTGCCTATCAACGGGTAGGTGAATGTGATCATCTGTCCGGCGTATGACGGGTCGGTCAACGACTCGGGGTAACCCATCATCGCTGTATTGAAGACGACTTCACCGGCGATGGGAGCATCGTATCCGAAGGACTTGCCGTGGAATAGAGTCCCGTCTTCCAAAGCTAAAGTTACGTTTTTCATTATTTCTTATGAATTCTGTTCGTTTGGATACACTTTTTCGAAGTAGTTGATAAATGCCTCGTTACATTTTCTTGTTCCGCCCGGCGTAGGGTAAAGTCCAGTAAAATACCAGTCGCCCTTGTGGTTGGGGATTGCGTTGTGCAGCCCGTCTAACGACTGGTAGACAATCTCGACCGGAGTTTCCATGCCTTCTGGTCTGAGCATTTCAACGATTTTCTTGTTGATTTCTTCTACTGTGAACGGTTCGTAAATGTCTCTTACGACATTGCGTATTTCGTTCTTTGGTTTCGAAAGTTCGTTTTTGCATTCTCTGTATGTGTCTTCAATGAGACTACAGAGATTCCTTTCCTTTATCAGTTGGATGGTAGCCCGGAACACACAAAACTCTTCGAGACGTGCCATGTCGATGCCGTAGTAGTCGGGATAGCGAATCTGCGGGGCACTGCTCACAATGACAATCTTTTTTGGATGTAGACGGTCGAGAATGCGAAGAATGCTCTCTTTAAGGGTGGTTCCGCGAACGATGCTGTCGTCGATGATGACAAGGTTGTCCTCATACGGGACTATGCTTCCGTATGTTATGTCGTAAACATGTGATGCAAGGTCGTTGCGGGAGTTGCCCTCAGTGATGAATGTACGGAGCTTGATGTCCTTCCATGCCACTTTCTCTGACCGTATGTAGTATTCGAGTATGGAGTGCAGCTCTTCTTCTGTCGGTGCATGGCCGAGAGATTGAATCTTCTTTATCTTGCTGTCATTGATGTACTTCTTGAAGCTGTTGAGCAGTCCGTAGTATGCCACTTCGGCCGTGTTGGGAATGAAAGAGAACACTGTGTGCCTGACATCTTTGTCGATAGCTTTCAAT
>CALBJK010000177.1 GCA_937892695.1 uncultured Prevotella sp.
ACGGGCTTCTTCATCGGAACGCCGGCATCCATCAGGGCGAGTGTTCCGGCGCATACGGTTGCCATTGATGACGATCCGTTCGACTCCAGAATCTGACTCACCAGACGTACGGTGTAAGGAAAGTCCTCTGGAATCTGTCCTTTCAGGGCGCGCCATGCGAGGTGGCCGTGGCCTATTTCGCGACGGCCTACGCCGCGCTGTGCCTTGGCTTCGCCTGTGCAGAAAGGAGGAAAGTTGTAGTGGAGAAGGAAACGCTGGTAGCCTTTTTCAAGCACGTTGTCGACGAGCTTCTCGTCGAGCTTTGTTCCGAGCGTACATGTAGAGAGACTCTGTGTTTCGCCACGTGTGAAGATAGAGCTTCCGTGAGGCATGGGCAGCGGACTTACCTCGCACCATATCGGGCGTATCTCGTCGGTCTTGCGGCCGTCGAGGCGCTTGCCTTCGTCGAGGATGCAGCGGCGCATAGAGTCGCGCATCACGTCGGCATAGTAGCGTGCCATCTCGGCATGCTTCTCGTCGAGTTCTTCGGTTGTGAGGTCGGTGTGTGCTGCATCGTAAGCGTCGGAGAAGTCAGACAGAATCTTGTCGAAAGCTTCTTCGCGTGACTTCTTGTCATGGTCGCCGGCCTGGGCGATGGCGTAGCACTTGTCGTAGGTTTCTTTACGAATCTGCTCGCGCAGCTCTTCGTCGTTCACCTCGTGGCAGTATTCACGCTTTACATCGGTGCCGAGTTCCTTGGACAGCTCAGTCTGAAGCTCACACATGGGCTTGATTGCGGCCATGGCAGCTTTGAGTGCACCTATCATGTCCTGCTCGGACACTTCCTTCATCTCGCCTTCAACCATCATGATGTTCTCTGCCGAAGCACCTACCATGATGTCCATGTCGGCTTCTTTCATCTGCTCGAATGTCGGGTCTATCACATACTCGCCGTTGATACGCGCTACGCGCACCTCAGAAATGGGGCATTCGAAAGGTATATCTGAACAAGCCATCGCGGCTGATGCTGCAAAACCGGCCAGAGCGTCGGGCTGGTCAACACCGTCGGCACTGAGAAGCATGATGTTGACATACACTTCGGCGTGGAAGTTGGAAGGGAATAGGGGGCGCAGCACACGGTCTACCAGACGCGATGTCAGAATTTCGTCGTCGCTTGCCTTGCCTTCGCGTTTGGTAAAGCCGCCGGGGAATCGTCCGGCTGCCGAGTACTGTTCTCTGTAGTCTACCTGCAAAGGCATGAAGTCTGTTCCGGGAACTGCATCTTTTGCGGCACAAACAGTGGCCAGAAGTACGGTGTTGCCCATACGCAGGACAACACTTCCGTCGGTCTGCTTTGCCACTTTCCCGGTCTCAATGCTGATGGTTCTTCCATCGGGCAATGATACTGTTTTCGTAATTACGTTCATCTAAATATTACATCTAAAAAATAAATTCACGCAAAGTTACCTATTTTAGTAACAACAAACGAATATTGTCCGGTTATTTTTGTTTTATTAAGTTGTTGGCTGTCACGGTAGGTGGTTATAATATTTGAGAAAAACAAAAAGTCCGAAGACAATGTCTTCGGACTTATGCGCTTCAAGATGGGCTTGAACCAACGACCCCCTGATTAACAGTCAGGTGCTCTAACCAACTGAGCTATTGAAGCATTGTGCAATCTTTTTCTGATTGCGGTTGCAAAGGTAGTATGTTTTTCCCGAACTGCCAAACTTTTTAGAAGAAAAAATGACCGGACGACAAAAAATCCGATAAAATAGGATAAAAAATAAGCTTGTTTAGGCTTAATACGAGCTTATTGTAGTACTTTTGTGCCAAATAAACAATGTGATGACTATGCGTAAGATACTTTCGTTTGTGTTTCTTCTAGTGGCTGCCTCGACGTGGGCGCAGGGCGACAAGGACCACAATTTCAAGGTGGCTAAGAACCTCGACGTGTTCAATGCCATTTACAAGAACCTCGACATGATGTATGTCGACACGCTCGATGCCGACGAAGTCGTGGGAACGGGCATAAGGGCGATGCTCAGAAGTCTCGACCCCTACACCGAGTATTACCCCGAGGACAAGGCGGGTGAGTACAAGCAGATGATGACCGGCAAGTATGCCGGCATAGGAGCGATCATCAGCTACAGCTTCACACGCAAGCGCGTGGTTATTAATGAGCCTTACGAGAACATGCCGGCAGCCGAAGTGGGATTGAAGAAAGGCGACATCATACTGAGCATCGACGGCGAATCGATGGCCGACAAGACAACAGCCTACGTCAGCGACCATCTGCGAGGCGATGCCGGAACAACCATAGAAATAAAGGTGGAACGTCCGTCCACGGGCAAAAAGCTCACCTTCAAGGTGCGGCGACGCTCCATCCAGATGCCTTATCTGCCTTACTACGGTATGCAGCCCGGAGGTGTGGGGTATATCAACCTCAACTCATTCATAGAGGGTTGCGCCAAGGATTTCCGACGGGCTTTCCTCGATCTGAAGAAGCAAGGGGCTAAGTGTCTGGTGATAGATCTGCGCAACAACGGCGGAGGCTCGGTGCAGGAGGCCGTAGAGATTCTCAACATGTTCGTGCCCAAGGGGGTAGAGCTGCTCACTATGAAGGGCAAGATAAAAAGCTCTAACCAGACATTCAAGACAACTGTCGAACCTATAGACACGCTCATGCCCATACTTGTGCTCGTCAACGAGAACACGGCCAGCGCAAGCGAAATCACAAGCGGCGCGCTGCAAGACCTCGACCGTGCCGTCGTCATGGGTACGCGCACATACGGGAAGGGTCTCGTACAGGTGCCCAACGTCCCGCTGCCGTATAACGGAAAGCTCAAACTCACCACCGCCAAGTACTACATCCCGAGCGGACGGTGCATCCAGGCAATCAACTACAAGCATTCGCGCGGAGGATACATGGAACATGTGCCCGACTCGCTCACACACGAATTCCGCACGTCCGGAGGACGTATAGTGCGCGACGGCGGAGGCATAAAGCCAGACATCGAGGTGCAGCCCGACTCGCTGCCCAACATAGCCTACTATCTGGAACGAGTAGACACCACCGACCTTGTGCTCAACTATGAGATTGATTATATCAAGAACCATCCCTCGGTGGCTGCTCCATCGCAGTTCGATCTGTCAGATGCCGACTATGCCGACTTCAAGAAGAGGGTGGTGGACAGTGGTTTCACCTACGACCGCGTGAGCGAAAAGGCTCTCGACGAACTGGAAAAGCTCGCCCGATTCGAGGGCTACTACGACGATGCAAAGCCCGAGTTTGAGGCTCTGGAGAAGAAGCTGAAGCACAACATAGCCAAAGACCTTGACTATCCATATAATAAGGAGAAAATAAAGGAGATTCTGACCGCCGACCTCATGTCGGCCTACTACTATCAGAAGGGTGCGATAGAATGGAGTCTGCGTGGCGACAAACAGATGAAGGAAGCTCTGAAGCTGCTTGCCGACCCTGCCAAGTATAACAGCATTCTGCATCCGGCGAAGAAGTGATCAGACCGCTGTCAGCCGTAACTACCAAAATGTTCTAAATGTAGTTTTTTGCATTTTTCGTGCTCGTCTGTTCTGTGCTGCGCAACGCATTGATTGTCAATGCGTTGTAAAAGCCATCTTCTTACAGTCCAATATGCGGCATTTTAGACGCTAATATGCCGCATATTAGAACGCAAAAACGCCCGTTTCGCAATGTCGAAACGGGCGTTTTAGAAATCTGTAGGTTATGAATGTTCTGTTTGTACACTTTTGAGTGTTTTTTGTGATTTGGTGTAATTGTTATTCAAACGTGCCACCTACTTGTTTTTATGCGGACGTGCCACCCAGCGTGTAGAGACGCCACTCTGGTGCGTCTCCCCCAGGGATTATGCCATCCACGGAATGTGCGTCTCCCCAGCGGCTGTGCCATCCACGAAACGCTATCCTACGCTTGCTCTTGGCGAGGAGACGCACCGGAGTCGCGTCTCTACACGCTGGGTGCTATCTCCTGCTTACATTTCATGCGAACATGCGGATGTTCGTGGATGTTATCCAATGTTTACGTTTCATGTGGACACATGGACGCCTGTTGTTACCTCACGATTACTTTGCATGTGGCTCGTGCTGATTCGCCTTCGACGTTGACGATGTTCACGCCGTGGCTCAGGCGGTCGGTGCTGATGGTGACGGTCTTCTGGCCCGGCTTGGCCGTTCCGCGCCATACGCGCTGACCCGCTGCGTTGGTGACGGTGACTGTGCGCTCACGTGTCGCATCCTCGTCGAGCTGTACGGTGACAGTCTGACCGCGCCGTGCCAACGACGGACTCGCGCTTATCTTCACCGGCGCACCAAGAGGACTGATGCCATTGGCGGTGTTGCGGTTGATGGGGTACATATAGGTTACGGACTCTTGATACATGCCTCTTCCTTCTGCTACGATGAAATATTTGTCATTGGCTCTGATGATACCAGTGATGCTGTAACCATTATCTTTTGTTATCTGGAATGGGGCAAGAATTTCCTGGATTACTTTCCCGTCTTCGTTTACAATCTTGAATCCTGAGTATTTTTTATATTGATTCTCGCCGTCTGTTATGATTTGGGTTATGTCCTGTATGTACTCGTACTTGGCATCGTTGTTGAAAAGATTTTGACTTACCGTTAAGTCAACTTCCCCGTCTCCTATGTCGCTAGAGGATGAATTGTCGAAATCTAGGAAGCTGACACCGGCTGTTGATGTCTCCAGAAAAACGGATTGTCTTGATAACTTGCAGGTCATCGTCATAGACGTTGACGCTGTTGCTTTCAAGGTCGTTTGCCACGAAATGTACTTTGCCGTCGTTTGACAAGAACGATGGCATGTAAGTAAAGTTGTCCACACCGCTGAAGTTTACCGGGCTGCCGGTTACGTTTTGCGCATGGCCTGCCGTTGTGGCAGCCATAAGCGCGAGGAATGTAATAAGATTTCTCATATATTGTGGTATTTTGTGTTGTTGCGTTGATAGGGGTTATATGTTGTGTCTCTGTGTCTGGAAGTGGATGGGGGCATTTGCAAATGCTTTCCCATCCATCATGTTACTTGCAAATATAGAAAAACTAATTGATACAGAGAAGCTTAATATCTTTTAGTTAACATTGATTAATACAATATTCATAATATGTGTGCATTTATACTAACTTTACAGTTCGTCAGAAGTATGTATTGAGTCGGTTGCAGCGCGTTGTACAAACGCGGCAAAACAAAAACGCCTGTTCCGTGATGGGGGAACAGGCGCATATATAATAAATGTGTTGGATGAGGTTGTTTTCTTTTGGGTATTGGGTTATGGTTCTACGCGGATGATGCGTCCGTCGGGGGTGAAGGTGAGCGGACGTATGCACACTTCGCGGTGTACTCCGGGCTTGTTGCCGAGGTAGCTCTTGTTGATTCGGTGGAACACTATGCGCCATTCGTCGGTGCCTGGGATGTTTATCACTGAGCAGTGCCCGGTGCCATAGATTTCGCGGGCGGGCGACTGGGCGATTACTATCGGGTCTTTGGCCACGGTGATGGGACCTTCGGGCGAGCGGCTTGTGCCGTAGGCCACGTGATAGTTCTTGGCTCCGGTGTCGTCGACGCTCCAAAGGAAATAATACAGTCCCTTACGGTAGAACACGTAGACACCCTCGCGGAAGGCGTAGTCGCGTAGCGTTCCGCCGCGTGGGGTTATGTCGTGCTCAACAGAGTCGACACTTGTCATGTCGGCGCCAAGTTTGCGCCAGCAGAGACGGCCGTTGCCATAGTATAAGTAGGACTGGTGGCTGACGGGGTCGGTGAAGACATCGCCGTCAATCATCTGGCCGGCCTTCGACTCGGTGAAGAGCGGTGTGGGCATGGCCCGGAACGGTCCTGTGGGCGAGTCGGCTACGGCCACGCCGATGGTTTTCTTCTTCAGCTCGGGATTGTTGCCGCTGAAGTAGAAGAAGTATTTCCACTTGCCGTCAATCTTCTTCTCCTCTATACACGGTGCCCAGGCGTTGCCGTCGGCCCATGCTACGTCCTTGCCACGAGCCAGGTCGAGGAAGGTCCCACGATTAGTAAAGTGGCGCAGGTCGTCAGACTCGAACACGTCGAACGAATGGCCGCCCCATCCGGGGAAGCCGTCTGTGGTAGGATAGATGTAGTACTTGCCGGTGTTCTGCGAATAGAGCACCTCGGGGTCGGCATGGAAGCCGGGAATTACGGGGTCGGAAGCATGGTCGTGTTCGGGGAAAGCGGCTGTGATACGGTCAATCTCTTCGCGCGTCAGCGGCAACACAGAGCCGTGGCGGGGTGTGAACATGCCGCTGGTCTTGGTGTTCTTGACGGCGCGGAATGAGCGCAGGTCGGTTGAAGAACAGAACTGATAGTAGCCTGCCATGTAGCAGTCGTACATCAGCACCCATGTCTTGCCGTCGTTCAGACGGAATACTCCGGCTCCTTCTACAGCGTCTTTTGTCTGCTGAAGGGGCTTGGAAGGTTTGCTCCACTGGCTTCCGGGCTTCTGTCCTTTGGGTGCGGTGAGTGTCTTGGCTGTGACTTGGCAGATGCCTTTCTCGCCTTCGTTCTTGAAAAATCCGTGGTAGAGCCGGTCGTCGGGGTTGTAAACTATGTCCATGTCGATTGTGGCCGAACCACGGTCGTAGAGAAAAGTAGGATTGCCGTCGAAGCCGGTGAAATCGTCGTTTGCGTAGCAGTAGAACACTTTGTCGTATGGAATTGAACCGTTGTCGGTG
Organism: uncultured Prevotella sp.; assembly: GCA_937892695.1. Lineage (GTDB taxonomy): Bacteria > Bacteroidota > Bacteroidia > Bacteroidales > Bacteroidaceae > Prevotella. The sequence goes on from CALBJK010000177.1 coordinate 6,736, forward strand.
AGAAGCGAGAAGTAGACCATCATGCGGCCTTTGCCCCCGTCGGGTCGTTTGGCCTTTGCGTCCCAGATTACTTCGGGTGCCCATACACGGGTGACATGGGCGAAGTCGGTGCCTTTGTAGCGTTCGGGGAAGTGGACGGTGGAGTGGGTCCAGTTTATCATATCTGCCGATTTCATCAGTACCAGCCCACGGTTGCTCGACCATCCCTCGGCACAGCGCATGTCGGTTGCCACCATATAATAACAGCCGTCGGGTCCGCGCATGATGTATGGGTCGCGCAGTCCGTCCTTGAGTGAGCAGGTGTCGGCGGCGATTACGCGTCGTCCGCCGTTGAGCGGGGTGTAGTTGTAACCGTCGTAAGACAGTGCGTAGTAGATGTTCTCGTTGTCGTTTGAAGGGAAATAGGCGAAGAGATAGCCTTCGTACTTTAGCTTTGCGCCGTCGCTTACCAGCTTCGGAGACAGGTTTGAAGCGTAAGTGACAATGACGATGAAACCGATGATAAATGCGGCTATTGCTCTTGAAAGTTTGTTTTTAGTTGTCATTTGTATGAGATTTAACGACAGATGCCCGACGTTCCACGGCTGTTGTCGTGGATGTCGGACATCCTGTGTCTATAAAATGAAGTGTTTGTTCTTCATTTCTTGATTTGGTTATGAAAAATCAATAAACATAAATCCGGTAGCTCTTGATGCTTCCTGGTGCGCCCTGTTCGGCACGCGGCAGATACTCCAGACCACTGACATTCTGTTCTTTGCCGAGGTCGATGACCATGACATGTGGGAATTTCACACCGCTAACGGTGCTCCAGTATGTCGATTCCTGTAGGTCGAAGGTCTTGTCGGCTGTCTTGTTGCCGTTGGCGGCATCTTCGCTGTCGGCATACTTGATTGTCCACGGCTCGCGGCTGAGGCGTTTGCCCTGTGCGTCGAGCACGTAGATTTCGGCAACCGAGGCTATGTCGCCGCCGTCTTGAGCGTCGAGTCCTTCGATGGCTACGTAGCGGCCTTTCTTGGTTTCGCCGAAGTTGACGGTCTGCCAGCCGTTACCAGGTGCAAACTCGCCGGCCTTGGCCACCGGCAGCTTGGCGGTGTTGAGCGTTTCGCCCGGACGGCGGTGGGTGACGGGAGCGTCGAGACTGAGTTTGTTAAGCTCGGGACGCGACTTTGTTGAACATTCTGCTGCCTTCGGGCCTATGATGTCGAGTACTATTATTTCGTTCTTTCCTTTCTTCAGCCAGCAGCCCGGAAGGAAAAGGGTCTGCTGCGGGCCGATGCTCCAGAAACGTCCGAGGGCGTGGCCGTTGACATAGACCAGACCTTTGCCCCATGTCTCCATGCTGAGGAAGGTGTCGCCGACCTTTCTCACATTGAAGGTTCCACGGTAGTAGCCGGCCTTGGTGTTGAGCGCAAGTTCCGTTTTTGCTCCGTCCTTGAAGCGTGTGAAAGCCCTGAGGGCATTATCGTAAGTGTCTGGCAACGTGCGCATGGTCCAATCCCTAAGGGTCCATGTCACCTCGTCGCCGTCGTCATCGCCGGTGACGGTAACGTTGGATGTTATACCTTTATAGTCTTTGATGGCGCGTCCGAAATTGATGCGTCCCATAGCTTCTACGACTATTGTTAGGGTGCTGTGACGTTTCACCGGGGGAAGAACAAGCGTCTTCTCGTTCTTCACGCGGTCTATCTTGCCGATGTACAGGCCATTGATATAAACTTGGGCGAAGTCGTGACAGTCGTTTACAGAGAGCACGCTCTTTGTCCGGATTTCTGGCATACTGGTAGAGTAGACTATCGTTCCCCAACCCATGTCCATGTCTTCGAAAGTCTTCACGTCACGCGATGTCACAACGGTATCTTCGCCGTAGCCGAGCGGAGCGTATTCGGCGAGCTTGAATTTAGGTACGCTTATCAGCGGAGCTACAGGCTTAGGTACAGACGGAAGCTTGCTGTCGGCGTATTTCTGCATGGTGCGTCGCAGTTCATAATACTTGGGTGTGGCCTGTCCGTACTCGTTGATCGGCGCGTCGTAGTCGTAGGATGTCACGTCGGGAGCAAAGCCCGGACTGTTAGCTCCTGCCCAATGGCCGAAGGAAGTACCTCCGTGAGTCATGTA